>JAFKJW010000141.1 GCA_017305925.1 Hyphomicrobiales bacterium | reverse complement strand
GCCGCCGGCCGTGTCCAGCACGTGCGTGGTAAGGCGGCCCTTCCCGGCTGTCGTCATTCTCCCTTAAGCTCCCTGGCTGCCGCTCGGTTCGCCGAAAATGCGGAAATTCGTGCCAGATTGCCACAATCGATCGGCCGATGGATTCAAAAACTGTTTCAATATTTTGAAGGGGGTGGCATCTGCCGCCTTGCACTATCCTGCTTCCACCGAATGAGGGGATCATGCGCTACGTCAGGGATATGCGCGGCTATGGCGCCAACCCGCCCGATCCGAAATGGCCGGGCGGCGCGCGGGTGTGCGTGCAGCTCGTCGTCAACTACGAGGAAGGCGGCGAGAACTGCGTGCTGCACGGCGACGCGGCTTCCGAAGGCTTTCTCTCCGAGATCACCGGCGCCCAGCCCTGGCCGGGCCAGCGGCACTGGAACATGGAGTCGATCTACGAATACGGCGCGCGCGCCGGCTTCTGGCGACTCCACCGCCTGTTCACCGGCGCCGGCGTGCCGGTCACGGTCTACGGCGTCGCTTCCGCGCTCGCCCGCTCCCCCGACCAGGTGGAGGCGATGCAGGCCGCCGGCTGGGAGATCGCCTCGCACGGGCTGAGGTGGATCGACTACCGCGACCATGACGAGGCGGCGGAGCGCGCCGACCTCGTCGAGGCGATCCGGCTGCACGCCGAGGTGGTCGGCGAGCGGCCGACCGGCCTCTATCTCGGCCGCACGTCGGTCAATTCGATAAGGCTCGCCTGCGCCGAAGGCGGCTTCGCCTACATCTCCGACACCTATGACGACGACCTGCCCTACTGGCTCGACCATGACGGCCAGGGCAACGCGATCGCGCCGCAGCTGGTCATCCCCTACACGCTCGACGCCAACGACATGCGCTTCGCGATCCAGGCGGGATTTACGGCCGGCGACCAGTTCTTCACCTATCTGCGCGACGCCTTCGACACGCTCTATGAAGAGGGCGGGAACGGGCGGCCGCGCATGATGAGCGTCGGCCTGCATTGCCGGCTGATCGGGCGGCCGGGCCGGGCGGCGGCGCTCCAGCGCTTCATCGACCACGTGAAAAGCCACGACCGGGTCTGGGTGGCGCGGCGCATCGACATCGCCGAGCACTGGCGCCGGCACCATCCGTATGCGGCGCCGAAGCTCAGGCCGTCGCGCATGGAGAGGCAGGCGTTCGTCTCGACGTTCGGCGGCATCTTCGAGCATTCGCCGTGGATCGCCGAGCGCGCCTTCGAACTGGAACTGGGGCCCGCGCATGACAGCGCCGGCGGCCTGCACAACGCGCTCTGCCGCGCCTTCCGCTCGGCAAGCGAGGCCGAGCGGCTCGGCGTGCTCAAGGCGCATCCGGATCTGGCCGGCAAGCTGGCGGCGGCGAAGCGGCTGACGGCGGAATCGACGGCGGAGCAGGCCAGCGCCGGCCTCGACGCGCTGACCGACGCCGAGCGCGAGACGTTCACGGCGCTCAACGCCCGCTATACGGAGAAATTCGGCTTTCCGTTCATCATCGCGGTGCGCGACAACACGAAGGCGTCGATCCTCGGCGCGTTCGAGAGGCGGCTCGCCAACGACGCGGCAAGCGAATTCGCCACCGCCTGCCGGCAGGTGGAGCGCATCGCGCGCCTGCGCCTCGACGCGCTGCTGCCGGCGTAGGTGTCCGATGGCTGCGCCCTACGCCGCCCCTTTCCGTCCGATCGATTTCGCAAGGCTTCCCGCATGACCCGCACCTATTACGCCCCGCATGGCGGGCTGCCGCCGCAGACCGACCTGATCACCGACCGCGCGGTGTTCACCGAAGCCTATGCGGTGATCCCGAAACGCGAGTTCTCCGACATCGTGGCGAGCTTCCTGCCGCATTGGGAGAAGACCCGCGCCTGGGTGATCGCGCGGCCGCTGTCGGGTTTTGCCGAGACGTTCTCGCAATATGTGATGGAGGTGCAGCCGGGCGGCGGCAGCGACAGGCCGGAGCCCGACAGCGAAGCCGAGGGCGTACTGTTCGTGGTCGAGGGCGAGCTGACCGTCACGCTGCCGGGCATGACGAACCGGCTCACGCCCGGCGGCTACGCCTTCCTGCCGCCCGGCGCACGCTGGACGGTGCGCAACGACGGCAAGGCAGCCGCCCGCTTCCACTGGATCCGCAAGGCCTACGAGGCCGCGGAGGGCATCGAGGCGCCCGAGGCGATCTTCGCCAACGAGAACGACATCGCGCCCAATGCCATGCCGGACACCGGCGGGTGCTGGGCGACGACGCGCTTCGTCGATCCGGCCGATCTCCGCCACGACATGCATGTGACCATCGTCACCCTGGAGCCGGGCGGCGTCATTCCCTTCCCCGAGACGCATGTCATGGAGCACGGGCTCTACGTGCTGGAGGGCAAGGCCGTCTATCGGCTGAACGGCGACTGGGTGGAGGTGGAGGCGGGCGACTTCATGTGGCTGCGCGCCTTCTGCCCGCAGGCCTGCTATGCCGGCGGGCCGGGCCGCTTCCGCTACCTGCTCTACAAGGACGTCAACCGGCACATGAAGCTGTGGAAGCGCTGATGCCTTCTTTTGCTGGCACCCCCCTCTGTCCTGCCGGACATCTCCCCCTCAAGGGGGGAGATCGGCTGGCATTCCGGATTTCGCCAATCTCCAGCATGGCAGAAATGCCGAAGCTGCCGACCTCCCCCCTAAGGGGGGAGATGTCCGGCAGGACAGAGGGGGGTAGCGATCGCGCTGCACTTGCCGAATGAGCCGCATCATCGTTGCCCGGCCGCTGACGCGGGAAAATTTCGCGCCTTTCGGCGACGTCATCGAGACGGACGGCGCGCATCACTATCCGATCAACGGCGGCAGGTGCGAGCGCTACCACGACCTCGCCAAGGTCGAGGCCGCCGGCCCGAACGCGCGGGTGCTGATCTCGCTCTTCAAGGCCACGCCGTACGAATTCCCGCTGAAGCTGACCATGGTCGAGCGCCACCCGCTCGGCAGCCAGGCTTTCGTGCCGCTGTCGCCGCGGCCCTTCGTGGTGGTCGTCTGCCCCGACGCGCCGGACGGCCCGGGCAGGCCGGAGGCGTTCCTGACGCAGCCGGGACAGGGCGTGAACTATCCGAGGGGGCGCTGGCACGGCGTGCTCACCCCGTTCGGCGACAGCCAGGACTTCGTCGTCGTCGACCGGGGCGGCGACGGGCAGAATCTGGAGGAAGCCTACTTCCCGGAGCCCTATGAAATCCACCTTCCGGGCGGAGATTGAGAAGATGGCCGACGCGGCGCTGATCCACCGGCTGTTCGACGTGATCGAGCAGGACATCGTGCCCCTGACGAAGAGGGGCGTGGCAGCCGGCAACAAGCTCTTCGGCGCGGCGATCCTGCGCAAAGACGACCTGTCGCTGGTCGTCGCCGAGACCAACAACGAGATCGAGAACCCGCTCTGGCACGGCGAGATGCATTGCCTGAAGCGCTTCTACGAGCTGCCGAAGGGGACGCGGCCCGACACGAAGGACTGCATCTTCCTCGCCACCCACGAGCCCTGTTCGCTCTGCCTCTCGGCCATCACCTGGACGGGCTTCGACAATTTCTACTATCTGTTCAGCCACGAGGATTCGCGCGACTCCTTCGCCATCCCGCACGACCTGAAGATCCTGAAGGAGGTCTTCACCCTCGACCCCGGCGGCTACAACGCCGAAAACGCCTATTGGAAGAGCTTTTCCCTGCGCAGGCTCGCCGAAGCGACGGCCGGGCCGGAGGGCGAGAGGCTGCGGCGCAGGATCGACCGGATCGCCGCCACCTACGAGCGCCTGTCGCAGACCTACCAGGCAGGCAAGGACGGAAACGCCATCCCGCTGTCCTGAACGTCAGCGCTGCTTCGCGATGTCGTATATCTCGGCCCGGTCGCGCCTGCCGACCGCTATGACGAGGACGACGAGGCGCTCCTCCTCGACTGCGTAGACCAGCCTGTAGCCGGAGCTGCGAAGCTTGATCTTGTAGCGATCCTTTGCGCCTCGCAGCTTGGCGGAAGGTACGCGCGGATTCTCGCAACGCTCGGCGAGTTTCCTGCGAAACTGCTCGCGCGTGTTGGCGTCCAGCTTTTTCCACTCCCGCAGCGCGGTCTCCAGAAATTCGAGCTCATAGCTCATCAAGCGACACGCGGACGCGCTTGTCCTCCTCGCGGGCATCCGCAAGCGCGTTCAATTCAATGTCTTCCAGACGATCCATCATGGCCTCGAACGCTCCCGCCGGGACGCAATAGAAGGCGGGTTCGTTGCGGTTCAGGATCGCAACCGGAAAACCCTCGCCGGCAGCGACGGTCTTCATCGGATTCCTCTTGAGCTCCGATACGCTTGCGGTGACTTCGGCGAGAACGGCATGGGGCATTTTCAGGAGACCTGTTCCAAGCACTCGAAATAGCACCTCCAATGATCCTTTTCAACGATGCCCTGCCGGTGGGCCGAGAGATATCGGCCGTTCAATCGGTTCAAATTGCCGCCACTCTCCTGATTGGTCCACAGGCACGTGCCGTTTGCGCCACTCTCTGTCGCATTTGGTCTTGCGGAGGGAGCGCTGTTGCGGACAATATCCGCCCACAAGGGGAAATGCCAACAGGCAGCAACGGAGTGAGGAAAGCACCATGCGTGACGAAACCGACTATCTGAGCAAGCTCGTGACAGCGGGCCGGCTCAGCCGGCGTGACTTCCTGGGGCGGACGGCGGCGCTTGGCGTCTCGGCGGCGCTCGCCAATACGATGTTCACCGACGCGGTGAAGGCGCAGACGCCGCAGAAGGGCGGCGTGCTGAAGGCCGGCCTGCAGGGCGGCGAGTCCTCCAACGTGCTCGACCCGGCGCTCAACCTTTCCCAGGTGAACTTCAACTTCGGCAAGTGCTGGGGCGAGCTGCTGGTCGAGCTGAACCCCGACGGCAGCCTGGAGAACCGCATCGCCGAGGAGATCGGCTCCACCCCCGACGCCAAGACCTGGACGATGAAGATCCGCAAGGGGATCGAGTTCCACAACGGCAAGACCGTGGGGCCCGAGGACGTCAAGGCCACGCTGGAACGCCACGGCGACGCCGCCTCGAAATCGGCCGCCCTCGGCATTCTCCAGGGCATCGATTCCATGAAGGTGGACGGTGACGCGGTCGTCGTCACCCTCAAGGATCCGAACGCCGACTTCCCCTACCTGATGGCGGACTACCACCTCGTCATCCAGCCGAACGGCGGCAAGGACGACCCCAATGCCGGCATCAGCGCCGGCCCCTACAAGGTGACGATCAACGAGCCGGGCGTGCGCTACGGCGGCGAGAAGTACGCCAATTACTGGCAGGGCGACAAGCTCGGCCATGCCGACCAGGTCGAGATCATCGTCATCAACGACGCGACGGCGCGCATCGCCGCGTTGCAGGGCGGCCAGGTCAACATGATCAACCGCGTCGAGCCGAAGGTCGTCGACCTCGTCAAGCGCGTGCCGGGCGTGACGATCCAGAACGTGTCCGGGCGCGGCTTCTATCCCTTCAACATGTTCTGCGACACCGCGCCCTTCGACAACAACGACCTGAGGATGGCGCTGAAGCTGGCCATGGACCGCGAGGACATGCTGAAGCGCATCCTGCTGGGCTACGGCTCGGTCGGCAACGACTTCCCGATCAACGAGGCCTATCCGCTGTTCTCCAACGACATCGAGCAGCGCAAGTTCGACCCGGAGAAGGCGGCGGAATTCTACAAGAAGTCCGGCCATTCGGGCTCGATCCTGCTCAGGACCTCCGACGTCGCCTTCCCCGGCGCGGTCGATGCGGCGCAGCTCTACCAGCAGACCTGCGCGCAGTGCGGCATCACCATCGAGGTGAAGCGCGAGCCGGGCGACGGCTATTGGTCGGAGGTGTGGAACAAGCAGCCCTTCTCGCTCTCCTACTGGGGCGGGCGGCCGACGCAGGACCAGATGTACTCGACCGCCTACGTCTCCAGCGCCGACTGGAACGACACGCGCTGGAAGCGGCCGGAGTTCGACAAGATGGTCGTCGCCGCGCGCGGCGAGCTCGACCAGGACAAGCGCAAGAAGATGTATCGCGACATGGCCATGATCATGCGCGACGAGGGCGGCCTGATCGTGCCCTTCTTCAACCAGTATATCGACGCCAGCGGCAAGGGCGTCGAGGGCTGGGTCAGCAACCCCGCGCAGGAGATGTGCAACGGCTACGCGCTGGCCATGTGCTGGCTGGCCGCCTGACCGCGGCCCGGCGATGTCCTCGCCCATCCTCAAGCTGGTCGCCCAGCGCCTCGCGCTGGGCGTCGTCCTCCTGTTCGCCGTCTCGGTGCTGATCTTCGCGGGCACGCAGATCCTGCCCGGCGACGTCGCCCAGTCCATCCTCGGGCAGGCGGCGACGCCGCAGGCGCTGGCCAATTTGCGCGAGCAGCTCGGCCTCGACGACCCGGCCTATGTCCGCTACTTCCGGTGGCTCGGCGGGGTGCTGACCGGCGACCTCGGCAAGGCGCTGACCAGCGGCCAGGACATCGCCACCTCGATCGGCGGACGGCTGGAGAACACGCTCTTCCTCGCCGGCTGCGCGGCGGTCGTCGCCGTGCCGCTGGCGATCCTGCTCGGCCTGCTCGCGGTGCGCTACCGCAACGGGCCGATCGACAAGCTGATCTCCGGCCTGGCGCTCGCCTCGACCTCCTTCCCCGAATTCTTCATCGGCTACCTGCTGGTCTACTTCTTCGCGGTGAAGTGGCAGATCTTCCCCGCCATCTCGACGGTCTTCGACGGCATGCCCTTCCTGCAACGCCTGCAGGCGGTCGTGCTGCCGGCGGCGGCGCTGACGCTCGTCGTGCTCGCCCACATGATGCGCATGACGCGCGCGGCGATCCTCAACGTCATGCAGTCGGCCTATATCGAGACGGCCGAGCTGAAGGGGCTCAGGCCGATCGACATCATCCGCAAGCACGCCTTCCCCAACGCCATCGCGCCGGTGGTCAACGTGGTGATGCTCAACCTCGCCTATCTCGTCGTCGGCGTGGTGGTGATCGAGGTGATCTTCGTCTATCCCGGCATGGGACAGTACCTGGTCGACCACGTCACCAAGCGCGACGTGCCGGTGGTGCAGGCGGTGGGGCTGGTGTTCGCGGCCGTCTACATCCTGCTCAACATCGTCGCCGACATCGCGGCCATTCTCGCCAATCCACGGCTCAGGCATCCGAAGTAGGAGGCGGGCATGCTCGACATCAAGCGGATCCCGACGGGCGCCTGGATCGGCCTCCTCGTGACGGGCGTTTTCCTCATCTGCGCCGTGTTCGCGCCCTGGCTGGCGCCGCACGGCAATGCCGAGATCGTCGGCGGCGTGTGGGAGCCGATGTCCTCGACACACCTGCTGGGCACCGACAACATCGGACGCGACCTCTTATCGCGCATGATCTACGGCGCCCGAATCACCATCTTCATCGCCGTGCTGGCGACGGCGCTCTCCTTCTCGCTGGGAGCCATCCTCGGCTTCACGGCGGCGGTCGTCGGCGGCTGGTTCGACACGGGGATGTCGCGGCTCGTCGACCTCCTGATGTCGATCCCGACCCTGATCTTCGGCCTGGTCGTGCTCTCGGTGCTGCCGTCGAACGTCGTGACGCTCATCCTGGTGATGGGGGTCCTCGATTCCACCCGCGTCTACCGGCTGTCGCGCGCCGTCGCGGTGGACATCAACGTGATGGACTTCGTCGAGGCGGCGAAGCTGCGCGGCGAGGGCATGGTGTGGATCATCTTCCGCGAGATCCTTCCCAACGCGCTGTCGCCGCTCATCTCGGAGCTCGGCCTGCGCTTCATCTACGCGGTGCTGTTCCTCTCGGCGCTGTCGTTCCTCGGGCTCGGCGTGCAGCCGCCGAACGCCGACTGGGGCGGCATGGTGAAGGAGAACAAGGACGGCATCGTCTTCGGCATTCCCGCCGCGCTGATCCCGGCCGCCGCGATCGCGCTGCTCGCCATCTCGGTGAACCTCGTCGCCGACTGGATCCTCAACCGCACCACCGACCTCAAGGGAGGCCGCGGCAATGGCTAAGGCGGCGGCGAAGACGGCGCATGACGGGCCCCTGCTCGACATCCGCAACCTGAAGATCGAGGCGACCGTCTATCCGCCCGGCGAGGAGCCGAAGCAGGTGACGATCGTGCACGGCGTCTCGCTCACCTTGCAAAAGGGCAAGGTGCTCGGCCTGATCGGCGAGTCCGGCGCGGGCAAGTCCACCATCGGGCTCTCCTCCATGGCCTATGGCCGCGGCGGGGTGAAGATCACCGGCGGCGAGGTCATCCTCAACGGCCGCGACATCCTGAAGGGCGGGGCGAAGGGCGTGCGGGCGCTGCGCGGACGCGAGGTCTGCTACGTGGCGCAATCGGCGGCCGCCGCCTTCAATCCGGCGCACCGGCTGATGGACCAGGTGGTGGAGGCAGCGCTGGAGCACGGCACGGGCAAGCGCGCGGAACTGGAGAAGCGCGCCGTCGCGCTCTTCAGGAAGCTCAGCCTGCCCAACCCGGAGACGATCGGAGAGCGCTATCCGCACCAGGTGTCCGGCGGCCAGCTCCAGCGCGTGATGACGGCGATGGCGCTCTGCTCGGAGCCGGATCTGATCGTCTTCGACGAGCCGACCACGGCGCTCGACGTGACCACGCAGATCGACGTGCTGGCGGCGATCAAGGACGCCATCCGCGACACCGGCGTCGCCGCGCTCTACATCACCCACGACCTCGCGGTCGTGGCGCAGGTCTCGGACGAGATCATGGTGCTGCGCCACGGCAGGCTGGTGGAATGGGGCGGCACGCGCCAGATCATCAAGGAGCCGCGGCAGGAATACACCAACGCGCTCGTCTCGGTGCACCATATCGAGCATGCCGAGAAGACGCCCACCACGGCGCCCGTCCTGTCGGTCAAAAACGTCACCGCCTCCTATGGCGGCGGCGAGGTGAAGGTGCTGAAGAACGTGTCGGTCGACATCCATCCCGGCCAGACGCTGGCGGTCGTCGGCGAATCCGGCTCGGGCAAGTCGACGCTGGCGCGCGCGATCACCGGGCTTCTGCCGCCGCAGGAAGGCTCCATCACGTTTGCCGGACGCACGCTCTCCAACGCCTTGAAGGACCGGACGAAGAACGACCTGCGCGAATTGCAGATGATCTACCAGATGGCGGACGTGGCGATGAACCCTCGCCAGACGGTGGGCACGATCATCGGCCGGCCGCTGGAATTCTATTTCAACATGCGCGGGCGCGAGCGCGACCAGCGGATCGCCGAGCTGCTCGAAAAGATCGAGATGGGCAAGGGCTTCGTCGACCGCTATCCGGCGGAGCTTTCCGGCGGCCAGAAGCAGCGCGTCTGCATCGCGCGCGCGCTCGCCGCCAAGCCGAAGCTGATCATCTGCGACGAGGTGACGAGCGCGCTCGACCCGCTGGTCGCCAACGGCATCCTCAAGCTGCTGCTCGCCCTCCAGGCGGAGGAGGACGTCGCCTACATGTTCATCACCCACGACCTGGCGACCGTGAAGGCGATCGCCGATTCGATCGCGGTGATGTATCGCGGCGAGGTGGTCCGCTACGGGCCGAAGAGCCAGGTGCTGACGCCGCCCTTCGACGCCTATACCGACCTCCTGCTCTCCTCCGTGCCCGAGATGGAGCTCGGGTGGCTGGAGAAGGCGATCGCCGGCCGCCGCATGGCCGCGGCGGGGAACTGAGGAGGGAGTGCGATTGGCCGGGCGCGCGCAATCTGGTATTCTTTCAGAATGAACAAGCGCACCACCATTTCACTCGATACGCCATTCAGCGAGTTCGTAGAGCAGCAGGTGGAAGAAGGTCACTACGCGTCGGCGAGTGAGGTCGTTCAGGCCGGGCTGAAGCTTCTGGAGGAGCAGGAAGCCTATGTGGGGACCCTGCGCGCAGCCTTGATCGAAGGCGAGCAGAGCGGAATCGATGATTCCTTCGACCCCGAAGTATTTATTGCCCGGAAGAGAGCGCAATAGTTTGATCGCCGCTGTTGCGAGAGGGTGTCGCAACTGAAGCATTCAGCCTCAAAGAGTGTCCGGGAGCCGATATGCGCCGATACAGCCTGACGCGAGCGGCGCGAGCTGACCTTGAGGATATCTGGGATTACACCGAGAAAACATGGAGCAAGGATCGGGCGGAACGCTACGTCCGTGAGATCCTCTCAACGTGCGAGGCTCTTGCGCTGGGTCGAAAGATCGGGAGAAACGCAAGCCGCTTCAGGGCGGGCTATTTTCAGTATCCTGTCGGCTCACACTTCGTTTTCTATACTCTGTCGGACGATGGAACGCTGCAAATCATACGCATCCTTCATCCAAAAATGGATTTGGCTTCGCGCCTTAAAGAGTAGACACCATGCCGCTCCAATCCAAGCTCCTGCTGATCATCCTCGACGGCCTGCCGTGGCGGAACTGGAAGCCGTTCATGGGCAACCTCGAAGGCTGGGTGCAGTCGGGCTCGGCGCGCAAATGGCGCATGCGCTCGGTGCTGCCGTCCACCTCGGCCTGCTGCTACGCCTCGATCCATACCGGCGTGCCGCCGCAGGTGCACGGCATCGGCTCGAACGAGTTCCGCAAGCGCGTCACCCAGCCCGACATCTTCTCGGAGGTGACGAAGGCCGGCGGCAGGACGGGCGCGGTGACGCATTCCTACTGGTCGGAGTTCTTCAACCGCTATCCGTTCGATCCCGTCCGCGACATCGAGTATGACGAGCCGGAGGGACCGATCACGCATGGCCGCTTCCACACGATGAGCGGCTACAACCACACCAACCAGATGACGCCGAGCGACGTCGACCTCCTCGCGACGCTGACGCGGCTGGTCGAGCGGCACGGCATCGACTACGGCATCCTGCACACCTGCACGGTCGATTCCATGGGGCACCGCTACGGCCAGAACTGCGTGGAGATGGACAACGCGCTCCAGGCGCTCGACGCCTCGCTCGCCGGCTTCCTGCCGCGCTGGCTCGACGCCGGCTGCGAGGTGATCGTGACGGCCGACCACGGCCAGACGCTGCGCGGCCACCATGGCGGCCACGACGCGGAGATGCAGGACGTGGCGCTCTATTATTTCGGCCCGGCAAAGGGGCCAGCCGGCGACCCGCTGCTCGACCAGTTGCAGCTCGCGCCGACCGTCTTGAAGCGGCTGGGCGTCGGCATACCGGCGAGCATGAAGGCGGCGCCGTTCCTGTCCTGAACGTCAGTCGGCGATGCGCAGCCGTCGCCGCTTCCAGAGCTCCGAGGTCTGCGGCTTGACGAAGATGCCGACGAGGTCCGGCACCTCGGCCTTCAGCGCCGCT
This sequence comes from Hyphomicrobiales bacterium, assembly GCA_017305925.1. Taxonomy (GTDB): domain Bacteria; phylum Pseudomonadota; class Alphaproteobacteria; order Rhizobiales; family Rhizobiaceae; genus Arvimicrobium. Next base: position 2,746 of record JAFKJW010000141.1, on the reverse strand, counting down.
TCCAGCCGCATCACGCAGGCCTCGATCTCCGGCGCGGCCAGATTGTCCTCGAATTCCAGGCTGAGGCCGGCGAGGATCTGGCTGGGCCCGAGATGGACGGTCCACACGCCGTTGGCGGCCGACACCTCCGGGTCCGCCTGCGCGATGCGCAAAAGCGCTGCCTGCACCTCCGGCGAGGCCGCCTCGCCCATCAGAAGGCCCTTGCATTCGCGGGCGAGCAGCAGGGCGGTGGCGCCGAGGACCAGCGCGATGCCGATCGACCCCCAGCCGTCGAGCGCCGGCATGTCCAGGAGATGCGCTGCCGACACCGCGACCAGCGCGATCAAGAGGCCGAGAAGGGCTGCCGTGTCCTCGAAGAGAACCGTGAAGACGCTCGGATCCTTGCTTTTGCGGACCGCCTCGAAATAGCCCATCCGTCCCTTGCCGGCGCGGAACTCCTTCAGCGCCACCAGCCATGAGCCGCCTTCGAAGACGATGGAGAGGCCGAGCACGACATAGTTGACGGTCATGTTGCGCGCCGGTTCGGGCGCGCGGATGTGGACGACGCCCTCATAGAAGGAGACGCCGGCGCCGAGCGCGAAGACCAGCAGCGCCACCACGAAGCTCCAGAAATAGAGCTCGCGGCCGTGGCCGAACGGATGGGTCCTGTCCGCCGGCCGGTTCGCGCGGTGCAGGCCGTAGAGCAGCAGGCCGCCATTGCCGGTGTCGACCAGCGAGTGAACGCCCTCCGACAGCATCGAGGAGCTGCCGGTGAAGAAGGCGGCGACGAATTTCGTCACGGCGATCAGCAGATTGCCGGCAAGCGCCGCATAGATGACCTTTACCGACCCCGACTGCGAAGCCATCTGCCCTCCGATCGTTTTCGCACGATCCGGGGAAACGGGTTTAACGTCAATGCGATCCGGAGGCGGGTGGAGATAATCGCCTATCAGGCATGGCGCCCTATGTTGCCCCTCTCTGTCCTGCCGGGCAGAGGGGGCGCGAAGGAACTCGACCCCGGGGATGCTTTCAGGCAGTTGCCCTGCCTCACCGCCCCTTCCACACCGGATCGCGCTTTTCGGCGAAGGCCTTGAAGCCTTCCATGTTGTCTTCAGAGCCGTAGAGCGTGTCCACGGTACGGAACTTGCGCCGGTTGATCCAGTTCATCGCCTCCTGGAAGCCCATGGACTCGGCCGCGCGGGCGACTTCCTTGATGGCGGCGAAGACCAGCGGCGGGCCCGAGGCGAGCAGGCGGGCGACCTCCCAGACGCGCTCCTCCAGCTTCTCCTTCGGCAGGACCTCGTTGACGAGGCCCCAGCGATGCGCCTCGGCCACGTCCATCCAGCGGCCGGTGAGGAGGAGGTCCATCGCGACATGATAGGGGATGCGCTTCGGCAGCTTGATGGTGGCGGCGTCGGCCAGCGTGCCGGCCTTGATCTCCGGCAGCGCGAAGCTCGAATGGTCGGAGGCATAGATCAGGTCGCAGGAAAGCGCCAGCTCGAAGCCGCCGCCGACCGCCATGCCGTCGACGCAGGCGATCACCGGCTTGTTCATGTCGAGCAGCTCCTGCAAGCCGCCGAAGCCGCCCACGCCGTAGTCGCCGTCCACCGCGTCGCCGGCGGCGGCCGCCTTGAGATCCCAGCCGGCGGAGAAGAATTTTTCCCCCGCCGTTTTCACGATGGCGACGCGCAAGCGCGGATCGTCGCGGAAGGCCTTGAACGTCTCGCCCAGCAGCCGCGAGGTTTTGAGGTCGATGGCGTTGGCCTTCGGGCGGTCGAGCGTGACTTCCAGAACGGCGCCGTCGCGGCGGGTGGTGACGACTTCGGTCATTGGGTTCTCCTTCGGGGTCGATCTTTGTCGCGCCCCCCTCTGTCCTGCCGGACGTCATTCCGGCCGTCCGAATACCATCAGCGCGTCGGCGACCCAGGCGCCCTGCCCTTCAGCGCAGACGATGAGCGGGTTGACGTCCATCTCGGCGAGCGTCGCGGCGTGGGCGAGCGCGAAGGCTGCGATCTTCTCGACGGCATCGACGGCGGCCGCGACATCGGCCTTGGCGCGGCCGCGATAGCCGTCGAGAAGCGGGAACATTTTTAAGCCGCGCAAGGCCGCATCGATCTCGGCGCGCGAGGCGGGCAGCAGAAGCGTGGCGGAATCCTTCAGCAGCTCGACCAGCACGCCGCCGGTGCCGAGCGTCATCACCGGGCCGAACAGCGGGTCGCGCGTGACGCCGACGATGAGTTCGGCCACGCCGCCGGAGACCATGCGCTCGACATAGAGGCCGCTGCCGAGGGGCAAGAGGCGCGCTGCGGCTTCGCGGACGGCGGCCGCGTCCTTCAGGTTGAGCACCACCGCGCCGGCTTCGGACTTGTGGGCCACGCCGAGCGCCTTCAGCGCGACGGGGAAGCCCAAGGTTTCGGCAGCCGCGACAGCGGCTTCGACGGAGGCGGCGCGGATGCCGCCCGGAACGGGCAGGCCGGCGTCGCGCAGCAGCGATTTGGCGGCGGCCTCGTCGGGGGTTGAGGCACCCCCCTCTGGCCTGCCGGCCATCTCCCCCTCAAGGGGGGAGATCGGCAGCTTCAGCGCCGGCGATTGGCTGATCTCCCACCTTGAGGGGGAGATGGCCGGCAGGCCAGAGGGGGGCGACGCAGCGCGCCACGCCTCGCCGACAAACGCCGCCGCTTCGGCCGCATCGAAAGCCTCGGCGATGCCGTGGACCGGCACGATGCCGCGCGACAGCATGGTCTCCGCATGACCTTCAGGGAGGTTT
>JAFKJW010000036.1 GCA_017305925.1 Hyphomicrobiales bacterium | reverse complement strand
GTTTGTGCCTGGCCAGGAGATTGGTGGGACCGTCGTAGCAACAGGCGAGGGGGTGCAGACCGTCCGACACGGCGATCGAGTGATGGCCTTCGGCTTCGGCGGCGGTCTGGCCGAATACGTCGCCGCAAAGGAGAACATGGTCGCGCGCATTCCCGATGCCATGACGATGGAGGAAGCTGCGATCTTCCGGACCAATTACCTGACAGCCTTGCACGGCCTGGTCGACCGGGCCGCGATCGCCGCCGGCGAGTGCATGCTCGTCTTCGGCTCGGCCGGCGGTGTGGGGACTGCCGCGATCCAGATCGGGCGCATCCTGGGCGCCGAGATCATCGCCGCGGCATCGACCGAGACGAAACGCGCCTTCGCGTTGGCAAATGGCGCTCAGCAGACCATCGACACGGAGCCGGACGGGTGGCGGGACAGACTGAAGGCGCTGTGCGACCGCCAAGGGCCCACGGTGGTATTCGACCCCGTCTGTGGGCCCCTCTTCGAGCCGGCGTTCCGCGCGCAGGCCTGGGGTGGTCGCCATTTGGTCGTTGGGTTTGCCGGCGGCCTGATTCCAAGGCTTCCCGTCAATCTGTCGCTGATGAAAGGCGCCGCGCTGGTTGGGGTCGATGTGCGTCAGTTTCAATTGTTCGAGCCCGGACGGACGCGAGGCCATCTCATTCGCTTGCTTGAATGGGTCGAGGAAGGGCGCCTGTCGCCGCCGGTAGGAAAGATCTTTCCGTTTGGCGATTATGCCGCGGCAATGACTCACGGGCTGTCGGGGACCGGCTCAGGCAAGGCAGTGGTTCGTATTTCGGACGATCTCTAGACTGTGCTGCCGGGGACAAGGCTTGCTTATTCAAAATGAGAGTCCAAAGCCGATTCTGGTCGGACAGGCCCATTGCATCGAGCCCTATCCTATTCCACTTTTAATGACCATCGAGTACAACCAGAATTTATTAGACCGTGTAATCCGTGTCGGTCAGGTCGTGCATCGACCCCGGCCCGTACAGCAATTTCCATTTAGATGCCGGTTATCAAGAGTGCGATATCCGCCTAGATCACGGAAGTTCCGGCCGCCCTTGAAGTGGCACGAAGCGATGAGGTGTCCGAGGCACGGCGGCTGCGGACGCTCGAGGAGGAGAATGTCCGGCTGAAGAAGCTGCTGGCCGAAGCGATGCTCGACAACGTGGTGCTGAAGGATCTTGCATCAAAAAAATGGTGACGCCCGGCGCTAAGCGGGAAGCCGTCGCCCATGCTCGTGAACTTCACGGGCTGAGCGAGCGTCGGGCGTGCGATCTGGTCGGGGTGAGCAGGCGAGTGATCCGATATCGATCGTCGCGGCCGGACGATGGTCCATTGCGGCAACGGTTGCGCGAGCTGGCGGCGGAGCGCCGCCGGTTCGGCTATCGGCGCCTCGGTTATCTGCTGGCGCGTGAGGTCATGAGGCCAACCACAAGAAGCTGCTGCGGATATATCGCGAGGAGAACCTGCGGGTCCGCCGTCGCGGTGGCTGCAAGCGGGCCTTGGGCACGCGGGCGCCGATGGTACTGCCGGATGGGCCAAACCAGCGCTGGTCGCTGGACTTCGTCTCTGACACCTTGACGTGCAGTCGGCGGTTCCGCATCCTGTGCGTGGTGGACGACTACTCGCGGGAATGCCTGGCGCTGGTGGCCGACACGTCGCTCTCGGGCGTACGGGTCGCTCGGGAATTGACACGGCTGATCGGGATGCTCGGCAAGCCGCATACGGTGGTCAGCGACAATGGCAC
>JAFKJW010000140.1 GCA_017305925.1 Hyphomicrobiales bacterium | reverse complement strand
AAGACGAAGCTGTTCTCGCTGTGCGCGCTCCTCGCCCTTGCCGGGTTGCTCGCCGCCTGTGGTGGCGGTGGCAGCTCGACCACCAGCACGTCCGCGGGCAGCGTAGGGGGTGAAGAAGCCGCCGGCTCGTCCGGCTCCTCGTCCGCCGGCGACGCGGTCCTGACCGCGGCGAAAGAATCGGCGGCCGAATCGAGCCAGACGCCGACCGCGATCGAAGCCAACGAATTCGGCCCGATCACGCCGCAGAAGGGCTCGCTCCTCTACTTCATCGGCTGCGATCAGTCGATCCCCGGCTGCGTCGCGCAGGTCAAAGGATTCGAAGCCGCGGCCGACGCGGCCGGCTACCAGACGAAAGTCTGCGACGCCAAGTTCGAAGTCGCCGCCTTCCAGAACTGCATGAGCCAGGCGGTCCAGGCCGACCCCGCGGCGATCGTCAACAACGCCCGCCCGCAGTCGGACGCGCCGGAGGCCTACAAGAAGGCGCACGAAGCGAAGATCCCGGTGTTCGGCCAGTTCACCGCCGAGGAACCGGAACCGAAAGAAGGCAACGCGGGCGAGGTCGGTTACGTCTGCGAACACGAGGCCGAACTACTGGCCAACCAGATCATCGCCCTCTCGAACGGCGAAGCCAACGTCGCCGTCTTCGCCGACACCGTCTACCAGTGCAACCAGCAGCGGGCGAAAGGCCTGGAAAAAGTCCTCTCCGAATGCAGCGGCTGCACCCTGCACACGGAAAGCTTCTCCGCCGCCACGATGCAGACCGACCTGGGTCCGATGGTCCAGGCCGAAATCCAGGGCAACCCGGACCTCACCGGAATGGTGGGCTTCGATTCGGAGGCCGGTCCCGGCATCGTGCGCGCGGTGACGGAAGCCGGAAAGGCGGGCCAGATCATCGTGACGTCGAACGAAGCCGGACGGGAGTTCCTGAACTCCATCAAGGACGGCTCGGTCAAGATGATCAACATGGAGAAGTACGAGACCATGGACTTCTTCGCCGTTCTCTACCTCTACACGTTCCACAACGACATCATCCGCAACCTCGGCATGGACAAATGGCTGCAGAATCCGCTGCCGGCCACCGCCGATTCGGGCCTGATCTTCGTGACCGGCGAGAATGTCGACACGATCCTCGCGGCAACCGCCCCGAAGCAATGAGCCCCTCCGTCGACCGGGCCGGTGGCTTCCGCCGGCCCGGTCGATTTCGCAGAGGCGCAAACCTGGTTGAGAGGATGGACATGACCCGCAAGCTGACACCGCCGGCTCCCGTCTCCCTCGCGGAGTTCGACGCGATATTCGAGAAGGTCAAGAACTGGGGACGCTGGGGAGCCGACGACGATCGCGGCACGATGAACTATCTCACCCCGGAGAAGGTCGCGGCTGCCGCTCGGCTGGTGAAATCGGGCCGCACGGTGTCGATGGCGATCCCCATCAACAAGGCGGCCGGCCCCGACAACCCAAGCCCGGCGGTGCATCTCATGTCGCGGATGCATGACCTGCCGGTCAGCCCGACGGGGCTGTCCTTCGGCATGTGCTATCTGGCGATGGCCAGCCATGGCGATTGCCACACCCATGTCGATGCGCTGAACCATGTCGGCTACAGGGGACAGCTCTACAACGGCAAGCCGGTCTCGACGCTGACGTCGCAGGGCTCGGACTGGGGCGCGATCACCGCCTATTCGAACGGCATCGTCGGGCGCGGCGTCCTGCTCGACGCGGCGCGGCATCGCGGCGTCGACTGGCTGGAGCCGGGCGAGGCGGTGACGCGGGCGGAACTGGAGGCCATTGAGGCGGCCCAGGGCGTGCGCCTGGGCGAAGGCGACATCCTGGTTTTCCGCACCGGCCATCACGCCCGGCGCCTGGCGCTGGGACCCTGGAACAACGAATACGCGCCGGCCGGCGAGGGCAAGGCGGGTCTGCACGTCGACACGGTGCCGTGGATGCACGAGCGCCGCATCGCCGCCTTCCTGCCCGACGGGGACGGTGAGACGGTGCCCAGCAACGTCGAAGGGATGCCCTATCCGCTCCATCCGCTGCAGATCGTGGCGATGGGCATGTGCGTGTCCGACAGCCTCAACCTGGAGGACGTCGCGCGCGCCTGCGAGGAGGAGGGCCGCTGGGAGTTCATGGTCGCCGGGCTGCCGCTGAGGCTGCCCGGCGCGACGGGAACGCCCTGGAACCCGATCGCCATCTTCTGAACCGATCACGCCATTGAAGGGAAGAACGGACATGCAGCGTCGTTTCGAAGGAAAGGTTGCGCTGGTCACCGGCGCGATGACCGGCATCGGCCAGGCCACCGCGGTGCGCCTGGCCTCGGAAGGCGCGCTGGTGGCGCTCAACCAGCGGCCGGGGCTCGATCCCTCGGAAACGCTCGCAAAGGTCAGGGAGGCGGGCGGCGAAGCCTTCCCGGTGGTGGCGGACATGCGCCGGCCCGACGAAGTCGTTGCCATGGTGGAGGAGACCGTGCGCCGCGGCGGCCGCATCGATCACGTCGTCTCCAATGCCGCCATCAATCCGTTCATGACGTGGGACGACACGTCCATCGAGGCGTTCGACGAGTTGTTCGAGATCAATGTGCGCGGGGCCTGGGTCGTCTGCACGGAAGCGGCCAAGCACATGGTGCGGCAGGGCACGGGCGGCTCCATCGTCATGGTCTCCTCGATCTCCGCCCATGTGGGCGCACCCACCCAGGTCGCCTATTGCGGGACCAAGGGGGCGATCAGCATGCTTGGCAAGGCACTGGGCTCCGTGCTCGGCGGAAAGGGCATCCGCGTCAACGTCGTGGAGCCGGGCGCGGTGGCCACGCCGATGAGCGCGGGCATGCTGGATGAGCCTGAAGTGATGAAATACTATCTCGACCGCATCGCGCTGCACAGGGTCGCGGACCCGTCCGAACTCGCCGCCGCGATCGCCTTTTTCCTGTCGGACGACGCCAGCTACGTGACGTCGGCGACCCTGCTCGTCGACGCGGGCTTCATCGTCAACGCCGAGATCTGAGCGCAGAGATCCGGTGTCGGGGCGGCCCCGTGCGGGAGACCGTCATTGCGGAAACTTACCGACGGCTTCTCCGGCGAGGCCCTCGTCGTTCGTCTGGACGAAAAGCAGGCAGTCCCTGTAGGGCAGCACGTAGAGCGGCCCGCGCGCCATCTGGCCGGGTTCGCCGAGACGCAGGACGCTCCGGCCGTCGATATTCTCCCGGCTTTCGGCAAGCGGCACCGTGCTCGACGCCTGAAGGGCGGCCTTGAAGCCCGGCAAGAGCTGTTCCCCGCTCAGGCCGGAGACGCGCCAGGCCCCGATCTCGGCCGCCAGCCCGGAGGTGGCGTAGGCGCTTGCGACGGTGAAGTCGCCGCGCACCTTGCCGAGCTTCGCCAGGAAGGCGTCGAAGGGCTGGCTCTGCCTGGTCAAATCAGTTCCGTTCTGGCTTTCCCGCACGAGAGACGCACCCCCCAGCGTGGACGGAAGAAGCGCCTCCAGCGAGGGATCGGCATGCCGCTGCCCGCTCGAGGCGACGGCCTGGGTCAGCATGAATGCAAGGCCCAGAAAGGCCACCAACGGCAGGAGCCGACGACCGCCCTGGCAGCGATGACCTGTCGACGACAGATGTTTCATCGTCCTGGAACCCCGCTTCCCGACCGGCCCGCGACTGACGCCGGGGTGGATCGTAACATATCCGTCCAGTCTATAAACCCCGGAACATGCTGACTGCTGCACCGTCTGTCTCGGTTCTTTTTGACGCCGCCTGCTACCTTCTTTCCAACGCGTCGAGGCCGGCGCGGTTATGGTGCGCAGCTCGGATCCTTCTTCGCCTCTGCGACCGCCTCGGCGCGGCGTGTGAGCGCGTCCGTGTTGACGCGCACCAGATGATCGCATCGGCCACGCTGCGTCAGCCTTGGACTGTGTTGACATTCCGTGAGCGGCAGCGCGCCGCGAGTAGAGCCCGTCCGGCCTTTGGTCAGCGTGCCGGAACCCGACCCGTGCGGTCGAGCTGGAAATATGCGCAATTCTAGTGGGCCGCGTCACCCAATGCGAGCCGGATGTCCTGGATGGAGCGCATGAGGACCGACGGATTGTCGCGCGCGGCAATGAAGCCCCAGCTCTGCCAGTAGCGTTCCGCTTCGGCGTCGATCGCCCTGACGACGACGGCGCGGCCGCCGACAATGTCAGCGCCGGCAATACAGCGCCGGAGCGCATCCCTGACCAGGGCGCTGCCGATGCCCTGCCCGGCATGGCGCCGGTCGACGGCAAGCTGTCCGATCAGCAGGCAGGGGATCGGGTCGGGCGGTCGCCCGGTCCGGACGGCGCGGGGCGCGCTGTTCGGCTGGATCACGCTCGGCGCCAACCCGTAATAGCCGACAACGGCTCGCGCGTCGTGAACGACCAGGACGCGGGTGAAACCCCTCGCCTGGTTCGTCCGGGCGAATCCCGAAAGCCATGCGTTGAGGGCGGGCTTGCCGCAGTCGAAGCCGTCGAGCCTGTGGGTATCGTCGAGCAGTTCGACGCCGGACAGCGCCACTTGGTCAGCGGTCCCAGGGCGCCGAGCGGCGCAGCCGTTCTGCCGCCTTTGGCGGCAAAGGAGTGGCGGGCGCCGAGATCGCCCCGATGAAGGCGTCGTAGACCTCGGGCGAGACGCGGATGACGGTTTCGTTGAGGATCGCGGTCTGCGCCTCGTTCAAGGCGGCGCGGCGCATGAATTCGGTGCGCGACAGGCCGAGCAGATCGGCGCCGCGGTCGATGATCGTCAGGTCATCGTTGCGGAACCGCATCGAAACGGGTGTTTCCTTTTTCGTGGCCGTGGTCGCCATGGTGCGCTCCTGTGCTGCGTATGTATATACGCATCCGTAATGCGCTCCGCAATACTCCGAGCGGCGGTCCCGGCACGACCAAGCCCCGCATCGACGCGGTGAACCCGGCGCGGCCGCGTTCACCAGGATGCCTGTGCGTCGTCACAACCGTCACAGCCTGAAGGCACATACTCGAGACTATGACGACACACCGGGTGGGACGTACGACGACTTCGTGCCGGGACTTTCCGGACTGCGACTATTCAATCACCGCAAGATCGTGGGGCGTTCGTGAAAGCATCTCCGCACGGTCCTTGTAGAAGGCAAGCGTGTCGATGATGGCGCTCATCCCCGACATATGCGGAAGGAAGAAGATGCTCTCGAAATTCACGGCGGTGCCCGGTTCGAAAACGGCCTGGGTTTCGGTGTCGTATTCGTAGACGAAATTGCCGACCCAGTCGGGCGGGAAAGCTATGCCCATTTCATAGCCGCCGATCCAGGATTGCTCCCCCCAGAGACCGCATTCCACGTAATACTCCTTCAAGGTTCTGGTCAGTTCGACGACCGGCAGATTGGGGCGCAGCAGATCCCTGCAGATCGCCATCGACCTGGCGGATTTGGCGAAAGCTGCCGCCACGTCCTTATGCGGCTCGCCGAGGTAGTAGGTGCGGCCGATATTCGCGTGATAGCGGTTATAGACGCCGCAGAGGTCTATATTGACCTGCTCGCCCGGCATGATCTTCTTTCGCGACGCCAGCGGATGGTTGCAATTGGCCTTGGGGCCGGAGGCGACCGGCTGGGTGAGACCTCGCCATAGACCTCCAGCTCGGTCATGCCGGGACGAAGCACTTCCAGCACTCTCTTGTGACCGACGTCGGCGATGCGCGCGGCCTGCTCTATGCAGGCCATCTCCTGAGGAGACTTGACCCAGCGGACTTCCCGGAGAATGTCGCTTCCGTCGGCCACTTTCATCCCGGCCGCCTCGAAGGCATCGACGAAGCGGCGGCTCACGGCCGGGTTGGGCCGGTAGCTGTGGAACTCGAACCCCACGGCGCCTTTCAGCCAGCCGTCCTTCCTCAGCTCTTCTATGATGAACGGGATGCCGTCGCGCCGCTGGTGGATCGGGAATATGCGCGCGTCCGTCGCCACGGTGACGTAGCGGAGCATCACCTGCTCGCTCAGCGTGTCGAACATGATGAATTTGTCATGGTCGACATGCACGGCGATTCCGCTCGTCGGCGGCCACGCCTTCGGGCTTTGCGCCTGATACCATTCCGCCTGGTAGCCGCTGACGTAGCAGAGGCTTTCGGGAGCGGTCAGATAGAGCAGGTCGATCTTGTCCTTCGCCATCCGCTCACGGATACGATGGAGCCGCTCCTTGTATTCCCCGAGCGAGAAGGCGAGTTCCAGCGGCGGCGTGCATTGATGAAGAGCGATGTCGCGATTGACACCCATGATGTGCCTCGGCATGTCTTGAGGATTGCGTCATTGATGGGCGGGGGCGGGCCGGAACCGGCCCGCCCCCGGAGGCTCCCGGTCAGCCGAGAAGCCAGCTCTCGAACCGCTTCTGCACGGCGTCGAAATTGTCGTACCACCAGTTGAAGTCGATCTTCATCTGGACGGCGGTGTTCGCGGGATAGGACGGCATGAGCTTCGAGAACTCCTCGTCGAGAAGGTCGAACGCCTTGAGATTGGTCGGGCCGTAATACATGGCCCGCGCATAGGCGGCCTGCGGCTCGGCGCGCCCCAGCCAGTCCATGATCGTCATGGCCCCTTCGGGGTTCGGGGCGCCGGCGAGCACCAGCCACCCTTCCACCTCGCCCTGATAGGCGGCCTCGTTCCAGACCATCTCGTAGCTCGCGCCGTTGTCGCGGATGGACACCGTCGCGCGGCCGTTCCACATGTCGAGCAGATCGACTTCCTTGTTCTCGATGAGCTGCTGCTGTTGTGCGCCGGATTCCCACCAGACCGTGATATGCGGCTTGATGCGGTCGAGGCTCCTGAAGGCGCGGTCCACGTCGAGCGGATACATCTTGGCGGGATCGGCCGGCACGCCGTCGGCCATCAGAGCATATTCAAGGACAGGATAGGCCGTGTAGCGTCCCATGGCGCGTGCGCCCGGGAATTTCTCCACGTCCCAGAAGTCGCGCCAGCTCTTGGGGTGATCGTCGCCAGGCCATTTCTCCTTATTGTACACCATCATGTAGGAGGTGGTGTTGCTTCCGATCGCGTAGTCGCCATAGGCGAGCTGGTTGGGCGTCAGCGCAGACTTGTCGACCTTGGTCCAGTCGATCTTTTCCGCCAGGCCGTCCTTCACGAGGCGCAGCGTATCGAGGCCGCCGCCGCAGATGAAGTCCACCTCCATCGCATTGGCCTGGTGCATCGCCAGCACCTTGGAGATGTTGTAGGGAATGATGTTCACCGGAATGCCGCTCTTCTCCGCGAACGGCCCGTAGATGGTCCTGGTCTGGGTCTCGTCGTTGGAACCGCCCCAGCCCATGGTCGTGACGGCGGCGGCCGCCTGTGCCGGCCTGGCTCCCAACATCGCCGAGAAGGCGCTGAGGAGCACCGAGCCGGCCGCGGCCTCGCCCAGTCGCCGCAGGAAAACCCGCCGATCCATTCCCTTCGTTTCGTCCAGAACGGAGCGAAGGATTGCCGATGCCTTGTCTGCTTCTTGCCTGTCGAACATGCTTGCTCTCCTTGGTTGCTATGCGAGCCGGCGTCGCCATTGCAGGACGGATGCCAGGACGAAGGCGACGACCGCGAAGGCGATCAAAAGCGTCGATGCCGCTGCGATGGACGGATCGATGGAAACGCGCACGCTTTCCCACAGCTTCACCGCAAGCGGCCTCTGCACCGAGCCCATGACGAACAGCGCGACGAGAAGCTCCTGGGCGGACTGCAGGAACGCGAAGACGGTGCCCACGATGATTCCGGGCATGATGATGGGGATGGTCACGCGCCGGAGCGCGCCCAATTGGCTGCACCCGTGGATGACCGCTGCGCGCTCCAGGTCCATGTCGAAGCCGCGCAGGCTTGCCGAGACGTTCAGGATGACGAACGGGACGCCCGTCACCGTATGCGCCACGGCCAGTCCGACGACGGTATTGTTGAGCCCGAGCGGTGCGTAGAAAAGATAAAGTGACAGGCCCTTGATGATGGGAGGCGTGATCAGCGCGGCCAGCAGCAAGGCCTCCAGCACGCCCTTTCCGGGAATGCGCCGCCGCACGAGGGCGAAGGCCGCCGGCAGACCGATCCCGACCGAGAGAAAGGCGGCCAGCACGCCGACACGGATGGTTATCCAGAAGGATTGGGCCCAGTCGGCCGAGGTCAGAATGTCGCGATACCAGACCGTGGAGAAGGACGCGGGCGGGAAGCTCAGGAACTTCTGCCCGCTGAACGAGATGACGACCACGACGACGACCGGGAAGATGAGATAGGCCAGGCTGAGCAGGACCATCCCGATCAGCGGCGCGCGCGCGAAGGATGCGCTCAGATGCCGGGGCTGGTCCATGCGCGATCCCATCCGAAGGTTCGGTTATAGACGATGACGACCAGCAGGCTTATGGCGAGCAGCACCATGGCAGCCGCGCTGGCGAGGGGGAAATCGAGCAGCCTGGAAGCGATCACGTCGATCGACTGGGAGATCATGGCCTGTCCCGGTCCGCCGAGCAGCGCGGGCGTCACGTAGAAGCCGAGCGAAATGATGAAAACCAGGAGCGCCGCTGCGTAGATGCCCGGCAGGCTGAGGGGAAGAAACACCTTGGCAAAGGAACGCCACACCCCTGCCCCGTGGACCCTGGCCGCCAGGACAAGTTCCTGATCGATCCGCAGCATGGCGGCGTAGAGCGTCAGGATCATCAGCGGGAGCATGATCTGGATCATGCCGACGGAAACGCTGAAGGTGTTGTAGAGCAAAGTGACCGGCCCGTCGGTCAGCTTCGCGTCCTGCAGCGCCCGGCTTATGATGCCGTTGCGCCCCAGCAGGATCATCCACGAATAGCTCCGGACAATGTAGTCCAGCCAATAGGGGATCACGACAAGCAACAGCAGCGCGTTGCGCAGGCGCGAGCGTGTCGTGGCCAGATAATAGGCGACCGGGTAGCCGATGATCAGCGTGCCGACCGTCGTGATGAGCGACAGCGTGAACGTCGTCAGGATGACCCAGTAGTAGATCGGGCTCGTGAAGAACTCGTGGTACTGCGCCAGCGAGAAAGCGCCGTCCTTCTTGAAGCTCTCCACCATCATCATCGAGAGCGGCAGGACGAAGAAAACGATCGTCACGACCAGGACCGGCAGGATCAGAAGGGCGGTGGCGAAGTGTTCGCGGCGCTGCAGGCCGGCCCTTGCCTTCGGGCCGGGATCGGCGTCGGAGAAGCCCGTCCGATCCGTTTCGCCGACGCTTGTCACGGCTTGTACCTACGCCGTCGCAGGACGCGTGCGCTTCCCTGCCGCCAGCAGAACAGAACCTGTTGTCCGGCGCTCAACCCGGCGCTTCCCCGCGCCGGAACACGGGCCGTCAGGATGGTTCCGGATGCGTCGAGCGACAGCCTGATCGTGTCGCCGAAATAGGCCACATCGAGCACGCTGCAGGAAAGAGACATGACCTCGGGATCCGCCGGCGGCTTCTCCGCGATGAGCACGTCCTCCGGCCGGACAAGCAGGCTGACTTCCTCGCCCTCGGCCGGTTTCGAGCCACTTGCGGGCGCCAGCACACGTCCGCCCATGTGAAGGTCGAGGACCAGGACCGCAGCGGAACACGAGGCGACGGTCGCGGGAAGAAGGTTGGCGCCTCCCATGAATTCGGCGACGAAAGGCGTTTCGGGGGCCTGATAGATGGTCCGCGGGTCACTCGCCTGCTCGATCCTTCCCTCGCGCATGACGACCACGAGGTCGGAAAGGTTCAAGGCTTCGGACTGGTCGTGGGTGACGTATACGAACGTGGATCCGACCGACCTGTGGATCTTCTTGATCTCGCCCTGAAGCTGGTCCCTGAGATTCTTGTCGAGCGCGCCGAGCGGTTCGTCGAGAAGCAGCACGCTGGGGCGCGCGACCACCGCGCGGGCCATGGCCACGCGCTGCCGCTGGCCACCCGAAAGCTGTTTCGGGAACCGCTCCCCGAAATCGGCGAGCCGCACCATTTCGAGCTGTTCGCGGACCCGCCTGTCGATGGCGGCTCCATCAAGACCGCCTCTGGCCCGCAGGGGGAAAGCTACGTTATCATAGACAGTCATATGCGGAAACAAGGCATAGCTCTGGAAGACCATGCCGATATCGCGTTTGTTCGGGGCGACGTTGGCCACCGGACGGCCGTCGAAATACAACTCCCCTTCATCGGGCCGAAGAAAGCCGGCGATCATGTTCAGCGTCGTCGTCTTACCCGAGCCGCTGGGGCCGAGCAGGCTGACGAAACTTCCGGCGGGAATCTCGAGAGAGACGCGGTTCACGGCCGTGACCGATCCGAACCGCTTGCTGATGGCGTCGAGACGAAGCGTTGCGCCCGCCCGGGGTCCCGTGCCGGCCGGCATGGCTTCGTGTGGTTGCGCCATCATCAGCACGGTCTCTCCGCCATGCGTCGATAACGGCACGATCCTATCGGAGCGAGGCGGCTGCCTGCCCTGCCTGGATGCGGTGTCGCCCGGAAGCTCCCACGCATCTCAATTCACCGATTGCAGGTCGGCGCCGCCATCGAGCGGGGAACGCCCCTTCCGGACAGCGAGAATGAAAAGCGCAAAGTCAGGTGGAAAGCCCATTGCAAATTTTCGCATACCGAAATATTATTCGCATAACGATTAACATAACAGGAGCGGCCTAAGTTGTCCAGAGATGCGGACGAGCGGGTGAACTCGCTCGTAAAGGGGTTGGAAGTGTTGAAGGCGTTCGGCCGCCATCACCAGCCGATGAACATCACCGAGGTCGCTTCCGAGACGGGTCTCACCCCGGCCTCGGCACGCCGCATGCTGCTGACGCTGACGGGGCTCGGCTATGTCGAGAGGGAAGGCAAGCGGTTTCGTGTCGGGCCGAAAGTGCTCGACCTCGGCTATTCCTACATGGCCTCGACGCCGCTCTGGCAGATCGTTCAGCCCGCCATCGAGCGGCTGAGCGAGTCGCTCAAGGTCTCTACATCGGTTGCGGTGCTGGACGGATGCGAGATTGTCTTTACCGTCCGGGCGAACACGAGGCATGTCAGCTCGGTCCTCGTAAGCACGGGCACGCGCCAGCCCGCGCATGTGACTTCCATGGGCCGCGTGCTGCTGGCATTCCTGACGCCCGAGCAGCTCGATGCGACGCTCTCGCTCGCAAAGTTCGAGCGGTATACGGAGAAGTCCCTGACCGACGAGGCGAAGCTTCGCCTGATCCTGAAGGAAGTCAGGCTGCAGAATTACGCCATCGTGGATTCCGAATGGGAAGCGGGCCTCAAAGCCGTCGCCGTGCCCCTCCGAAACAAGCGTGGCGATGTCGTCGCAGCGATGAATGCCGCTGTGTACCACAGCCCTCTCGACACCTCCTACCTGAAGGAAAACGTCCTGCCGGCCATGTTCGAGGCGGCCGCGCAGATCCGCGTGAACCTGCCCAACTGAAGGACATTTTCCGCCGGGGAGCGCGCCGCCCCGTCTTCCGGACCGTCTCTCAGTCCGGAAGAATGATGGTGTCGTGCGAATGGAGGCCAAGACGAACACGGTCGCCCGGCCTTGGCAGGGAACATCTTGCAAGCTGGTTGGATGCGATCCTGAGAGTGACCGTGTCGCCCGTGTCGAGCTCGGTATTCAGCACGATGCTCTCGCCCTGGAAAAGGCTGGACGCGATCCTGCCCTCCAGAACGTTCATTTCATCCGGGCTTTCGCCTGGCTTCAGGACGACGAGCTTCTCGGGCCTCACGACAAGGAAAGCATGCTCCGAAGGACCGAATTTCAGCGGGCCGCCGCGCGTCCGCAGCGTCCTGTCGCCAAGCAAAGCATCGCCCTCAACCGTTCGGATCCGAAGGCACTGCGACTCGCCCATGAACTGCGCGATGAACAGGCTTTTCGGATTGTCGTAGATTTCAGAAGGGGTGCCGATCTGCTCGATGGCGCCGTGATTCATCACGGCGATCCGGTCCGACATGGACAATGCCTCGCGCTGATCGTGCGTCACGTAGATCGTGGTGATCCCGAGGCGCTGCTGAAGTTGGCGCAGCTCGATCTGCATCTCTTCGCGCAGCTTCTTGTCCAATGCCGAGAGAGGCTCGTCCATCAGCAGGATGGCCGGATTGAAAACGATGGCGCGGGCAAGCGCCACCCGCTGCCGCTGTCCGCCGGATAGCTGGTTGATCGAGCGCCCCTCGAAGCCGGAGAGGTGGACCATCTTCAGCGCGTCCGCAATTCGTCCGGACGCGGTCTCTCCGGAAATCCGCCTGTAGCGAAGCGAAAAACCGACATTCTCTCCGACCGTCATATGGGGGAAAAGAGCATAGTTCTGGAAAACCATGCCGATGTCGCGCTTGTGCGGGGCGAGGCTGGTCACCTCCCGGCCACCGAACCGGATGCTTCCCCTGTCCGCTCCCACGAAACCGGCCAGCATCATCAGCATGGTCGTCTTGCCGGACCCTGAAGGCCCGAGCACCGAAAGGAACTCTCCCGCGCCGACGGCCAGGCTGACGTCCTTGAGGGCGGCGAAAGACCCATAGGTCTTCGCCAGGCCGGAGATGCTGATCGGCACCGATTCATTCGCCATGCGATGCCCCCGGCTCCCGGGCCGAAATCCGCGGCCTTTCCCTCCTTGCCAACATCCGTTCCGTCATTTCAGCCCAGCCATTCTATCTCTCAGCCGATCCCTGAGGATCGACAGTTCGGCGGCCGGTCTCCAGAAGGATTTCATCCTGTAAGCGTCTGCCGGCTTCATCGGAATGTCCAGATCCTCCTCCCTGGAGCCCAGGATTCGCTCGGCCACGATCCGTCCCATGCTGGTTCCCATGGCGATCCCCCGGCCATTGTAGCCGAAGGCGGCAATCACGCCTTCGGCCGGCTCGAACAGTTTCGGCAGATGATCCTTCGTAACCGCTACCTGACCATTCCAGAAATAATCCCATTCGACGCCGCGGAGCCCGGGAAAGATATGTTCCGTCGCGCGCACCAGATAGGCGTAGTCGTCGCGCTGCCCGGTGTCGCGCTGCGGGCTCGGCCCTCCCATAAGCAAGCGGTTCTCGCTGTCGACGCGATAGTAGAGCACCCGCCAGGACGATTCGTACACGACCTGCCGGTTGGGCAGGATTTGCGAGGCGATATGGTCGGGCAACCGCGCCGTCGCAGCGATCCCCGTGAAAACGGGAATGACCTGCCGTGACAGGCCCGGCCAGGCGCCGTCGACGTAACCATTCATGGCCAGCACGACATTCGTGGCCTTGACCGTCCCCTTCCCAGTGGTCAGCGCCCAGTGGCCTGCGCCCGCTTTCGCGATGCGGAGAACCCGGCTGTCGCCATGGATGCGCGCACCCAGCTTCACGGCCGCCGCCGCGAGGCCGAGGCTGTAGGCAAGCGGGTTGACGCTGGCGCCACGCCCGTCGAGGATTGCGCCGGCATAATCCCCTCCGCCGATCTCGGCAGCGGTCTCGTCCCGCGCCAGAAGTTTCAACGGCACGCCGAAGCTCGCCCAGTCGTGAGCCGACCGCTTCAGCAGGTCGAGTTCGGATGGCTTCCGCACGGCGCGCACGGTGCCCTTATGCGCATAGCCGCAGGATATGCCGTAGCGGCGGATGATCTCCCCGACATAGGCGGGCGCCCTGTCGCCGAGTTCGACCATCCTCCGGCCGCGCTCGGGGCCCAGTATCCGCACGATATCGCCGGGCTCCAGCTTGAAGCCCGCATTGACCTGCCCGCCATTGCGTCCGGACGCCCCCCATCCCGGCTCGCAGGCGTCCAGGACGACAACGCGGACACCCTTCTCGCTGAGATGGAGTGCCGTCGAAAGCCCCGTGAAGCCCGCGCCGACGATCGCGACATCGGCCGACAGGTCTCCCTCGATGGGTGGATACGTCTCGCGCCGACCGACCTGGGCCCTGTAGAGCGAGGCAGGATAGGTGGAGGGTCGATGAGCCACGGCAGTGTCGTCTTACGTCAGCGTTGCGACGAGACCGGCAAAGAGCCGGCCGCGCTGACTGAGGGAACTGGTCACGATATGCTCCTCGAGCGTATGCGCCCCGTGACCGACGACCCCCAGGCCGTCGAGCGTCGGAATGCCCAGCGCCCCGGTGAAGTTGCCGTCCGATCCCCCGCCCACGCTTTCGTGACCGAGATCGAGGCCCAACTGGCGCCCCAGGGCACGAGCGCGCTCGTACAGGGAAAGCGTTCCTGCGTCCGGCTCCCAAACCGGTCGGGTAACGCCGCGCGCCACATCGAATGTGATCCCCATATCGCTGCCGGCATGCTCCATGAGCCGTTCCACGGCCGCGTCGAGATCCGTCTGCCGCTTCGCCATGCTCAGCGCTTCCGCCCGGCACACGCTGGGAACACAGTTCACCCAACGACCCGAATTGATCACGCCGACGCTGAACGTGCAGCTATCCGTCGTCATCTCCTCGATCTCGAGGATCTTGCGCGCCATGTAGCGCAGGGCGGAGCGTCCCTCCTTGAGGCTTGCGCCCGCATGGCTCGGCCGTCCCCGCGCCTCCAGGTTGAAGCGCGCGATGGCGTACCGGCCGCTCACGACCGAAGAGGCCCCGCCGGGCTCGGGGACCAGCACGTATTTGTTGCGCCGCGCTTCCTCTTCGATCAACTCGCGGTTCGCCGGCGTTCCGACCTCCTCGTCGCTGGTCAGCAGGAATGTTACCGGAAGCGGCGCCTCGATGCCTGCCCTCGCAAGTTGGCGTACCGCCTCGAGCGCCAGGTACGTGCCACCCTTCATGTCATAGATACCGGGGCCGTAGCAGCGGTCTCCCTCCTGCCTCCAATACAGGGTTTCGATCGTGCCGACCGGGTGGACCGTATCGAAATGGCCGAGAACAAGGATACCGGGCCGGGCCGGGCCGGCGCCCGGAAAACGCGCTCGCACGCAGGGGCCGAAACCGCCCCGCCCGGCGATATGGTCGATCTGGGCTCCGGCCGTGGCGAAATCGCGCGCCGCCAGTTCCATCATGCGCCCGACCGCGGCGGGTTCGAAGGTGGGGCTTTCGCATTCCACCCAGGGTCTCAGGCCCTTCAGCATGGCCTGGTCGTCGAAAGGCAATCCGTTCAGATCCATTTTCCTGTCATTTCCCTATGGAAGCTGGCGACAGCCGGCGCAGGGTCCTTTTGGGACCGCCGCGGCCGATCAGACTGTGCCTCGACTATGCCGGCAGGACGAAGAGCTTGCGAGGCGTGGTCGTGGGGTTCTCCATGCCGTCCGTTCCCCAGAACAGCGTGTCGATGAGGTCGGTGCTGAACAGGATCTCGAGGTTGGTCACCATTCCCGGCTCAAAAACACGGTCGAGATAATCGGTGTCATGCATGTTGAAATAGAAGTCCCCGACCCAGTCGGGCGGAAGGCTCAGGCCGAGTTCGTAGCCGAGAACCCAGCCTTCCTCGTCGATCAGCCCGGTGCGCTCGCAATAGCCTCGCAGCAGGTCGTTCACCTGCCGCACCGTCATTCCGGCCCTGAGTTCCTTGCCGGCGAAATCGAGCGCTCCTGCCGATTTCTCATAAAGGTCGACGAGCTTGGCCGGCGGATCACCGAAAATAAACCCGCGCAGGACGTTGCCATGATAGCGATTGACCACGCCGCAAAGGTCGGCTGCAAGCACATGACCCGGCTCGATCCTGCGTGTCGTCGGCATCGAGTGCCCCGTCGCCACGGGCCGGCCGTTCACCAGAGGCTTGACGTTGAAGACGTGGATCAGCGCCGGCAGCTCGCCGCCCGCTTTCATCATCTCGCGCGTCACCTCCCCCATGACCTCAAGCTCGGTCTTGCCGACCCTGGCATATTCCTGGATGGCGGCGTGCCCGATATCGGCGATGCGGATCGCCTCGCGGATCATCTCCAGTTCGGCCGGCGACTTGACCCTCCGGACCTCCCGCGTGATGGCGCTCGCGTCGGAAACATCGCAGCCCTTCTCGCGAAAGCCGCGCTCGAACATTTCGCTGATGGCGCGGTTGGGCAGATAGCTCCAGAATTCGAGCCCCACCGTTCCCTTGAGCAGGCCTTCCCTGCCCAGTTCGGAAAGGATGAAGTCCAGATTGATACGGCCTTCGCGGGACGGGTAGTAGCGAACGTCCGGGCAGCATGAGATTTCGTTCAGAAGCGGCGCCTCCGTCGGATGATCGAAATGAATGATCTTGTCGCTATGGGCGTGGATTGCGGTGCCGTAGACCTGCGGGTAGCGCATCGGACCCTGCGCCTTGTACCAGCCGCAGAAAAATCCGTGCAGATAGGCCACGGCGTCGGGCGAGGTGACATAGAGCAGGTCTATTCCCTCCCTGCGCATCAACGCACGAAGACGATCCTGGCGAGCGCGGTACTCCTCCTCCGTGAATGCGAGTCGTTTGGCGGCCCCCGCGTCGAAGAATCCGGGCGTCATTCCTTTTGGTGCCGAGAATGTCGTGCTCATGCGATCTCGATCTCCTTGCAACTCGATTGAAAGTTCATGATCAGCCACGCTGCCCCCGCCGAGTGACCGCAAGGGCCACCAGCAGCAGGAGCGTGGTTCCGATCAGCAGGGTTGATATCGCCGCCACGGTCGGGTCGACGGCGTCGCGCAGCGCGACGAACATGCGTCGCGTAAGGACAGTGTTTTCGCCCCCGGCGATGAAGAGGCTGATCACCACCTCATCGAGGGAGATGATGAAGACGAAGAGTCCCGACGAAATGACCGCCGCCTTGATTTGCGGCAGCGTGACACGGAAGAAGGCCCCGAATCGCGTCGCGCCGAGGCTCATGGCCGCCTGCTCCTGCCTGAAGTCAAAGGACTGCAGGGCCGCCTGGACGGTCATCACCGCGAAGGGCAGTGCCAGCACCGTATGGGCGACGACGATGCCGATCAGCGAGTTCACCAGCTTGAAGCGGATATAGATGTAGAAGATGCCGATCGCCACGAGCATGCCCGGGACAATCATCGGCAAGAGGAGCACGATCTGCAGGAAGCGGGCGGCGCGCGGCGAAACCGATGTCATGGCATAAGCCGCGGCCGTCCCCAGCGGGACCGTGAGAAGAACCGTGCAGAAGGCGACGGTCAGCGATACTCTTGTCGCGCGCAGCCAGTCGGAAGAGTTCCAGTAGCTCTCATACCAGCGGGTGGAGTAGGCCTCCGGAGGAAACTGCAGATATTTCGAATCCGAGAAGGAGACCGGCACCACGACCGCAATGGGCAATATCAGAAAGAAGATGACGGCCGCTGCAACGCAGTAGAGCCAGAACCGATTCGGATTGAGGGGTGCAGCACTCGCCATCACGCCGGCCCCAGGACACGGTTGAGACTGACGAAGCGGCCTGCGATCAACAGCAATCCGAGCGTGGCGAGCAGCAGCACCACGCCGAAAGCGCTGGCCGCGCCCCAATCGAAATACTGCTGGATGTTCGACGCGATCTTCATGGAAGCCATGGTGACGTTGCCGCCGCCCAGCACGGCCGGCGTCACGAAGAAGCCCAGGCATTGCACGAGGACGAGAACCGATCCGGCCGCGACACCCGGTAGCGCGAGGGGAACGAAGACGCGCCAGAAGGCCGAGCGTGGCGGCGCCCCGAGGCTGGCGGCCGCCTGCATCAGGCTCCAGTCGAAGGAACGGACGGCCGAATAGACCGGCAGGATGAAGAACGGCAACATCACATGCACCATGCCGATTACGGTGCCCGTCTCGTTGAAAAGGAGCTTCAGCGGCGTCTGGATCAGGCCGGAGGACAGCAGCAGCCGGTTTATCGGCCCGCCATCGGTCAGAAGAACCAGCCAGGCATAGGTCCGCACCAGAACGGAGGTCCACAACGGAAGGATGACCAGCACCGTCAGCACGACCGCCAGCCTCGCCGGCAGCTGCGCCATGAGATATGCGACCGGAAAGCCGAGCACGATGCAGATCAGCGTAACGACAAGACTGATGCGGAAGGTCGCGATCAGAATCCGATAATAGGACGAATAAGTCAGCATTCGCTCATAATGGGCGAATGAGAAATGTCCCTTTTCGATAAAGGAAAGAGCGAGCAACCACAGGCCGGGCAACACCACCAGGCCTATGACCAGAAGCAGCGCAGGAGCGAGAAGCACGCCCCGTCGCATTGTATCGCGGCTTATACGATGCGCCGGGCCGGCACCGGGCTTCCCGGCCGTCATGGCATACGCCGACATCGCCTTCTCCTGAAACCGGTCCGAAAGGGCGGAGCCCTGCTACTCGGTCATGAACTGGTCGAAGCGCTCCTGCGCCTCTGCACCGTTCTTGGCCCACCAATCCGCGTCGAGCACGACCTGCTTCGGATAATTCTCGGCGGAGGTCGGCAGCTTGGGCGCCAGCGAAGCATCGATGAGCCCGGTCTCTTCGATCTTCGTATTGGCGGCACCGTAATTGGAAAGCACCGTCATCTGCGCCTGGTACTCCTTCTTGACGAATTCGCTCAGCACCTTCATCGCGAGATCCTTGTGCGGCGCGCCCTTCACCACCGTCCAGCATCCGTAGTCGATGAAGCCTTCGTTGAAGGTATAGGCGGCCGAACCACCCTCATCGATGACCGACTGCGCACGCGCGTTGAACATCAGGATCATGTCGATGCCGCCCTCACGCAGGAGCTGCTGGGATTCGGCACCCGACTGCCACCAGGCCGTGATGTGCGGCTTTATCTTCGCCAGACTGGCGAAGGCGCGGTCGAGATCGAGAGGATAGAGCTTGTCCTTGGCGACGCCGTCGGCAAGCAGGGCCGCCTCGAGCACCGATCGCGGATTGCGCCAGAGCGCCCGCTTTCCCGGAAACTTCTCGACATCCCAGAATTCCGCCCAGGTCTGCGGCGGATTCTTCACCGTCTTGGGGTTCCAGGTCAGAACCGTCGAATAGATCGTGCTGCCGACATAGTAGTCGCTGAAGGTGCCGGGAGCGAGTTCGCTCGTATCGATGACGTTGAAATCGAGTTTCTCGTAGAGACCCTCGGCAGCACCCTGGGCGCACGTCGATGCGCCGAATTCGGCAATGTCCGTCGTCACGGCACCCGACTGCACCTGGATGCGAATGGGCGTGTCGACATCTCCTGTCTCGAGGCTCCACTTGATCCCGAGCTTCTTGCCGATGGGGTCCAGGAACGCCTTTGTGATGTCCTCCAGATAAACGCCTCCGGCCGTCAGATAGCTGATCGTCTCTTCGGCGCGCGCCGCTGCCGTCGAAATCAGCAACATGGCAGCAGCCACCAACCCGTATTTCCTCATGGCACCCTCCAATGTCTCGTCCACAAAATTTCGCTATGCGAATATTTTGGCGACATACGAATACGATATTCGCGACTTCTCTTCATGTCCAGCACCAAAAGCAGCTGCGCTTTCATCGACTGGCCGCCGGGCTGCTCCTTCGGCCAGGTGGCTGGGACTGATAGCGGCTCCGTTACGGAGGCGAACTGACGCCAAGCGAACGACCCGACCGGATTGGGAGAGGCTCCGCAGTGTCTATCAACCGGCACGAAAGGCCCGTTGCGAATCAGTCCAGAAGGCACGGAGCCGGAAGGGAGGCGCCTAGCCTCCCCCTTTCCGGAACAGGCCGCCGTGCTCAAAACGGAACTTTGCCCCAACTCCAACGCGACTTGGTTGCCGACGAGGCTGATCGTTACTCGAGTTCACCTCGAAGCCCTCTTGCACGGCGGCAAAGTCGGGGATGATGTCGCCTGCCAGGCGCTTTTCCTTGCTGAGCAGGCCCGCGTCTTAGAGCGCCTCGAAGTCGGGAAGGTCGCGCAGGGTTTCGAGCCGAGTTGGAGCAGGACTCTTTGGTGGTGACATAGCTACGTTGACCTTGAGGCGCGGGTTCGACGCGATCCCCCGCTTCGGTCGATCCGGACATTCGTGAACGAGGCGCTGGCTAGAGCGTCGGACGCTCAGGTTGCATCGCGAGGGATTCCGCTAGTCTTGGGTTTGTGATTCAGTTCCTTATGGAGGTGATTTGCCATGCCCAAGCCCTATTCGCTCGATTTGCGTGAACGTGTGGTGCGGTTTGTCGAGGCTGGCCACT
>JAFKJW010000139.1:23007-32302 GCA_017305925.1 Hyphomicrobiales bacterium | reverse complement strand
GCGCCGGTCGGGCTGTCATAGACGTTCTGCGTCACCTGGGCGGCAATCTGCCCCCGCAGATCCGACCGGATGCCCGTGATCAGCGCCGCCGGGATGACCGCGCCGGCCTGGAGGACGAAGGGCGAGGCCGGCGCCATGACGCGATCCGCGGCGACGGTGCGGCGGTCGACCTCGGCATTGAGGAAGGCAAGGTGGCGATCCTGCGTTGCAGCGCCCGCCAGCCCGGCCAGGCCGGGGACGGAGGGGATCGAGGGCGCGGCAGCGGTCTGGCCTACCCTGACCTGGAAAAACAACTCGCTGGTCCTGGCGGCCTCAAGTTCGGCAAGCCGGCGCTGTTCCTCGGGATCGGCGGCCGGGACCGGCATGGGGGTCGTCGGGATCGGCTGACCTTCCTCGCGGGCTTTGAGCACCGGCCCGCCGAGATCGCCCGGCAGCGGAGGGCCGAGGACCGGCACGTCGCCATAGCTGCCGGGCAGGCCCTGCAAACCGTCGGCGGTCTGTCGGCGGTCGGTCGTGACCAGCTCCTCCGGCTGGCCGCCGCGATCGACGCCCTGAAGCGCATAGATCAGCGCGCCGCCGATACCGATGCCGACCACCATGCCCGCGCCCATCAAGACCTTGCGCGAGATGCGGGTCACGCGCGGCGTCTCGGCGCGCAGCCGCATCGAGCCGGCCGTGTCGCCGACCGCACCCGCCGGCTCCACGCCTTCCTCTTTCCGGTCGTCGGTCTGGCTCATGACGGCGCCCCTCCCTTGGCCGTGGCTTGTCCGGCGGCCGTGGCGGCGGTCTGGCCCGGCTGGACGCGGACGATCCTGACGGTCTGCTGCCGATTGCCGGAGCCCAACCGCAGCTCGGCCCTTCCGAAAAGGCGGTCGACGATAAGCACGTTCTGGTAGATGCGGCTGTTGACGATCTCTGTCTCCCCGCCCGAACCGATGACGAACAGGGGCGGCATCTCGCCTTGCA
The DNA here is from genome assembly GCA_017305925.1 of Hyphomicrobiales bacterium. Lineage (GTDB taxonomy): Bacteria > Pseudomonadota > Alphaproteobacteria > Rhizobiales > Rhizobiaceae > Arvimicrobium. The sequence continues at coordinate 31,336 of JAFKJW010000139.1, read as the reverse complement.
CGATCCCGCGCGGGAACACGATGTAGACGCGGCGGCCGTCGTCGAAGGCGGTCAGCGGCTTCCAGGGCGGGTTGTCGCCGGAAACGCCGTAGCGGTAGTTCCGCGCGGATTCGGCGGGGATGATCGGCGCGGCCGGCGCGGTCACGCGCTGCGTGGCCGACGGCGCGGGATAGGCCCAGGCGACGGCCGGCATCCACGTCTCGTCGCGGGCTCGCAGCTCGATCAGATAGGTGCGCCTGTCCGTGGTGATGACGAGATTGGTGGCGATGCCGGCGCGGGTCGGCTTGACCAGCACATGAACGCGGCGCGTGGTTCCCGAACCGCTCTCGGTATCGCCGATGATCCAGCGCGTCGTGTCGCCGGCCGCGATCGGCCCGGCGGACGCGCGCGGCGGCGTTCGCATTGACGATGCGGCCTTCCGGCGTGGTCGCGGCCGTGCCGCCGCGCGCCACCGACCAGGCCGGCGGCGTGTGGAGCGGCCGGGGTCTGTCGTCGGTCGCGGCTGCACGAACGACGGGCAGCGGCGGCACATCGGCATCGTAGCTGAACTGCGGCGTGCGGTTGGTGGCGCAGCCGGCGAGCATGGTGGTCGCTAGCAAAGCCGGCAATACGAGTTTACGGAAAGCCGGATGTGCAGCTCTGACGGGATTGCGGATCATTGGCTCAGCTCCCGCGACCAACTGATCGCGTTGATGAAAATTCCAAGGGGATTCGTGCGCAGGCGCTCGGCGGTGCGCGGCTGCTGAAGGACGATGGTGAGGATCGCGGTCCAGCGTTCGGTGCGGGAGAGCTGGCCGTTCTCGTAGTGCTGTTCCGTCCAGGCGACCCGGAAGCTGTCCGGCGAGGCGCGGATCACGCTGGAGACCTCGACCGAGACCTGCTGGCGGCCGACGCGCGTGAAAGGATCGTTCGAGCGCGCGAACTCATTGAGCGCGACCGCGCCCCGGTCGGTGGTGAAGTCGTAGGCGCGAAGCCATGCCTGGCGCAGGACGATGGGATCGGAAGGCAGGCCGCGCACCTGTTCGATGAAACGCGCGAGATGCCAGGCGATCTGCGGGTCGGTCGGGCGATAGTCGGCCGTGGCCGGCTCGACGGTGCGGGCGTCGCCGTGGCGGTCGATCTCGACCACCCAGGGAACGACGGTGCCGCGCGCGGATTGCCAGACCAGCGCCGAGGCGAAGCCGGCTGAAAGGATCAGGCAGCCGAAGGCCATGTAGCGCCAGTTGCGGGCCTGGACGCGGGCCGAGCCGATGCGCTCGTCCCAGACCTGGGCGGCGCGTTGGTAAGGTGTGACGGGCTCCGGCGTCTTGCCGTAGTGGGTCGTCGGACGTTTGAAGATATTCATGAGCGGTTGCTTTCGGAGAGGCTGATGGATGCGCCGCCGCCATGGCTGTCGCCTGAGCGGACGGCATGGGCGGCAGCCCTCGCGCCGTGGCTCATGGCCTGGCCGCGCATGCGCTGCGCCCAGGCCGGAGAACCGTCGGTGGAAGGAGAGCTTGCCGGCGCTGGCGCGGCGGCGCCGCCGATCGTTCCCATGGTCGAGGTGCCGCCGGTCGTCTCGAAGCCGCCCTTGATGCCTGCGGCATGGCTGGATTTGAGGCTGTCGGCGGCGCGGGAGACGGCGCGTTTCAGGGGGGAGACGGCAGCGGCCCCGCCGGCGCGGGCGACGCCGCCGAGACCGGCGGCGACACCGGATGCGCCGGACTCGCTCATGGCGGCGAGCGTATAGGCCGAGGATGCCGCGCCGGCGGCCGATGCGCCGCCGCGCGCCAGCGCCGCGCCGCCCGAAAGTGCAGCTCCGCCGCCACGCGCCGCCAGCATGGTCGCGCCTCCGGCCGCGATCGCCGCGCCGCCGACGGCAAGGCCGGTGCCGACCGCCGCGCCGGCGCTGAGCTGCGGTCCACCGGAGACGAGACCCGTCGCAATCCCCGGCCCGAAGATGCCGAGGCCGAGAAGGGAAAGGGCGGCGAGCACGACGGCCATGGCGTCGTCGATCGTGGGGGTCGCGCCGCCGAATCCGGCGGTGAACTGGCCGAATAACGTGCTTCCAATTCCGATGATGACGGCCAGGACGAGCACCTTGATGCCCGAGGAAATGACGTTCCCGAGGACACGTTCGGCCATGAAGGCCGACTTGCCCCAGAGGCCGAACGGGATGAGCACGAAGCCCGCCAAGGTCGAGAGTTTGAACTCGATCAACGTGACAAATAATTGGACCGCCAAAATGAAGAAGGCGAGGATGACCAAAGCCCAGGCGAAGAACAGGCAAAGGATTTGGACGAGGTTTTCAAAGACCGCGATCCAGCCCATCAGGTCGGAGATGGCTTCGAGCAGCGGCCGCCCGGCATCGAGGCCGGTCTGGGCGACGCGGCCGGGGCGCAGGAGATCGGCGGTCGTGAAACCCGTTCCGGAAGCCAGCAGGCCAAGGCCGGCGAAACTGTCGAAGATGATCTTCGCCAGGGCGTTCCAATTGGAAATCAGATAGGCGAACACCCCAACGAAAATGGTCTTCTTGACCAGGCGCGCGATGATGTCCTCGTCGGGCGCCCATGCCCAGAACAGGGCGGCCAGCACGACGTCGATCACGATCAACGTCGTGGCAATGAAGGTGACTTCGCCGCCGAGCAGGCCGAAGCCGGAGTCGATGTAGCTGGTGAATACCCCAAGGAAGCTGTCTATTACGCCGGTGCCGCCCATGGTTCACCGCCCTTCGCGGGCCGCGGGCGTCTCCGGCGCGGGCGAGCGGCCAAGGAAGCGGTCGCGGGTCTGAGACCACACGCGCAGGCAGGTCGCGTCATTGGCGGCGGCTTCACCCAATTCCTGACAACGACGTTGCTCAAGGCGAAGCGGATCGGTCGACGGCTGAAGCACCGGAGCGGCTGGCGCTGGCCCGGCGTCGTCCTCGCGGGCCATTTCGATGATCGTCACCGTGATGGCCACGGCGACGAATATGACGGCCGCAAGCCGGGCCAGCATCTTGCCATCCATGATGTCCCCCTTTCCGGCCCGTCAACGGTTGAACATCTGCGCATCGCCGGGCTGGTAGCCCGACCCTGGCGCCAGGAAGCGTTGGCGCTGGATACGGCCCTGTTCGGCCGCCGTGGCGCGCTCTGCTTGCGAGAGGGCGTCCGCCCTCCCGTTGGCCGAGATCACGGCGATAAGGTCGGAGAGCTGCTGGCTTTGCAGGGCGAGGAGCTGGTTGCCGGCTTGGGTGGCTTGCAGCGCACCGGACGCGCCCTGGCTCTGGCCGACCAGCTCCGACATCTGGGAGCGGTTGGTGTCGATATTGCCGACCACGCCGGCCTGCACGCGCATCGCATCCTGCAAGCCGCCCACCGTGTTCTCCCACCGGCTGCGGGCATCGGCGATCAACTGATTGTCGGTCGCCGAGAGGGAGAGCTTGCCGTAGTCCTGCTGAAACATGCGGTCGATCGACTGCACGTCGAAGGCGATGTTCTGCGCCGAGGAGAGAAGCTGCTGGGTGCGCTGCACATTCTGCTGAAGCGCCTGAAGTGAGCTGAACGGCAGGCTCGCCAGGTTCTTCGCCTGATTGATGAGCATGGTCGCTTCGTTCTGAAGCGACGTGATCTGATGGTTGATCTGCTCCAGCGTCCGTGCGGCGGTCAGCAGGTTTTCGGCATGGTTGGTCGGGTCATAGACGATCCGCCCGAAGCCGAACAAGGCATGGGCCGGCGTGGTTAAGACCGGCGAGAGCGCCAGCGGCGCGGCGAACGTCAGCGCGAGCAGCGAAGCGCCCGCGATGCGGGGAAAGCGGCAACGGGTCATGGAATGATCTCCTCTGGATCGAGTTGCACGAAATCGGTGAGGTCGAGGGTGTGCGCCGGGGCCGGCGCTTGCGGCTCGGGGACGACGGCGATGTTGGTGAGGTTCGGAATGAGGTCGGCGGCCCATTCGACGCCGCGCGCCGTGAGCCATGCGGCGAGGAACCCGTCCCGGCCGTGCTCGGCGAGGATGTTGGCGATCAATGTCTGGTCGGACTTGGCCGAGGCCGCGCAGAGGGCAAGGCCGACTTCGGACATACCCAGCTCGAAGAGGCGGTCGCCTTTTCTGGACTGGCAGTAGTAGTCGCGTTTCGGGGCGGCCCGCGCGAGAATTTCGATCTGTCTGTCATTCAGGCCGAAGCGTCTGTAAATGGCGGTGATCTGAGGCTCCACCGCACGATCGTTCGGCAGGAGCAGCCGCGTCGGGCAGCTCTCTATGATCGCCGGGGCGATCGTGCTCTTTTCGAGTTGCGCGAGCGATTGGGTGGCGAAGATGACGGATGCGTTCTTCTTGCGCAGCGTGACCAGCCATTCGGCCAATTGCTTGGAGAAGGCGGGGTCGCCGAGCGCCAGCCAGCCCTCGTCGATGATGATCATGGTCGGGCTGCCGTCGAGCCGGTCGGCGATCCGGTGGAAGAGATAGCTGAGGACCGCCGGCGCTGCGCCGGTGTCGAGCAGCCCCTCGGTCTCGAAGGCGACGACGGATGCGTCGCCGAGATTCTCCGCCTCCGCATCGAGCAGCCGGCCGTAGGGACCGCCGACGCAATAGGGCTGGATGGCGAGCTTCAGATCGTTGGACTGGAGCAGCACCGAAAGCCCGGTGATGGTGCGTTCCTCGATCGGCGCGGAGGCGAGCGACGTCTGCTGGATGCGTGAGAGCGGTTGCAGCGAGACCGAAGTCCCGGCGCTTTCGGTCAACCGGCCGCCGAGATCATGCCAGTCGCCGCCCATCGCCAGCGTGGCGGCGCGGATGGAGCCGCCGAAGTCGAAGGCGAAGATCTGGCTGTGCGGATAGCGGCGGAACTGCAAGGCCATGAGGGCGAGCAGCACGCTCTTGCCCGAGCCGGTCGGGCCGACCACAAGCGTGTGGCCGACATCGCCAACATGAAGGGCGACGCGGAACGGGGTCGATCCTTCGGTCCTGCCATAGAGCAGCGGGGGTGCGCCGAAGTGATCGTCCCGTTCCGGTCCGGCCCACACGGCGGACGAAGGGACCGCATGGGCAAGGTTGAGCGTCGAGATCGGGGGCTGACGGACATTGGCATAGGCGTGTCCCGGCAAGGAGCCAAGCCAGCCATCGACCGCATTGACGGTCTCGACCATGACGGTGAAGTCACGGGACTGGATAACCTTCTCGACCAGCCGCAGTTTTTCGTCGGCGCGGCGGGCATCCTCGTCCCAGACGGTGACGGTCGCCGTGACATAGGCGATGCCAGCCATGTCCGCGCCGAGTTCCTGTAGCGCCATGTCGGCATCGGCGGCCTTGTTGGCGGCATCGGTATCGACGAGCGCCGATTGCTCATTGGTGACGATCTCTTTGAGAATAGCGGCGATGGACTTACGCTTCGCAAACCATTGCCGCCTGATCCGGGTCAGCAGCCTGGTCGCGTCGGTCTTGTCCATCAGGATCGCGCGGGTCGACCAGCGATAGGGGAAAGCCAGTCGGTTGAGATCGTCGAGCAGGCCTGGGGTCGTGACGCTTGGGAAACCGGTGATGGTCAGGATGCGCAGATGCGCGGAACCCAGGCGCGGTTCGAGCCCGCCCGTCAGCGCCTCGTCGGCCAGGAGTGCGTCCAGATAGACCGGCGTTTCCGGTACACGGACACGGTGGCGCTTTGTCGAAACGGTGGAGTGGAGGTAGGTCAGCGTCTCAGTGTCGGACAGCCAGCGGCACTCGGGCATGAATCCTTCCAGAAGAGCAATCACGCGGTCAGTGCGGTCGACGAAGCCGCGCACCAGCTCCCAGGGATTGACCCCGGTGGTCTCGCGGCCCTCGTAGAGCCAAGCCTCAGTGCGGGCGGCCTCCTCGGGCGGGGGAAGCCAGAGGAAGGTGAGGTAATAGTCCGAGACGAAGTGGCTGCCTTCCTCCTCGAAATCGGCCTTGCGTTCGGCGTCGACCAGAGCGGACGCCGGATCGGGAAAGACATCGTTCGGATAGGTCGCGGCCTCCTTGCGCTGCGCTTCGACGAAAATGCACCAGCCGGAACCGAGGCGGCGGAAAGCGTTGTTCAGCCGGTTGGCGACGCCGACCAGCTCGGCCGCGACGGCGGAGTCGAGGTCCGGCCCGCGGAACTTGGCGGTTCGCTGGAAACTGCCATCCTTGTTCAGCACCACGCCTTCACCGACCAGCGCCACCCAGGGCAGGAAATCGGCAAGGCGCGTGGCGGTGCGGCGGTACTCGGCAAGGTTCATCATCGCGTCCGCCTCATACCGACAGATAGCCAGGGACACGCAGATGTCGGCGCACCACCTCGGCGAAAAGAGGATCGCGCTTTGCCGCCCACACGGCGGCGAGATGACCGACCGCCCAGATCAGGATGCCGGCAAGCCAAAGCTGGAGACCGAGACCGATGGCCCCGGCTAATGTCCCATTGAGGATCGCCACGGAACGGGGCGCACCGCCGAGCAGGATGGGTTCGCTCAGGGCACGATGAACCGGGACAGCGAATCCCGGTACGGTGTCGAGGTGTTCGAGGACGGCAGCCATCAGATCAATGCCCCGCCGCCGAACGAGAAGAAGGACAGGAAGAAGGAGCTGGCCGCAAACGCGATCGAGATCCCGAAAACGATCTGGATCAATTTGCGGAAGCCGCCGCCGGTGTCGCCGAAGGCGAGCGTCAGACCGGTGACGATGATGATGATGACGGCGATGATCTTCGCCACCGGGCCTTCGACGGATTCGAGGATGGATTGCAACGGCGCTTCCCAGGGCATGGAGGAGCCCGAGGCGAGAGTCGGTGAGGTCAGAAGCGTCGCCCAGGTGAAGGCGGCGGCGGTGGCGATGGAACGGCGGAACCGGAAGGCGCGACGGGTCATGCGGTGTCTCCTGGGTGGTTTGTCGGAATGAGGTCTGGAAAGGCGGGTGAGAGCCGGTAGTCACCGTCCGGGCCGAGGCCCTCGACGCGAGCCAACTCGGAGAGGCGGCGCGCAACGCCCCGGCCGGAAAGCACGGCAACGAGGTCGATGGTCTCGGCGATCATCGCGCGCGATACGGTGACGACGGCTTCCTGAATAAGCTGTTCGAGACGGCGAAGCGCACCGATGCCGGAACCCGCGTGGATCGTGCCGATACCGCCGGGGTGGCCCGTTCCCCAGGCTTTGAGGAGGTCGAGGGCCTCCGCGCCGCGGACTTCGCCGATCGGGATCCGGTCGGGGCGCAGGCGCAGCGAGGACCGGACCAGATCGGAAAGCGAGGCCACGCCGTCCTTGGTCCGCATGGCGACCAGATTCGGGGCCGCGCATTGCAGCTCGCGGGTGTCTTCAATGATGACAACGCGGTCCTGCGTTTTGGCGACCTCGGCCAGAAGCGCGTTGGTCAAGGTGGTTTTGCCCGTCGACGTGCCGCCCGCCACGAGGATATTGGCGCGTGAGGCGACTGCCTGGCGCAGCGCCGCGGCCTGTGCGTCAGACATGATCCTGGCGGCGACGTAATCGTCGAGCGTGAATACCGCGACCGCCGGCTTGCGGATGGCGAAGGTCGGCGCGGCGACGACAGGCGGAAGCAGGCCCTCGAACCGTTCACCCGTTTCCGGCAATTCGGCCGACACGCGCGGCGAGCGGACATGCACCTCGGCTCCGACGTGATGGGCGACCAGCCGGACGATACGCTCGCCGTCTTCCTGGGTCAGCCGTTCGCCAGTGTCGGACAGGCCCCCGGCGAGACGGTCCACCCAGATGCGCCCATCCGGATTCAGCATCACCTCGACGATGGAGGGGTCGCGCAACAGGTCCGAGATGGCAGGCCCGAGCGCGGTGCGGAGCATGCGCGCGCCGCGTTCGTAGGTTGCCTGTTTTCGGTTGTGGCCTGCCATCTCGTCCCCTTTCCGGGGAGGAGGGCGAAGGCGGTCCCCGGATGGGGATGACTAAAAGGACGGCAAAACGGACCGATTCAACAAGTTTCGGTCGTAGTAGTAGCGCAGCGAAGTAATACAGGAGAACGGCGGATTCGCGCGGCGGCTAAGATGCTTGATCGGGCTGGAATCGGCGAATCAGTCTTGGGGGTGTGATGATCGCCGCGGGGTAAGCGGCACGTCAACGCATAGCGGTGGCGCTTGTCGTTTTGACATCATTTAAGCAAAATGCTATCAACGATCTCGACTTAGAGGAAATGCTGTCATCATGCCGTCGCTCACCATCCGCAATCTGTCCGCCGAGACGCACCGGGCGCTGAAAATCCGGGCGGCCCGTCATGGCCGTAGCACCGAAGCGGAGGTTCGTGACATTCTCGACCAGGCCGCGCGGCCGGAAGATCGTGTCCGGCTCGGGTCGCTGCTGGCCGAGATCGGGCGCGAGGCGCGCCTGTCACCGGAGGAGCAGGCCGTGTTCGA
>JAFKJW010000139.1:17892-22975 GCA_017305925.1 Hyphomicrobiales bacterium | reverse complement strand
GCTCGATTTCGACTGATGATCCTGCTCGACACGAACGTCGTTTCCGAGCCGATGCGGCCGATGCCGGACGCCGGCGTGGTCGGCTGGATCGACGCCCAGGCCATCGAAACGCTGTATCTTTCAGTGATAACCGTGGCTGAGCTGCGGTTCGGCGTGGCGGTTCTGCCCGATGGAAGACGCAAGGATCAGTTGAGTGCGCGGCTGGAGGGTGAAGTCCTTCCGCTATTCGGCGACCGTATCCTGGCCTTCGACCTTGCCGCGTCCGAGGCGTTTGCCCGGCTGATGGCAGGGGCGCAGGCGAAGGGTAAAGCCATCGGAAAGGCGGACGGATACATCGCGGCCACGGCAAAGGCGCATGGACTGGCCGTCGCCACGCGCGACGCCGCGCCGTTTCACGCCGCAGGCGTTACGGTCATCAATCCTTGGGTCGAGGCGAATTGACCTCTCTTTCGATGGAGCGACCAATCTCACCACCCGGAAACTACGAGGCCGTCTGACCGCCCGCGTTGCGACGCCCGGCTTTTTTTGCCGCTTCGGCCATGAAGTCGCCGCTAAAGCTGCGCTCGACGGCCGCGTGTAGCGACGACCAGCTCGGGTGCGCGACGGTGCTGGCGCGCAAGACCACGGCGTCGCCTTCGCGCGAAACCTCGACCTCATCGACGTCGAAGTGGAAACCCATCGGCAAGCGGACGGCCTGCGAATTGCCGGAACGAAAAACTTTAGCGATATGGGACATGGCGACCTCCAGCATTTTTACGGAAGAGTTAGACGCGCAAAGCCGCGGTGCCGCTGAGGTTCTCAGGCCGCCGCGCTCACGTTGAACTCGAAGTGGATGTTTTCGTAGGGAAACTCTACGCCACCTTCGGTGCGGTCGATGACCCCGGCGTTGATGAGCGTCGTGACGTCCCGATGGACGGCTTGCACGTCGCGGCCAACACGACGGGCAACCTCCCGGATCGACATGCCATCAGCACGGCATCCATGTTGTCATGGATAACAACGATGCCGGGCGTTGTCGACGATAACAACGCTGTCGGGGCATGTCGTCGTGCAGCCGGCGGATCACGGCAAGCCCAATTTCCCATCACCGCGATCAGTCAACGGCCTCCCCCCGACCACGGCAATGTCGTCCGGGATCTCACTCAGGAAGCTGCTGCCCTGCTGGAGCCGTATGGCGAGCGTCTGGACGAAACCCTCGAACCGCTCCTTGCCTTTTACTTGCGCGGTCGCGTGAGCCTCGGAGGGCAGAGGCGGCGTGATAGTCAGCCAGTGGCGGACGAACAGCCCCAGCGTGTCGGCGGTCAGCCGCACGTCGCGTTCCAACCGGGCCGTCTGGCGCGACAGTCGATCGAGCCGGCGGGTAAAGGCGGCTTCGCGCGTGTCCAGGGCGTCGGGCGACAGGAATGAGGCGATGGCCGCTTCGGCGACGGCCGAGCGCGACAGCTTGCGACGGTCGGCAAGATCGTTGAGCCGTGCGAGCAGATCGGAAGGAAGGGTCAGGCAAAGGCGTTCGCGCATAGTCGTTCCTCACATATCAATGGTGTCGTTCGGGTCCATGGAAACCTGGCGTGCGAGGCCGCGCATCTGGCGGCGCATGGCCTGGCGCTGCCGGACGATGTCTTCCTGATCGTCGCCGAGCAGGTGCCTGAACTCGTTCTCGGGCTCCGGCTCCTTCTTCTCGTGGACGATCTCCACATGGTCCGGCAGCTCCGGTTCCCGGCGAAGGCTCGAATTGGCCTTGTCCTCGTCTCCCTTGCCGGTGGGCTCGGTCGCCGCTGCCAAAGCCGTATCAGGTTTCAGGGGCTTGAGCGCCGACCAGCCGTCCGGCCGCGCGCTGACGGCGACCCTGGCCGGATCGGGCGGTGGCAGGATGCGTTCCATGAGGCGTGGGTCGGTGTAGTAGCGCGCCTTCTTCGCCCGGATCGGCGGCGTTCCCGCGACCATGACGATCTCGTCATCTGGTGGAAGCTGCATGATCTCGCCGGGGGTGAGGAGCTGGCGGGCAGTCTCGGAACGCGACACCATGATGTGGCCGAGCCAGGGCGCCAGGCGGCTGCCGGCGAAATTCTGCATCGCCTTCATTTCGGTCGCGGTGCCGAGGGCGTCCGATACCCTCTTTGCGGTCCTCTCGTCATTGGTCGCAAAGCTGACCCTGACATGGCAATTGTCGAGGATCGCGTTATTCGCCCCATACGCTTTTTCGATCTGGTTCAAGCTCTGGGCGATGAGAAAGCTCTTGATCCCGTAGCCGGCGAGGAAAGCCAGCGACGACTCGAAAAAATCGAGGCGCCCCAAGGCGGGAAATTCGTCGAGCAGCATCAGGACGCGATGCCGCCGGTCCTTGGCATGGAGGTCCTCGGTCAATCGCCGGCCGATCTGATTCAGCACGAGGCGAATGAGGGGTTTGGTGCGCGAGATGTCCGAGGGCGGAACGACCAGAAACAGCGTCGAGGGTTTCGGGTCGGCAATCAAATCGGCGATGCGCCAGTCGCAGCGCGAGGTCACGGCTGCGACCACCGGGTCGCGGTAGAGGCCCAAAAAACTCATGGCGGTCGACAGCACGCCGGAGCGTTCATTGTCCGATTTGTTCAGCAGTTCCCGCGCCGTCGACGCGACGACGGGATGTGGTCCCTTTTCGCCGAGGTGGCGGGTAGCCATCATCGCGTCCAGCGTCGCTTCGATCGTGCGGCGCGGATCGGAGAGGAAGGCGGCGACACCGGCGAGCGTCTTGTCGGGCTCTGCGTAAAGTACATGCAGGATAGCGCCGACCAGGAGCGAGTGGCTGGTCTTCTCCCAATGGTTCCGCTTCTCCAGGCTGCCTTCGGGATCGACCAGCACGTCGGCGACGTTCTGCACGTCGCGCACTTCCCATTCGCCCCGGCGCACCTCGAGCAAGGGATTGTAGGCGGCCGACATGGCATTGGTCGGGTCGAACAGGAGAACCCTGCCGTGCTTCGCCCGGAATCCGGCGGTGAGTTGCCAGTTCTCCCCTTTAATATCGTGGACGATCGCCGAGCCCGGCCAGGTCAGCAGGCTCGGCACGACCAACCCGACGCCCTTGCCCGATCGCGTCGGTGCGAAACATAAGATGTGCTCCGGCCCGTCATGCCGCAGATAGTCGCGCTCGTAGCGGCCGAGGACAACGCCGTCCGGCCCGAGCAGGCCGGTGCGCTCGATTTCCGTGCGGTCGGCCCATCGCGCTGAGCCGTAGGTGTCGATGTCGGATGCCTCGCGGGCGCGCATCACCGACATGGTGATGGCGACGGCGATGGAGATGAAGCCGCCCGACGCCGCGATGATGCCGCCCTCGGCGAAGATGCGCGGGGCATAGGCATCATAGAAATACCACCACCAGAACAGCGCGGGTGGATAGTAGACTGGCCAGCCGGCGATCTCGAACCACGGCGGGCCGAGCTGCGGCTGGAAGCCGAGCCGAAATGCGACCCATTGCGTGCCGCCCCAGACCGAGGCGAGCACGATCAGAAAGACGATGCTGATCTGACCCCAGAGGATTTTTGTGCCGGACATGGGAGGTTCCTTTCGTCAGAGGCCGAGGTCGCGCTTGCGGCCGAATGACCAATCGATCCCCCCGCCGCCGCGGGCGACGCCGGAGATGTGCTGGCCGAGCTTGTGTTCGATCTCGCGGGACCAGGGGACGAGCTGGAAGCCGCCCCCGCCGTCGGGGCCGATGCCCTCGATCACCGCGAAGCGGCCGGAGGAGAGGGAAAGCTGGCGGCTATAGGTGCCGGCAACATATTCGCCGGCCTGCGCCTTCACATGCTGCAAGCCGGTCTCGGCCGAGAGCTGCTCGCCCACGGCGTCGAGTTCGCGCCGGCGCAATGTCGCCAGGAGATTGCGCTGGAGAATGATCCGCTGGCCCTCACGCCGCGCGAGACCTTCGTCGGCGAGATGCTCGGCGCGCGCGTCCATCGCCTCGCGGACCTCGCGGCCGAAGCCGCCGGCGCCGAGTGGCATCGCCTCCTTCTCGACCAGCCGGTGATCGAGCCAGGTCGCGCCCGCCGCGGTGATCTGGGTCTGGAGATCGAGGTCGGAGCGGTTGGCGAGGACGATGGTGGGCCGGGGATCATCCGGCCCGCCGAAGCGGCGAACCTCGACGATACCGCCGACCGGCGGCGCGCGCTCGAACGCCTCGATACCTCGCAGCCGGACGTGATGGGCGTGGCCGTCGGTCCCGTCGATCACGGCATAGGCTTCGCCGGTCAGCTCGTCATGAAGGCCCTTGTCGACCAGCCGGCCGATGATGGGTGGCCCGTCCTTGCCGGGGTCGATGGTGAAGTCGGCAACGCCGCGTTCCTCGCCGAGCCCGGCGAAGGCATTGTGCATGGTCTTGATGATGTCACCGCGATGGCCGAGATCGCGGAGCACCCGTTCCGCGCCCGGCTCGACGAACCATTCGTTGACGCCGGCGTCGGCGGCGAGCCCCATCTTTTCGAGATGGCGCAGGCGGGCGACGAGCAGGCGGCGGATTTCGGGATCGTCCGGTCCCTTCGCCTCAGGCCGCAGGTCGATGTAGCCCAGATCATTGGCCTGACGTGCGATCTCCCGATCGAGCCGTGTCCAGCGTTCGGCATCGACCTCGCGCGCGAGGCTGGAACGGATCTCGTGCTCGGGCGTGGGACCGAGTTCGGCATCGACCAGTTCCTCGGCCCGTCCGCGCAGGCCGTGGCTGATATAGTCGCGCGAGATGACCAGATCCGCGCCGGTCTCGTCGACGCCGCGCACCAGGAGATGCACATGCGGGTTGTCGGTGTTCCAGTGCTCGACGGCGACCCAATCGAGCCGCGTGCCGAGGTCCGCCTCCATCTGCTTGACCAGATCGCGGGTGAAGGCGCGCAGGTCGTCCATCTGGCCCGCGTCCTCGGGCGAGATGATGAACCTGAAATGATGCCGGTCGTCCTGGCAGCGATCGGCGAAGGCGAGATCGTCGGCGCGGTCGGTCTCCGCATCGAACATGACGCCCTTCTCGCCGTCGCGGCTGACGCCTTCGCGCTTGAGATAAGAGAGGTGCGCCGAGATCGGCGCGGAACGGAAAGCCCGGCCCCGATGCCGGGCGATGCGCGCC
>JAFKJW010000139.1:0-17834 GCA_017305925.1 Hyphomicrobiales bacterium | reverse complement strand
GGAGATCACATTGCGGCCGCGGCCGAAGGTCGAGCGGCCGACGCCGCCACCGCCGCGCCGTGACGGTGAGGACGATCCACGGGCGGGGGCATTGCTCGCCTGCCTGGCGGCGCGCAGCACCTGGTTGATGAACGGCTTGGCGCGCGGCGCGCGGGTCGAGCGCGGCTTGCCGGGACGGATGCGGAAATCGCTGTCGTCGCCGCTCATGCGCGCCTCCCAGGAAGCGCGGCGGAGTCGCCCATACAATTCGCCTTTGATTTTGCAGGCAAAATCACCCATGCGTATGCACGACCGACCGCCATATGCGCAAAACACCGAGCCATTCCAATGGCTTGACGGTGGTTTGCGCTGGCGCTTTTACCTTGCCGTATTCCAGTCGCCGTGCCTCTCCCGGCCCGCGACCCTTCCTTCCCTTTCCGGCAGCTCGCTACAACGCGAAGGGGCGCGATTCCGCTCATGGCGCACCTCCCGAGGCCGGGCGGGCGACGAACAGCGTCCCGGACGACGATGGCGCGAGCGGATTGAGCGACGGCGAAGACGCATCCGAAGCTGCGCCCACGCTGCGTTCGCCGTGCAGACGGGATGCAGATGCCGCGCCGGCCGGAGCCGTGACGAAGAGAGGTGCATCGCGCCAATCGGTGACGCGAGGCGGGCCGGCGGCAGCGCCCGGCGCGAGCGGATCGCCGCCGAGAAGGGGAACGAGCGCGGCGATGTAGTCGCGCGTCTCGGCCGGCAGACCGCGTTCGCCCGCGAGGTACTCGTCATACCGGCCGGGACCGAAATTATAGGCCGCGAGCATGTCGGTGACATTACGGTAGCGGTCCCACATCGCCCGCAGATAGGCCGAGCCTGCGAGGATGTTGTCGCGCGGCTGGAAGGGATCGCCGCCGAGCCGGTGAAGCGCGCGCTGTTCCTCCCAGGTCGCGGGCATGAGCTGCATCAGCCCCATCGCCCCGGCCTTCGACACGGCGGTCGGATCGGCGTTGCTCTCGGCGGCGAGAACGGCCGCGATCCATGCGGCCGGGATGCCGAAGCGGTGCGCGGCTTCGGCGATGTCGACGGCATAGGGACCGCCGGGCGCTGCCTGCGCGGCCTGCCCGGTTTGAGCACGGATCGCAGGCGCGGGCGCGAGGCCGAGAAGCAGGCCGGAAAGGAAGAGGAGGAGCGCCGGGCGCCGGACGGAGGAACGCCGCCCGGCACTGGCGGAGAGTTGAACCGCCACCGATCAGCCCTCGGATTTCTTCTTCTTGGGCTCGCTGCTGTGTAGTCGCCATGCGGTGTCGTCGTCGCCGTCACGGAACAGGTTGGCGCGCAGCGAGCCGAAGATCGGGCTGTAGATTTCAACCGAGACGAACTCGCCGGCGCGTTCGCCGACATGCGACCAGCCCGCGCCTACATCGCGGCCGTTCTCGTCGCCGAGCAGGATGCGGTAGGCCGGCGCGTTCTCGGCCTCCGAAGGCTTGGCCGGGACGAAGGTGAGCGGCGCGTCGATTCCGAGCGCCTCGAAGCGCCCGGTGAAGCCGGTTTCCGTGCGGGTGAAACTTCCGAGGTCTGCCATGGTGTCGTCTCCTGTCGTGCGGTTGCGGGGAAGGTCACGGCTCAAGGGCCGGATCGGTGAAGCGCCAGCGGAAGCGGCCGTCGCCGTATTCGTCGGTGTAGAGAGGGAGCGCCCGGCCGATGACGGTCGAGGCGGGAAGCGCGCCGAAGTAGCGGCCGTCGAGGCTGTCGGCGGCGTCCCAATTCATCAGGAACAGCTCGCCCTCGGCGACGACGCGGCAGCCCTGCCATTGCGGCAGGTCGCGGCCGAAGCGGTCGCGCGGCTGTGCCTCGCCATAGGCGTGGTCGTAGACGATCACGGTCACGCCCCGGCGGCAGACCTCTGCGCCGGGCAGCGCCAAGACGCGCTTGATGAGCGGCAGGCCGCGCGGCAGGTAGCCGCGTGCGTCGAGGAAGCCGGCAAGGTCGTCGGGCGGCAGCACCGCGACCAGATCGCCGACCTCGATCGACCGAACGGGCGCGAGCGAATACAGCCCGATCGGAACACTGGCGGATGCGTTCCAGATGAAGCGCGGTGCATGGCCACTGACGATCGGCAGGGCGGCGAGCGCCGCACCGGCCAGCATGGCCATGAGCGTGAAGCGGCGCGGGCTCATGGCAGGATGCTCCTGCGCGCGCGCCAGGCATCGTGCTGCTCGCGCGTATAGAGGCGCGGTTCGGCATTCGCGGCGAGGCGGTTGTGGACGTGCCGCCAATAGGCCGGTGCTGCGTCGGCCGGGCCGATGCCGAGCGCCTCGATCGCGTCGACGAACTGAAGCACGCGCTCGACCTTTTGCCAGCCGTGTTGCTTCAGGAGAAGCTCTCCTCCCGGCCGCACGAAGGGGAGCGTCTGGAACGGCTCGCCGCGACCGATCGCCCGCAGGATGTCGATACGGGAAACGACGGTGCCGTAATCGTTCGACGCCCATCGTACGAAGGCGAAGACGGTGTGCGGCGCGAAGCCGACGACGCGGCTTTGCCGGTCGATGGTGCGCTGGTAGATCGTCCGGCCAAAGCGGATGCGGTGCTCGATCCGGCCTTCGATCCAGGTCAGGTGAACCAGCGTGGTGAAGGGCGGCGCGTCGTTCGGCAGCGCGTGGCCACCCATGCGGCCGTGCTCGGAGCCGGTCATAGCGTGCCTCCATCGGTTGGTGGGAACTCACGCGCGAAGAGGTCGCGCAGCATGTCGGCGACGGTGACGCCGCGCTGGAAGGCAGCGATCTTGATGCGGCCGCGCAGCGCCGGCGTGATGTCCACGGTAAGCCGCGCCGAATAGGCGTCGGCGGCATCCGCGCGCTGCGGCGGCGCGTCGCCGGCCTTGATCCAGCGATCTGGATCGGCCGGGCGGGTGGCGAAGCCGCGCTTCTCCGTGCCGGTCGTCATGACGGGCCTCCGTCATGGAACGGCAGGACGGAGGCGATGCGGTCGCGGGCGCGATCGGCCATCGTCGGGTCGATCTCGCAGCCGATATAGCGACGGCCGGAGAGCCGGCAGGCTTCGCCGCCGGAACCCGAACCGGCGAACCAATCGCCGACCAGGCCGCCTTCCGGGCAGCTCGTGCGGATGAGGATTTCGAGAAGGGCGGAAGGTTTCTCGGTCGGGTGGATGGCGCGGCCGTGGCAGTTGCGCAGGTAGATGACCGAGCGCATGAGGCGTGGTCCGCCGTCCTGGCTGACATAGTGGCCGGCCTCGATCTGGCCGGTATGGGGCGGACGCTGCTTGCGCCGTACGGTGCGGGCCGTTGCGTCGGGCGTGGTCTGCGGATCGTTGTAGATTTCGCGCCAGGGCGTCTTTCTGCTTCTCCCAGACGATCTCCTGAGCGAGCCGCAGGACGGCGTCGGCGAAGTGGTCGGCGGTGGCCATGAAGCTGCGCAACGAGCCGAAGACCCACATCGAGCCGGTCGGCGCAAGCGCGGCGCGCGCGAGCGTCAGCCAACCCTCGACCCGCCGGTCCCATGCGAGCGACGTGTCGCCGTAAGGGGGATCGGCGAGGATCATGTCGAACGGGCCGCGCGACGGCATGCTGTCGCGGCAGTCACCGGACAGTATGATTTCGCGGAGAACCGTCATGACGCGGTCCTCCCGAGGCCGAGGCGCGCGATCTCGGCCGCCAGCGCTGCGATCTCGCCCGCGGCCGGCGATTGGCGGTCGATGTCGGAGGCGAGCCGCCCGGTCTGCGCGGCGTCGGCGAAGACCACGCGCTGGCCGATGGTGGTGGTGAGCAGGGGCGGATCGTGATCGGCCAGCGTCTCGGCCGTCTCGCGGGCGATGACGGTGCGCGCGCCGCAACGATTGAGGACGAAGCGGGCGGCGAGTTGCGGCCGGTAGATGCGCGCTTCGGCGAGCAGTGCCAGTATCTCGGCCGAAGCCCAGCCGTCGAGCGGGGACGGCTGCACCGGGATCAGCACGAGGTCGGCGGCGAGCAGCGCGGAGCGCATGAGGCCAGCGACGCGCGGCGGACCGTCTATGACGACGTGATCGACGTCGCGAGCGATCTCGGGCGCTTCACGATGCAGCGTGTCGCGCGCCAGTCCGACGACGCCGAACAGGCGCGGCAGGCCCTCGCGCGCGCGTTGCTGTGACCAGTCGAGAGCCGATCCTTGCGGGTCGGCATCGATCAGTGTGACGCGGCTTCCGCGCATCGCTAATTCGCCGGCGAGATGGAGCGCGAGCGTCGTCTTGCCGACCCCACCTTTCTGATTCAGCAGGGCGACGATCATCGGCGTCCTCCCGGCCCATCGAGGGGGAGCCGAGGGGCGGCGGTGTCGGCGGACCCGTCGCGGTCGGAGGCCGGTGACGGATGCGGGCTGTCGGGGCCGTGCGGCAGGCGCTTCCCGGCCGTGACGCTGAGGCTTCGGGCCGCGTCGCGGATGAGGTTTTCCACATCGCGCGTGCGCTCATAAGAGTTAGTATTATTGTTAGACTCTAAGTTAAGGCCGGGAATCGTCGTGTCGGGCCAAAGGGTTAGCTGGTGCCTTTGCGTGTGATCTCCCGAAGGGGTTGCGTTCGATCTCCCGAAGGGTCGTGCGTTTGATCTCCCGATGGTTTCCACAACCTTATCCACAACCCCTGTGGATAAAGGCGCGGGCATGATGCGCAGCATCTCGCGTCGGCCGTCCCGCTCGATGCCGAGGCGGTAGCCGGGCAGCGTCTGACGCGCGGCGATACGGCGGATGTGGAGCGCGAAGTCGGAGACGCGCGCCAGGCTGCCGGATTTTTCATGAAGGTGGTGGAGGTCAAAGACCCATCCCTGCGGCTGGCGGCCGGCATGCTTTCGGGCGACGCGATAGAGCCATCGTTCGATGCCGCCCTTCAACCGGAAATAGGCCGGGTCAATGGCAAGGACCAGCGAACGGTCGACGATGCCACGATAGAACCAGTCGGGAATGACCAGTTCCATGCCCTCGACGCGGCCGTCATGGCGGACGAGTTCCTCCCACTCGTTCACCCAGGAGAATTGATGCCGGCGCCAATGCTCGCCATTGCGGATCGTCGTGCGGATCGAGGTCGATTGCAGCCGTGTCAGCGCGGCCTTCAAGAGTTTGTAGTCGCTGGCTCCGGTCTCGCGGCCGATGGCCGTGAGGAGGTGATAGGGCGTGAAGCGCAGGAAGCGGGAGGTCGAGAGGCCGAGGTTTTCCGCCTCGACGATCTGGCCGGCTACCCAGATCAGGATGTCCGCATCCCAGATGGTGGCCATGCCGTGTTCGGCGACGGCGAAGACTTCAACGCGGACGGTGCCGGCTTCGTAGAGGATCGGCACGGTGCGCCGGGATTTCGCCAGAGAGAAGAAGGGGCGCTCCATGAGGTCGCGCTGGTCGCGCGGGCTGGCGTCGCCGGTTGCGATGATGAAGGGATCGAGCCGGGTGCGCTCGGAGCTGGGAAGGCGTCGGGACATCCGGGCGTCCCTCAGCGCACGGAGCGGCTTGGCGCGGGAAAGTGCTGCCTGTTACTCGGAAGGGCGGGCAGCACGCTGCCGCGCGGATCGGACGTCGAGGCGACTGTGCCGCGCTCGGCCCAGGCTTCGAGTTCGTCGATCGCATAGACGACGCGGCCGCCGAGCTTGCGGAACAGCGGCCCGGTGCCATAGGTCCGGTGCTTTTCCAGCGTGCGGGGCGAGAGGCCGAGAAAGTCTGCGGCTTCCCTCGTGCGCAGAAAGCGCGGCGGCAGGAGAGCGGGATTGGGGTGCATGGATGCCTCCGTGGCTCTGGGGGATGCCGCTCGGGGGGAACGGCGGTCAGGGGTCACGGTGGCGAAGAAGGGATGCGCAGAGAGTGGGGGATTTCAGGGGGTGTCAAATATCCCCACCCTGACCGGGAGTGGTCAGGGGCGGCGGCGGAAGCGCAGAAGCTTGAGATAACCGCCGGCGATCATGGCGGTGCCGTCGCGGATGAGATCGCGCACCGTGTCGCGGAGTGGCGAGGATTGCCAGTGCTCCTCGGCGATGCGCTCGACGCCGAACAGGGCCTGTGCGATCTCGCGCTGGCTGGCGCGATGCTGGTGGGCGTCGACGGCGCGCAACATCACCTTGAGGCGTCTTCGCTGCTGTGCGGTCACGCGCTGATCGGGCGGAACGCGGTAGCCGGCCAGGTGGCGCAGCAGGCGATCAAGGGCGGCGACGCGATCGAGACCGTCGCGATCGAGCGCGATAGCAACCGATATCGGATCGTCGGGCCGAATCGCGGGATCGGCGACCAGATGCAGACCAGCACCGATCTCACGCAGGAGGAGATGGAGTTCGCCTGGCGCGATCCTCTTCTCACCGGTAAGGAAGTAGCGTAGCGTGACGGTTCCCTCCCGCGCGGGCGCCAAGCCGCGCGCCAGCCGCAGAATAGCGGTGTCGGCGGTCTCACTCCAGAAGATCGGTTGGTCGTCTGCCGTCAGACGTGGCCGGGCCGCGAAATCGCAGCCCCCAGCGGCTCTCCATCGGTTCGGGGAGCGGCTTGCCGAGGCGGTCTGCACGCCGCAGGTCGCGATAGTCTTGCTGATAGTCGCCGTTCCGGCGCAGACACTCCCAGGCGAGATTGTCGACGCCTGCCTCGTCCATAAACCCATAAGCGGACTCTGCCCGCCAGTGCGACGTGTCGGGTCTCATGATATTCCTCCCAAGCTACCAACACAGGTCAAACGGGAAGATGATCCGGCCGGGTTGTGCGCCGCGGAAGTGCCTCAGGCCGCAAACCGCCTTGCCTTGTCAGCAATGCGATGGGCTACGGGACTTCAGTTCAGGCGGCCGAGGCGCAGGATCTTGTAGCCGTGTTCGGTCATCCAGTGGGCGCGGGCGAGGTGCGTATCGTGTATTCTGCGGGCGCGTTCCGGTTCAGTGCTCGGGTCTATACCGAACAGGACTTCCACCGCCTCCTGCCAGTCGGCCCCGTCCGCTGCGGCATCGAGAAGGCGACAGTAGAGCTTGACGTGCGCGCGGTCATAGTCGGTGAGAAAATCGCCGTCCGGCGCTTCATCACGAAAGGATAGCGTCGCCATTGCGCCCTTTCCCCAATTGCGACGTCTGATGCGATGGCGCGCACAATATCACAATGACGTGACTGGTAAACGACGATTCACCATCACGCACATGCATGCGGCATCGCGTCCGGTTTGGGGAAATGGCGTCAGCGACGCACAGTGTTTGGGACATCCAGCATCACTCCGATATGCCGGTCGGAATTGATGAAGACAATGCCTGCCGCTTCCAACGCCCTGCGAACCCTGTCGGCAGTACTCTCGAAGACGCGCTCACCATTGACCGACTCCATGCGCTTGAGCGCGGTCAGCGATACGGTGGCCCTGTCTGCGAGCGTCTCCTGTGTCCAACCCAGCAATGCGCGCGCGGCCCGAGTTTGATGGGCGGTGATCATACAAGATCACCTCCCACCGGCACTGAGTCTCGCGCCAGAACTACGGCTATAATAGTCGTAGTTTAGAAAGGAATCGAGCCATAATCGCTCGCTGAGGCAGTCATGCGGGGATAAGAGATATTGAGTGATTCGGCTGGCCGAGCGCCGGGCCGTGGGCGGCCGGCATCACTCCTTGCGAGCCGAAGGGGTCCAGTTCATTGACGATGAAGCCCGGCGGCTTGTGCCGCCGGGTTTCCCTCTCTTCCGGCTAGAACGGTATTTCGTCGTCGTAGTCGGGCTGTCTACCGTCATCGTTTTCAGTCTGCTTCGCCCGGCTCAGGAAATCGACCGTCTCGGCGATGATCTCGCACCCGTAGCGGTCGTTGCCCTGCTGGTCCGTCCACTTCGTGTAGTGGATGCGCCCGCGAACCAGAACCTTCATGCCTTTCTCGCAGTATTGCTGGACCGTCTTGCCGAGGCCGTTGAAGCAGGTGATCCGGTGCCATTCGGTATCCTGAACCCGGTAGCCGTTCTCGTCGCGGACAACCTTGCCGTCCGAGTAGCGGGGACGCGAAGTGGCTAGGGTGAAGTGGGTGATGCTGGTGCCGCCCTGAGTGGTGCGGGTTTCAGGGTCCTGACCGATGTTGCCGGCGAGAATGACGATGTTCTGCATTGTAAGTCTCCGTTGCTTCTCGGAGGGACCATCCCTCCGACGAGACCCGGCAAAGGCCGGCGGGAGACGCCTGCAACTGCCTGCTCGCTGGCAGCTCGCCCATAAGGCCCGGAGTGGAGCGGGCAGTCGCGCTTGCGCGGCAACACGGTCCGGAGCCGCGTGGGTTGCGGCCGGAAACCGCACGGACTTAGGGGATCAGTCAGTCGGAGGGATGGCGCCGCTGAGACGAATACGAACCGAGGCGCACAGCAGAACCATCCTTGCCGCCAACAGCGAACCGTCGGGGCCGCTCGCCACGCCCAGATGGATGGCACCAGCCGTTCTCCTCTTTAAGCCACCCGCGCATGTCCTAGTGGAGGTTGGCGGGGAAGAAACCGGACAAGCTTATCGGGCTACGAGGTACGGAACCTCACCGCATTCGCTTAAATTTCGGACGACCGGTCAGGCAGAGCTGGGGAAGGTGATGAAGGTGATCGTGGGCCGCATTCATCGCAATTTGGACCGGCACCCAGACAATGACCGTAACGGGCGCGAGAGGCATCCTGTGTCCCAGCCTCCACGGTCGGGATGAAGCAGGCCGGAAGCGACGGCAGAACGGCAGAACTGACGTCACATGCCTATTTTTGGCAGGAAAGACAGAACCCGGCGGCACAAGCCGCCGGGCTTTCATCGTGGGAATGATGGCCCGCAGTCGCCGAATCAACGAGAGAAGACAGAGACACCAAGCGCGTTCAGATTGACCATAGCGGCGATGCCGATGAACAGGCCGCCTGCACCGCCGAGCAGATTGAGTACTACCGTCGAGTCGATTGCGTTCTTCGTGACGCCATGCACGAGGGCATATCCGGCAATGGCGGCAGGGATCGCGAACATCGCGAGCGCAATCACGCGCAAGGTCGGGTTCTTCGCGAAGCCGAGAATGCCGATCACCAGCGCGATCGACAGCAAAGCGGCTCCCGCGCCCGCAAAGCCGCTCATGAATATTCCGGCGCCGCCGGCCCAGGCATACTGCGCGGCCGAGATCGCAACCATGACGGGCAGCGCGTAGATCGTGAGATTGTAGGCGACGATGCAAAGCATGATCGTCAGCGAGATAGCAAGCAGGATCAGCGTCATGGAAACCTCCAGAAACGGTTGAGGATCACGGCAGGCTGCCGGTGGATACGCTCCGCCTGCGACTATGCTACTGTTCCGGTTCTGCAAGGATGGTCCATAAGAGCCATTAACCTCTCCAGTAGTCAAGCATTGGCGACTGGAACAGCCGTCAGGCGGCGGCGCTTTACGCGCCGCCCTCGATCTTCATGACCGGGATGCCGAGCTTGCGGGCCTTGTCTGCGAGGTTTTCCTGAATCCCCGACCCCGGAAAAACGAGAACGCCGACGGGCAGGACGTCGAGCAGAGCGTCGTTGCGCTTGAAGGGCGCGGACTTGCCGTGTTTCGTCCAGTCAGGCTTGAAGGCGACCTGCGGCACCTTGCGATTGTCCGCCCATTTCGCGGCGATCAGTTCGGCGCCCTTGGGCGAACCGCCATGCAGCAACACCATGTCGGTGTGTTTTGCGCGGACCTGATCGAGCTTTGCCCAGATGAGGCTGTGGTCGTTGTAGTCGAGACCGCCGGTCAGGGCGACCTTGGGACCGGGGGGCAGCATCACCTCGGTCTCCGCCCGGCGCTTCGCGGCCAGGAAGTCGCGGCTGTCGATCATCGCGGCGGTGAGGTTGCGATGATTGACCATCGAACCGCTGCGGGGGCGCCACGCGGTGCCGGTGTGGCGCTCGAACTGTTCGGCGGCGACATCGCGGAAGAGTTCCATGCTGTTGCGCCGCTCGATGAAGGTCTGCCCTTCTGCCGTCAGGCGTTCCAGTTCGACGGACTTCACCTCGCTGCCGTCCTGTTCCCGCTGAAGGCGGCGCTGCGCCTGCTCGTTATCGTCCAGGTCGCGCTCTACCCGGCCGGTGGCGCGATGGAAGAGATTGACGGTCGACCAGAGCAATTCGTCGAGGTCGGGTTCGAGGCGGGTGTCGCCGAGCGTGGCGATCAGGGCGTCGAAGATGTCCGCGACGGCGCCGGCGATGGCGTTGCCTTCGGGAAGCGGCCTCGGGTCCGCTTCATCCTGAAACGGGCGCCAGCCGTAAAGCTGGAGTTCGGTGAGGACATGATCGGTGGGGGAAGAGGTGTGAACCGGCTCGAAACCCGTATCGTCGTCTTCATGCATCATCGGGAGCTTCCTTCGTCTGGAGCCGCGCCCATCGCGGCCTTCGCAGGCGTCGAAAGCCCACGGGCGGGCCGGGCGGGCATCCTCGCGCTCCCGCGAGGGCTCGATGACCGGGTGCGGGTTATTTTGTCTGTCGCGATGCAAAGGCGGCGCAGCCGCCGGCGGAAAATAGCCCGCTCGCGGCCATTGCCTGCCCGAACCGTTTGTGGGCCGATCGCCCTCTGAAGAAGGCCGTGGGCGTGGCCTCTCCGACAGGCAGCGCAGGATGATGCAGGGGGACGACAGGTGAAGGCGGACCGCAACACGCCTCTTTTTTTGCCGATACCCTCACGTCTCCAGAAAACGCGCCCTGTCTTCAGGATGAAGCTGACCGGTGAGCGCCACCCGCAAGGCATCGGTGCCGGCTTCGCGGAGATCCTCGTTGAAGTCCCCACGTACCGGCGACAATGCCACGACCTCGATCCCGACACTCGCAGCTCTGGCGATCAGACTGTCTCGCGCATTATCACCGGCCGGATCGCGATCCCTGAGGACATAGAGCCTGCGCAGCTTCGGCGGGAACAGGATGGCGGCGAGATGCGCGGCCGAGAGCGCCGCCATCATCGGCATGTGGGGTAGAACCTGACGGGGCGACAGAACGGTCTCGACCCCTTCGCCGGCGACGAGCACCTCACCGGCCACCCCGAAGCGGACACCGTGCCCGAGGAGGTCTCCCATCGCCCGCCGCGGGGTTTCGACATCCGCTTTCGCTGCGCCGTCCGGGGCGAGCCCAGGATCGAGATATGTGCGGTGCGCTCCGGTCTGCCGCCCTGCCAGATCGGTCACGGCGGCAACGATCGCGGGCAGCATCTGCCGGGGCGCATGATCATCAGGTCTGTAATAGCACCGGGGATGAAAGCGTAGGCTGGCGGTTCCGTGCAAAGCCGTAATGCCGCGATTGCGGAAATACGCTTCTGCGAGTGTGCCGCCGATCGGCTGCGACATGGCAAAGAGCCGCCGCGCCGCTTCAGGCGATCCCGACGCTTTGCTCGACGTCCTGCTAGTCGGCGTTCTCGCCTTTTCCGGTCCGGGATGCGGGAGGGAGAGGAAGCGGCGCGCTTCCTCGGCCACGTCCTTGAAGTCGGTCAGGCCGAGCGTCTCGCGGATGACGTCGAGAAGATCGCCATGCTCACCGGTTGCGGAATCGGTCCATTTGCCCGCAGCGCCCTTGCCGGATTCAGGGCCGGTCAGGCGCACGAACATCGAGCGGCCGGGGGTGTTCTGAACATCGCCCACCATCCAATATCGTCCGGCACGATGGCCGGACGACAGATAATGCCGGCAAACCGCCTCGGCATTGCGGCCGAGACGGGCTGCGAGATCGGAAGCGTCGTGACGGGCCATCACGCCGCCCGCTCATCGACGCGCTCGACCGGCCAGCGGTCCAGCAGCTTGCCGAGCACGATGGTCCCGCAGGCATCGACCGGCACGAACATGCGCAGCTTCCAGGAGATGATCTCGTGGAAGAGACCATAGGCGGTCAGCTGCTGGCGCATCGTGTCGTGGAAACCGGAAAGCTCGATACGGTTGACGCCCATGACTCGGGAACGGCGAAGCTGAAGCCCTTCGGCAAGGTCGAGAATGGTGCGACCGTCCATCAGCGCGGTGAAGGCGGCATCCGGCGTCAGCGCCGTCGTGCCGGTCGTCACCGTATTGGTCGCCCATGCCGGCGAGACCTTACGACCGATGATGCGCTCGCCTTCGTCGGTCTGGAGGCGATAGACGCGCGAGGATTCGTGCGGAAGCCGCTTCCAGATCGGCAGCAACAGGCCGGAGACGATATGGATGATGCTGTCGGAAAACTCCGGCACTTCCGCAACCTCCGCATTCCAGGCCGACGCGAAAACCTCCCCGTCGGCCTCGATCCAATGGGTCTCGCCCATCATCTTAATCGGGATGTTATGCCCATCCATCGGCCGGATCAGCCGCACGCGCCGCTCGATCTCGCCATCGTCCAGCATGATGCTGGTGGTCGGGATCTGGACGGCGGCGCGGCCCGAACGCTCATTGACGAGGAGCTTCGCTTGGCGGTCGTCGAGATGGCCGAGCGCATCGTCCAGCGTAACCGGACGATTGCGTTCGCGCTGCGTGATCGTCAGCAACCGGGTTTCCGCGCCGGTGCCCGGGTGGGTATATATGGTCTGGCGATTGGTGACGGTGAAACGTTCCGCCGTCAGCGTCTCCAGCCCGACATCGTAGCTGCCGCTGGCGAGCGCGCCCTCGATCTTGGCGTTCAGCAACTGTTCGAAGGCGGTAAACAGGATGCCCTGAAGCTCGATGGTCAGCGCCAGCAGCCGATTGAGAAAGGTGGTGATCGGCGGCAGATCGTCCTTGATGCCAGTCGAATCCATCAGCTTCAGGCCAGTGGCGGATTCGAAGCGGTCGAGCGAACAGCCCTCTACCCTGCCGCGGACCAGAAGGAGATAGAGCTGGCGCAGCGCGTCGCGGGCATAGTGGCTCTCCAGATTGTCCTCGGGACGGAAGAGGCCCTGTCCGCCGGTCTGGCGCTGACCGCGCGTGATCGCGCCGAGCGTATCGAGGCGCCGGGCGATGGTGGAGAGAAAACGCTTCTCGGCTTTTACGTCGGTCGCTATGGGCCTGAACAGCGGCGGCTGTGCCTGGTTGGTGCGATGCGTCCGGCCGAGCCCCTGGATGGCGGCATCGGCCTTCCAGCCCGGTTCGAGCAGGTAATGCACGCGCAGCCGCGTGTTCCGCGCCGACAGCTCGGCGTGGTAGCTGCGGCCGGTTCCGCCCGCATCCGAGAAGATCAAGATGCGCTTGTGGTCGTCCATAAACGCCTGCGTCTCGGCGAGATTGGCTGCGGCGGCGCGGTTCTCGACCACCAGCCGGTCGCCCATACCACCGGCACCCGGCTTGCGGATGATGCGACGCGAGCGGCCCGTCACTTCGGCGACGAGATCGCATCCGAAATGCTGGACGATCTGGTCGAGCGCGCCCGGAACCGGCGGCAGGCTGGCCAGCTTTTCGATCAGTGCGGTGCGGCGCGCAACCGCCTCGCGGCTTTCGACGGGCTGGCCGTCGCGGAAGACTGGACGCGAGGACAGATTGCCCTCTGAGTCGGTGAAGGGCTCGTAGAGCTGCACCGGGAAACTGGTTTCCAGATACGAAAGGACGTACTCACGCGGCGTGATATCCATGCGGATGTCGTTCCATTCCTCGGTCGGCAGGTCGGCCAGGCGGCGTTCCATCAGCGCCTCGCCGGTCGAGACGATCTGGATCACGGCGGCATGGCCTGCCTCCAGATCGGCGTTGATGGACCGGATCAGCGTCGGGGTCTTCATGCTGGTGAGCAGATGGCCGAAGAACCGCTGCTTGGCCGATTCGAACGCGGAACGGGCGGCGGATTTCGCCTGCTTGTTCAGAGTGCCGGCGCTGCCGGTGATGTTGGCCGCCTCCATCGCCGCATCGAGATTGTTATGAATGACGGCGAATGCGCCAGCATAGGCGTCGTAGATGCGGGTCTGTTCCGGCGTCAGCGCGTGCTCGACCAGTTCGTATTCCACGCCGTCGAAGGAGAGCGAGCGGGCGGTGTAGAGACCGAGCGCGCGCAAATCGCGGGCGAGGACCTCCATCGCCGCGACACCGCCGGCCTCGATCGCTTCGACGAATTCGGCCCGCGTGGAAAACGGAAAATCCTCGCCGCCCCACAGGCCGAGCCGCTGGGTATAGGCGAGGTTATGGACGGTCGTCGCGCCGGTCGCGGAGACATAGACGATGCGGGCATTCGGCAGCGCGTGCTGAAGACGCAAGCCGGCGCGCCCCTGCTGGGAAGCAGCGACATCACCGCGTTCACTCTTGCCGCCTGCGGCGTTCTGCATGGAATGAGCCTCGTCGAAAATGATCACCCCATCGAAGTCGGAGCCCAACCATTCGACGATTTGCTTGACCCTGGAAACCCTTTCTCCACGGTCGTCGGAGCGTAGCGTGGCATAGGTTGTAAATAGGACGCCTTCCGGCAGCGTGACGGGCTTGCCCTGCGGGAATCTCGACAGCGGCGTCACCAGCAGGCGCTCCATGCCGAGCGCCGACCAGTCGCGTTGCGCGTCCTCCAGGAGCTTGTCGGACTTGGAGATCCAGACGGCCTTGCGGCGTCCCTGAAGCCAGTTGTCGAGGATGATCGCGGCCGACTGGCGGCCTTTGCCGACGCCGGTGCCGTCGCCGATGAAGAAGCCGCGCCGGAAACGCACGGCATTCTTCGCATCTTCGCGTGCGGCGGAGACGAGATCGAAGGTCTCGTCCACCGTCCACGAACCGGCGAGATGATCGGCATGGGCCTCGCCGGCGTAGATTACGGTCTCCAACTGCGCATCCGACAGGAGGGCATGGATCGCGCCCGGAAGATGCGGGCGATAGGCCGGCTTCGGCGGCGCGACGGAGGCCATCGCCGCCGACTGCACCAGCATGGTGGGATGCGCCTGAGAGCCGGGAATACGGATCGCCTGCAATCCGTATTCTTCGTAGATGACGTCGGAGATGCGGCCGCCCTCCGCGGGCGACCAATCGACGGTCTCGTAGTCGAGGGGCGCGCCTTCCGGTTCGGCCATCGATGGGGCGGGAGCGGCCTTGGCGGCGCGGGTGAGATAGCCCCGCACGCTGCGGGCGGCGGCTGCCGCAGCCGGGGGCACGGCGGCGGCCGGATCGACGGGGAGCCGGGCGGGCAGATGCTCGGCGAGCCATCCGAGCAGCGTGCCGACATCGGGCGCGACGCCGGGTGCGGTAGGGAATGCGACAGGATCGTCAGCTGGGAGCTTATCGATGACGGTGAGTCGTGTCGGATAGGTCGTGCCGTGCTTGGCATAGACCGAGCCGTCGATCGCGGTGGAGAAAACGACGCGGCCGCGCTCCTGCAGACGCGTATAGGCCGAGGTCCAGGCCGGCGCGTCGGGCGCGAAGTTCGCGCCGGTGATCGCGACAAGGCGACCGCCGGGCGCAAGACGCGCCAGCGCCGAGGCGACATGGCGGAAGGCGGCGTCGGCCACACGGCCCTCGACATTGGCCATGACCGAGAAAGGCGGGTTTATCAGCACGACGGATGGCAGGATGCCGGTGTCGAGATGATCGTCGATCTGGGCGGCATCGAAACGCGTAATGGACAGGGCCGGAAAGAGAAGAGACAGGAGACTGGCGCGGGTTTCCGCAAGCTCGTTCAGAACGAGTGCGCCGCCGGCGATCTCGGCCAGGATGGCGAGGAGCCCGGTGCCCGCGGAGGGCTCCAGCACACGGTCGGCGGGCGTGATGGCCGCCGCCGTCACGGCCGCGAGACCCAACGGGATCGGCGTCGAGAATTGCTGGAAGGATTGGGCTTCTTCGGAGCGGCGCGTATGGGTCGGCAGAAGGCCGGCGATCTTGGCGAGTTGCGGTAGAACTGCCCCCGGAAAGCCGGATTTACGGAAAAGCACCTTGCCGTATTTGCGCAGAAAAAGGACGGTTGCCGCCTCGCAGGCGTCATAGGCCGTCTTCCAGTTCCAGACGCCAGTGGCATCGGATGCGCCGAAAGCAATCTCCATCGCTCCGCGCAATGTGCTTGCGTCGATGCGCTCACCGCGTTCGAGATGAGGAAGAAGGAGCTGCGCCGCAGCGAAGATGGCGGCAGGGATGTCAGCGTCGGAGGTAAGCGGAAGCGGCGCGGTGGCGGATGCCGCCGCGGACACGGAAATCATGTTCATGGGAAAAACCTCGGGAGAGCGGGAAAGGATCGAGCCCGCGCAGCTCTCTCTCGACCGCACAGGCTCGAACCCGTCCCGGCCTTCCTCTCCCTCTACCCGGAAGCACGGCCGCCGTCGGTCGCTGCTTGAATGAAGGCGCGCAAACGATTATCTTACGTTTGTCTTACGCCATGAAAGGTCAGGGCCGATGGCCAGCGCGGATAAGCTCACCACCACCGTTTCCACCAAAGGGCAGGTCATCCTTCCCAGCGCCATCCGCCAGCGGCGGGAATGGGGAGCCGGAACGCGGCTCGTGGTCGAGGAGACGCCGGAGGGCGTGCTGCTGAAGCCGGCGCCAGCCTTCGCCGAGACGCGGCCGGAAGACGTGTTCGGCGTGCTGGCCTGGAAGGGCAAGCCGAAGACGCTTGAGGAGATGGATGCCGGCGTGCTGGCCGAGGCGAAGCGCCGCCATGCTCGCGATTGATACCAATCTGGTCGTCCGCTACCTGACCGGCGACCATCCGAAACAGTCGCCGCGCGCCCGCGACCTGATCGACAAGCAGCCGGTCTTTGCCGGCGTCACGGTGATCCTCGAAACCGAATGGGTGCTGCGCAGCACCTATGAATATCGCCCGGCGGAAATCGCCCACGCGCTACGGGTCTTCGCCGGCCTGCCGACCGTGACGGTCGAGGACGGTGCGATCGTCGCCGCCGCTCTCGACCTTGCCGAGACGGGAATGGATTTCGCGGATGCGCTGCATCTCCGCCGCGCGGCGCATTGCGAGGGTTTCGCGAGCTTCGACCGCAAGCTGGTCAAGGCGGCGAAGGCCGCCGGATATGCGGGCATTCGCGAACCCTGACCGCGATCAACCGAAACGGCGGCCTGCCGCCGTGAAGGTGTATTCGTTAGCGGCGATGGTCTCGTCCACCGCCTCGTCCGAAGTCAGGTATTCGTATTCACGCTCCAACTGGCGATAGAGCCAGCGCGCTAGATCACGCAACGCCTTGATGACGATCTCCTCGGCATCGACGGTCATGTCCTGCCATGTCGGACTGTCGCGCTCGACCGAAATCGACATGCAATATTCGTGATAGTAATGCCCACGATGGCTGGCCTCGGCGCGAAGCTGGTAGAGGTTGCGGCGCTGGATCGCCAGCAACGCATCGGCGATCTCATGCAGCTTTACGTCCTGAGGTGCGTAGGATCGGATCTCGGCTGAGGCATTCTTCCGGTAGGAATAATAGCATTCGAACGACGCGCCATCACCCTGGGACCAGAAGCCTGTAAAGGCGATGCGCGGCTCCTGCCGCGATCCGCCGCCCATAAGCCGCACGGTACTGGTCTTGAAGCGGATGCCGAGGATTTCCGCGATGCGTTGAAAATCCTCATAGACGGCATCATACCAGTCGTAGTCGAAGCCGCCCTCACGATACCAGGCGCGGGCTTTGTCCTTTGCGGCATCGGAAAGCTCATCGAGCCGATAGACCGTGGTTTCGATGGTCTCAGGCATCGGGATCACCTCCATCCAGCACTTCGGCGAGCCAGCCGTCGGTATAGGTCCAGGCGACGGTTTCCCCGGTGGCCAGATCAAGAACATGCGCGCCGCCGCCGAAGCCGTCGACGCGCGGCTTCGAGCAGGTGTTGGCGTACTGAAAGCCCCACAGGCCGGTCAGGCCGAATGCTGCGGCGCAGCGTTTGACGAATTGGACGACGTGCTCGGGATCGCCGGTGACGTCATCACGCAACCAGAGCTGTGTGCCGCCGTGTTCGGGCTGGATCGAGAGAAGGAAGCCGTCCGAGGGTGGATCTTCGGCGGCATTATCATCCGCAAGCGTGTTGTAGAGGTCGAGCGCACGGGCGGCGTTTTCGGGGG
>JAFKJW010000138.1 GCA_017305925.1 Hyphomicrobiales bacterium | reverse complement strand
ACATCTTCCCCCCACGGGGGGAGATCGGATGTCATTTCTGATTTCGCCAATCGTCTGCGTCGCAGAAATGGTGAGAATATCGAAACTGCCTATCTCCCCCCGTGTGGGGGAGATGTCCGGCAGGACAGAGGGGGGCGCGAAGGATCGCAACTTCCCGGCGTTTCTCCGATGATTGCCCCCGGCCGGTCAGCCGCCCCTTCCCTCGGCCAACGCGACGATCAGGGACGCCACCGCGCGGCCGTCATGGTGGCCGCGGATCCAGGCGTCCTCCACGTCGCGCGCCAGATAGCCGAGCCGCAGTTCGCGGCAGGCCGCCTCGATCGCGCCGGTCCTGAGGTAGGGGAACCTGCCCACCGTCTTCTGGAACGGAAACAGCTCGGCATTGCCGAGGACATGCGTGAGAAGAGGACCGGCGCCGGCGCAGAAGCGCCGCGTCATCCCGGCAAGGTCCATGCCGCTGGTCTCGGCGCATTCGAGGATATTGCCGACGAAGAGCCTTGGCGCTCGCCGGTTGGCGGCCACGGCCTCCGCCACGCCGCGCACCAGCAGATGCGGCAGGATGCTGGTATAAAAGCTTCCGGGGCCGAAGACGATCGCATCCGCCTCTTCGATCGCGCCGACGGCCTTTTCGTTCAGGACGGGCTGTCCGCCGGCCGAGGTCAGCGACAGGCTTTCGATGCCGGCCGCCGACTGCGCCTCGTTCATCTTGGTAATCAGGTGCTGGCGCTGCAGGCGACTGCCGTCCCGCAGGACCGCCGAAAGCTGGACGTCTGCGGCCGCCGACACCGGCCAGACATGGCCTTCTATGTTCTCCAGCGCACGGAAGGCGCCGATCGCGGCGTTGATGTCGCGGCCGTGCGCGAAATAGGCGCCCGTCAGCACGAAATTGCCGATGCTGCCGTTGCGGAAATCGAAATCGGCCGGCAGCCGCTCGTGGAACAGATGCAAGAACGACAGGATCGCCTCACGCAATCCGGGGGCCATGCGCCGAAGGCGCGGATGCGCCCCGCCGAGATAGTAGGCGAACTCCGCCTCGGCGTCCTGCCGCCCGGGCGTGTCGGACAGGCGCGCGTTGCAGATCTTCACCACCTCGCCCGCCCGGCCCTCGCCATGCGCCATGGTCATCAGCGCCTGGCGTATGTCGCCGACCGGCGGCATGTCGAACGCCTCGCGCAGTTCCCTGGAGCTGCCGCCGCTGTCCCAGGCCGGCACGATGCGGGTGATCCGGACGCCCATGCGCGCCAGCGCGATGTTGATGTTGCGGCAGGCTGTGCCGCCGGAGAACAGCACGACGCGCGGGCCGTCCGGGTTTTTCGTCATCGTGCCGCCCGGCGGGCCGTCCGCCCGCTCATGAGACGCGCTCGCCCCGCCGCACCCGGTAGCTCGGCTGGTACATCGTCACCAGCTCCTCCGCCGCGGTCGGATGCAGCGCCATGGTGCGATCGAAATCGTCCTTGGTCAGCCCTGCCTTGACCGCGATGCCCAGAACCTGCGCCAGTTCGCCGGCGTCGGGTCCCAGCACGTGGACGCCCAATACCCTGCGGGTCGCGGCGTCGACCACGATCTTCAACAGCATCCGCTCGTCGCGCCCGGCGAGCGTATTGCGCATCGGCCGGAACTCGGCCCGGTAAATGTCGAGCGCCTCGTGGCGCCGCGCCGCCTCGTCCTCGGAGAGACCCACGGTGCCGATCTCCGGCTGCGAGAAGACGGCGGTGGGAATGCAGTCGTGATCAGGCTTCGTCGGCTTGCTGCGGAAGACGGTGTCGACGAAGCACATGGCCTCGTGGATGGCGACGGGCGTCAACTGTACGCGGTCGGTGACGTCGCCCACCGCCCAGATATTGTCCACGCTGCTGCGCGAATAGTCGTCGACGACCACGGCGCCGTTGGGCGCCAGCTCCACGCCGGCCGCCTCCAGCCCGAGCCCTTCGGTGTTCGGGATGCGGCCGAGCGCCAGCATCACCTCGTCCACGACAAGCGTCCCGCCGTCGGACAGATGCGCCGTCAGGCGCCCGTCCGCGCCCCTTTCGATCCCGTGGAAGATCCGCTCGCAATGGATGGCGATTCCCTTCTTCTCCATGGCGGCGTGGAGCGCGCGGCGCACGTCCATGTCGAAGCGGGAGAGGATCTCCTTGCCGCGGTAGACGAGATGGGTCTCCACGCCCAGCCCGTGGAAAATGTTGGCGAACTCCACCGCGATATAGCCGCCGCCGGCGATGGCGATCGCCTTTGGAAGGCGTTCGAGATGGAAGGCCTCGTTGGAGGTGATGCAGAGCTCATGTCCGGGCAGCGCCTCGTGCGGACTCGGCCGGTTTCCGACCGCGATCAGAATATGGTCGGCCGTCACCTCGCGGCCTTCCGCCTCCAGCAGCACGGTGTGCCGGTCGACAAGGGTGGCGCGGCTCCTGAAGGTGTCGCCGCCGCTGCGCTCCACCCCCGTCTGATAGAGGCCTTCCAGGCGCGCGATCTCGCGGTCCTTGTTGGCGACCAGGGTCGGCCAGTCGAACGTCGCCTCCGGTACCGTCCAGCCATAGCCGGCGGCATCGGCGAAATGCTCCGGGAACTGCGAGGCATAGACGAAGAGCTTCTTGGGGACGCAGCCGCGGATCACGCATGTGCCGCCGAAGCGGTATTCCTCGGCGATGCCCACCCGCTTGCCGAGCCCGGCGGTCACGCGGGCTGCGCGCACGCCGCCCGAGCCGCCGCCGATGACGAAAAGATCATAGTCGCGACGCGCCATGGAAAGTCTCCGGGATTCGGCTGAGAGTTAGCGCGCGGGCGGCAAATACGCCAGACGGCGACGCCGCGGTTTCGCGCCTTGCCGACCCTAAAGCCTGCCGCGATCTTTCAGATTCGCTCCCTTGCGCTTTAGCCTTTTGTTTCTGCGCACGTCCTTGTCCCGAAACCGGGGCCACTTTCGGGAGACATGCTTCAGAACCCCTGCAGCCGTCCCGCGACATGCGTGCGCGTCTCGCCGCCGACCCAGATCGTGCCGGCGTCGTCGCGGCTCACATGGACGCGTCCCTCCCGGCCGCGGCAACGCCCTTGCGCGGCAACATAGTCGCCCTTCGCCACCCCGGTCTCGAACAGCCATTGCGCCACCGAAGCATTGAGGCTCCCGGTGACGGGGTCTTCCATGATCATCCCGAACTGATCGCTGAAGAAGGCCCGGACCTCGAACGCCGTGGCGCTGCCGGGCGGATGCGCGCCGACCACGCCGATATCAAGCCGGACCGGCCAACTGCGCGCGGGATTGAGCGACAGCACCTTTTCGGCCGATGCCAGCCTGACGCCGAGCCAGCCGGGGCCGTTGTCGATCCATGCGGCATCGACAATTTCGCCCGCTTCGATGCCCAGGAAGCGGCGTGCCTCGTCCAGCTCGGCCCGCGACGGCGGGCCGGAGCGGATCAAGGGCGGCGCAGCGAAGGAAAGACGCGTCCGATCGCGCCGGATGGCGACCAGACCCGCTCCGCATTCCTGGACGATCTTTCCGGGCAGCTTCGCCACGTTCCCGGCCGTCAGCCAGGCATGACAACTGCCCAGCGTCGGATGGCCGGCAAACGGCATCTCCCTTTCCAGGGTGAATATCCTCACCCTGTAGTCGGCGTCCGGATGCGTCGGCGGCAACAGGAAAGCCGTTTCCGACAGATTGAACCAGCGGGTCAGCCGCTGCATCTCCTCGGCATCCGGATCGCCTTCCAGCATGACGGCGGCCAGCGGATTGCCGGAAAACGATCCGGACCCGAAGACATCGACCATCTGGAAGGGGAAACTCATGATCATCCACCGGAGTTCAGAGCGGGACCCGCCCGCCGGCCGCAGAAGGCGAGGAAAGAAAAGCCCGGCGCGACGGCCGGGCCTTGGTCACGCGATACGGCGCTTAGTTACTCCGCCGGCTTTGCGTCGCCGTCCGCCGGCTTCTGCCCCTCGTCCTGCGCGGCGGGCTGCTGGTCGCCCTGCTGGGCCTGCGGATTTTCCTTGGCCACCTCCGCGGAGATCACCTTTCCGACTTCCTCCGCGAGGTCGCGGGCGATCCCGGCCTGCCAGATCTGCGCGGCCTTGCCGACCTCGCGCGTCACGATCGGCCCCTTGTCGAGCAGCGCCAGGCCGGCGGGCGTCCTGTAGAAATCCGCGATCGCCTTCAGGTCCGCCTCCGACATGCTGCGCGCGTAGGCCAGGGCCGCCTCCTTTTCGAGATCGGCGCGCCGGCTGGCGATTTCCAGGGCCTTGGCGTCCACGGTGGCGACGATGGAGTCGGTCAGGTCGGGATTCTTCTGGATCAGCTCGTGCTTCAGCGCGTCCGCCGCCTGCGGCAGGATGCTGTCGTACATGTCCGTGGCGTGGATCGCCGCCACGGCTTCGCGGGCGGCCTTCAGATGCGCATCGGTGATGTCGTCCTCGGCATGGGACGGCTCTGCGGCGGCCAGCGTGGCGGCAGTGGCGAGAGCGAGCGCAAGGCCACGGACGCTGCGGAAAAGGATCATGTCGGTCAGGCTCCCTCTTCTGGGATTGGATGCAAGGTCTTGACGCCATCCTTGCCGGCAATGATGGCAATCCCGGCGAGGCCGAGAAAAATTCCGTGCTCGACGACGCCCGGTATGGCGTGAAGCGCCGCGGAAAGCGCTCTTGGATCGGGAATGCGGCCAAAAGATGCGTCGAGGATGAAATGGCCGCCGTCGGTGACGAAGGCTTCGCCGTCGCGCATCTCGCGCAGCCTGAGATCGCAGGAAAGGCCGACGCCGCGCGCCGCGGACTGGATGGCCAGTTCGGTCGCGCGGCGGCCGAACCGGTTTATCTCGATCGGCAGCGGGAACGCGCCGAGCGTCCCGACCAGCTTGGTCTCGTCGGCGATGACGATCATGCGGGAGGACGCCGCAGCGACGATCTTCTCGCGCAGGAGCGCGCCGCCGCCGCCCTTGATCAGGTTGAGATGCGGGTCGACCTCGTCGGTCCCGTCGATCGCCAGGTCGAGGCGCGGCATTTCGTCCAGCGTGGCAAGCGGCACACCGAGCTGCACGCAGAGCGAGGCGGTGCGCTCCGAGGTCGGCACGCCGACGACGCGCAACCCGTCGGCCACCTTCTCGGCGAGCAGCTTCACGAATTCGTTGGCGGTCGTGCCCGTCCCGATTCCCAGACGCATCCCGTCCTCGACATGGCCAAGCGCCGTCCGCGCGGCCTCGATCTTGAAGTCAGATGTGTCCATGCCTGTTCGAGCGGTTGAAACCGGTGCCGCTCCTATCATCTTTACGGCGCAGGTCAAAGCGTCTGCTGGCCTTGCCCACGGCCGGACAGGTTGCGGGGGCGGCGCGATGCGGATAAGCGATGCCCCACACCAGCGGGAAGCGACAATGCCAGGCAAACCCATACTCGTCTTCGATCTCGACGGGACGCTGATCGACACCGCGCCCGACCTGCTCGACAGCCTGAACCACAGCCTGTCGGAGGGCGGCATTCCGCCGGTCGCTTCCGAAGGGTTCAACGCCTTCGTCAGCCATGGCGGGCTGGTGATGATCGAGAAGGCCTTCGCGGCCCAGAACAAGGCGCTGACCGTCGAGCGCAAGCAGGCGTTCTTCCGCACCTTCCTCGACCACTATGCCGCCGGCATCCCCGGCAGGTCGCAGCCCTATCCCGGCGTGCTCGCGGCGATGGACCGTTTCGCGGAAGCCGGCTACGTCTTCGCCATCTGCACCAACAAGCACTTCGCCAACGCCCGCGCGCTGATCGACGCGCTCGGCCTGGCGCCGCGATTCGCCGCGCTGACCGGGCAGGACACCTTCGCCTTCCGCAAGCCGGATCCGCGCCACCTCGTGGAGACGATCAGGCTGGCGGACGGCGATCCCTCGCAGGCGGTCATGATCGGCGATTCCCAGACCGACATCGACACGGCCAAGGCCGCCGGAATCCCCGTCGTGGCGGTGGACTTCGGCTACACCGACCGGCATGTGCGCGAATTCGAGCCCTCGGCCGTCATCTCGCACTACGACAGCCTGACGACGGACCTCGCGCTCTCGCTGATCCGGGCGGCGAACGGCGCCGGAGGGCATTCCCGAAAGGCCTGAAAAGGCCCTTTATCGCTTCCTTGACTTCTCCCCTGCCCGCCCCTTATATCGCGGCGCGCTCAGCCCTCGGGCTGTTGGCGGGCGATTAGCTCAGCGGGAGAGCACACCCTTCACACGGGTGGGGTCGCAGGTTCAATCCCTGCATCGCCCACCATTTTCCGCGCCTCTTCACGGGTTCTCCGACGGGAGCGGTTGCGGGACATCGGCTTCGTCCATTGGGTATAATGGCTTCGGATAGGCCGGAAACGATTCGCTACGCCATGCGTTGGACGATCGACGCGACATTCGAACCAAGGAGATCGCAGATGAAAGCGCATCTCGCCGCAATGGCGGTCGTCCTGGCGGCGCTCGCGCCGGCCTCGGCGCAGACGATCCAGCACCTGCCCGGGACGCTCTGCGCGGACGGGACCGATCCCAGGCTGACCCACCTCCCCTGCGCCCCGGTGATCATCCGCAACGCCGTGGACGAAGGCCGCGTGTCGACGACACTGCCGCGCAGCGTGATCGTGATCCCCAACGATCCGCTCGGCCATGCCATCGGTGGCGGCGCCTCGATGGTCGACCAGTACAGCACCTTCGGCAACCGCGGCATCCAGTTGCAGAAAATCCGCTAGCGCATGCGCGCCTTATGCGCATCGTCAAGCACCATGTGCGCCGCCCCTCATCACCCTGCCGTGAACGGGGAGAAGTTGGGCCTTCGTCTTCGCTTTCGCTGACCACAAGCGTTGCGGAAGGGACGAAGAGCATGAGGCCTGATCGGGCGGGGCGGGACTACGGCCTGCCCTCGCCCATGTCCGGCCGCAGACCCAGCGCCGTGCGGTCGACCACCTCGCGCAACGCGAAGCTGGAATTGATCCGGGTGACGTGCGGCATGGCCGACAGCCATTGCTTGTGGATGCGCTCGTAGTCCTGCAAGTCCCGCGCGGCGATGCGCAGCACGTAGTCGTATTCGCCCGACACCAGATGGCAGGACAGGATGTTCGGGCAGCGCTTCACCGCCGCCTCGAAATCCGACAGGGTGCGCTCGAACTGGCCGGTCAGGGAAATGTGCACGATCGCGGTCATGGCGTGCCCAAGCGCCTCGTTCGAGATCTGCGCGTGGTAGCCGCGTATCGCTCCGCTCTTTTCGAGGCCGTCGAGCCGGCGCGAACAGGCCGATTGCGACAGTCCGATCGCCTCGGCCAGCGCCGCGTTGGACATGCGTCCGTCCCGCTGAAGCGTGGACAATATGGCGATATCAATCTTGTCCAGCGTCATCCTTCGAAATTCCTTCGATAGAAAATGGCACCCACGCAAGAATTAGTCGCAGCTAGCGCTTGCGGCAACCGATTTCGCAAGGACCTGCGGCGGCCTTCGTGGTTCAATATCTTGGTACAAGGTCACGAAAGGCCGGACAGAGGAGGTCGAGCAATGCGGATCGGTTGCCCCAGGGAAATCAAGAACCACGAGTATCGCGTCGGCCTGACGCCGGGCTCGGTACGCGAATATGTGGCACACGGCCACGAGGTGCTGGTGGAAACCGGCGCGGGCGCCGGCATCGGCGCCGACGACGGCGCCTACAGCGCGGCGGGCGCGAAAATCGCCCGGACCGCCGAGGAAATCTTCACCCGGTCGGACATGATCGTCAAGGTGAAGGAACCCCAGCCCGGCGAATGGAAGCAGCTCCACGAGGGCCAGATTCTCTACACCTATCTCCACCTCGCCCCGGATCCCGAGCAGACCAAGGGCCTGCTGGATTCGGGCGTCACGGCGATCGCCTACGAGACCGTCACCGACGACCGCGGCGGCTTGCCGCTGCTCGCGCCGATGTCGGAGGTCGCCGGCCGCCTGTCGATCCAGGCCGGCGCCACCGCGCTCCAGAAGGCGAATGGCGGCCGCGGCGTGCTGCTTGGCGGCGTGCCGGGCGTGCTGCCGGGCAAGGTGACGGTGATCGGCGGCGGCGTGGTCGGCCTGCATGCGGCGAAAATGGCCGCCGGCCTCGGCGCCGACGTCACCATCATCGACCGCTCGATCCCGCGCCTGCGCCAGCTCGACGACATTTTCAACGGCCGCGTCCGCACGCGCTATTCGACGGTGGAGGCGCTGGAGGAAGAATGCTTTTCGGCCGATCTCGTCATCGGCGCGGTGCTCATCCCCGGCGCGGCGGCGCCGAAGCTCGTCAGCCGCGAAATGCTGTCCGGCATGAAGAAGGGCGCGGTGCTGGTCGACGTCGCCATCGACCAGGGCGGCTGCTTCGAGACCTCGCACGCCACGACCCACGCCGACCCGACCTACGAGGTCGAGGGCGTCATTCATTACTGCGTGGCCAACATGCCGGGCGCCGTGCCCGTTACCTCCGCGCACGCCCTCAACAACGCGACGCTGCATTACGGCCTGCAACTGGCGGACAAGGGCCTGAAGGCGCTGGTCGACGACCACAATCTGCGCAACGGCCTGAACGTCCACAAGGGCAGGATCACCAACCGCGCCGTCGCCGACGCGCTGGGCTATGACATGGCCGAGCCGAAGGCCGTGCTCGCCGCCTGAGCCGGCAGCCCGGAAAACAAAAAAGCGGGGCAAAAGACCCCGCTTCCTCGTCGTCGGGCAGGTCCGCCGGTTCATCCGCGGTCGGACATGCGCTCGACGGCACAAGTCCTAGGCCCGTATGGTTAACGATTTATGAACGAAGCCGGCGAAGCGGCGCCGGGGCGTGTCATCGCGACCTTTCCCGCCATCCGTCATGCGGGAGCCGCAACCTTTCCTTTCAAGGACGTTGGCTTCTTCGATCAATTTTTAGGCAATTTTGATTTGAATTCTATTCTTATTCTCCGCAGTTTTTATTCGAGTAATACTTCAGGCTTTTGCGTGGAATAAATCGGATCGTGTCATTGTCTCTCCATAACGGGGAGACAACAAAATGAAAACGAGGAAGGGGGCGCTGCTTTTCGCGATCTGCATCGCGCAATGGGCGGCAGCAGGTTCGGCCGCGCAGGCGGCGGGCAATTTCATGACCACCGGAAACCGCGCGACACAGCCGGTCGGGCACTACTATTTCTGCAAGGAACTGCCGATCGAGTGCAAGGAACTGACGCCGAATGCCCGGCCGCTCGCCCTGACGCGGCAGATCTGGGCCGAGATCGTCAACATCAACAACGAAGTGAACACCCGCGTCGAGCCCAGGACGGACATGGAGATATGGGGTCGCGAGGAGGTGTGGTCCTATCCGACGCGCTACGGCGACTGCGAGGACTACGTGCTGGAGAAGCGCCGCCTGCTGATGCAGGCCGGCATCCCGGCGGGCAACCTGCTGATCACCGTGGTGAAGCAGCCGAATGGCGACGGCCATGCGGTGCTGACGGTGAACACGGACCGCGGCGACTACATACTCGACAACCTCAACGGGCGCGTGCTGGCCTGGACCGACACGCCCTACACCTATCTCAAGCGGCAATCGACCAAGAACTCCGGCGTCTGGGTCAAGATCAATGACGGACGCAGCATCGCGGTCGGTTCGGTAAGCAAGTAATCCGAGGAATACCCGGTCGAGTCCCCACCCTCCCCGTCCCCATCGACCGGGCTTAGGAGCCGGCCCTTGTCCCCGGGCCGGCTCCGCCTTTTTTTCAGGCGCCGCCCGGGCCCGGAAGCGGCAGGGACGGATCAGACGAACAGGTCCACCGTCTCGAATTTCGTCACGTCGACCAGGCCGACATCGGAAATCCTGAGTTCTGGGATGACGACGAGCCCCAGAAGCGAGTGCTGCATGTAGGCGTTGTTGAGGGTGCAGCCCATCCGCCGCATCGCCTCGGTCAGCCTTTCCGCCTTTTCCGCGACGATCTCGGCGCGCTCGTCCGACATCAGCCCGGCGATCGGCATCTCGACCAGCGCCAGTTCCCTGCCCTTCGAGACCATCACCGCGCCGCCGCCGACCTCGCCGAGGCGCCGCACGGCCAGCGCCATGTCCTCCTTGTTCGTGCCGACCACGATGATGTGATGGGAATCGTGGGCGACGGAGGTCGCCATGGCGCAGTCCTCGCCGTAGCCGAAGCCGGAGACGAAGGCGTTCGTCACCTTGCCCGTGCCGCGATGGCGCTCCACCAGGGCGATCTGGCAGACGTCGTTGCCGCGGTCCATCGCGACCAGCCCGTCCGCCACCGGCAGATCCGCCTCAAGGGCGCGCGTCGGCGCCTGGTTCTCGATCACGCCGATCACCCGCGCCCGGACGGTGTTCGCGCCTTCCGGCGCACGGATGTCGAAGGACGAGGCATTCGGCAGCGTGGAGCCGAGCCGCACGGTCTTTTTGGCGGCGGCCGGATAGGCATAGGGCGGGATGTCGCGCACGAGCCGACCCCG
This sequence comes from Hyphomicrobiales bacterium, assembly GCA_017305925.1. Lineage (GTDB taxonomy): Bacteria > Pseudomonadota > Alphaproteobacteria > Rhizobiales > Rhizobiaceae > Arvimicrobium. The sequence goes on along the minus strand of JAFKJW010000138.1, from coordinate 4,133 downwards.
CTCCGCCATCAGCGTGCCGCGCGCATAGACGGCGTCGATGGTGAGCGCGGCGAGATCCGGGACGAGCAGGAAGTCGGCGAGCCGGCCGGGGGCGATCGAGCCCAGCTCGCGTTCCAGGCGGAAATGCTGCGCGGTGTTGAGCGTCGCCATCTGGATCGCCGTGACCGGCTTCAGCCCCTGCGCGACGGCGTGGCGCACCACGCGGTCCATGTGCCCGTCATGGACCAGCGTGCCGGAGTGGCTGTCGTCGGTGCACAGGATGAAGCTGCGCGGGTCGATGCCGCTCTCGGTTACGGCCTTTATCTGGCTCGCCACGTCGTACCAGGCCGAGCCCAGCCTGAGCATCGCCTTCATGCCCTGCCTGACGCGGGCGATCGCATCCTCGGCGCGCGTGCCCTCATGGTCGTCCTCCGGACCGCCCGCGACATAGCCGTGGAACATGCGGCCGAGATCGGGCGAGGCGTAATGGCCGCCCACGACCTTGCCGGCCTTTACCGTCGCGGCGATCTCGGCCACCATCAGCGGATCGTTGGCCGCGACGCCGGGAAAATTCATCACCTCGCCGAGGCCGACGATGTTGGGCCAGGCCATCGCCTCGGCGACGTCCTTCTCGTCGATGGTCGCGCCGGCATGCTCCAGCCCGGGCGCGGACGGCACGCAGGACGGCATCTGCACATAGACGCTGATCGGCATGGCCGCCGCCTCGTCATGCATCAGCCGCACGCCTTCGAGCCCCAGCACGTTGGCGATCTCGTGCGGATCGACGAACATCGACGTGGTGCCGTGCGGAATGACGGCGCGGCAGAATTCCGTCACCGTCACCATGCCGCTCTCGACATGCATGTGGCCATCGCAGAGGCCCGGCACCAGGTAGCGGCCGCCGGCATCGACGACCTGGGTGTTTTCGCCGATGCAATGGCCGGCGTCGGGTCCGCAATAAGCGAAGCGGCCGGCGGCGATCGCGAGGTCGGTGCCCGGGATGATCTCGCCCGAATGCACGTTGACCCAGCGGCCGTTGCGCACCACGAGATCGGCCGGTTTCCTGCCCGTCGCCACGTCGACCAGCAGCGGCGCGGACTCGGTCCATGCGGCTGGCTTGTTCGGCTTAATCGTCATCTTCGGCACCTTGGGCAGAATCTCCTTGTCCGGAGACTGTGCCAAGTCCGGCGCGATTTCGCCAGCCGTCGTAGACGGACCCGCGGCGGTGCGGAGCCCGCCGATCCTATCCCAGGCCGACCTTGTGCATCATCATCGACAGGAAGCGGACGAACTGGTCCAGGTAGAGCCCGTGATTGTATATGCCGTCCCACGCCAGGAAAAACGCGATCGCGGCGATGACGATGACGTAGCGCATGGCATTCGTTCCCTTGGGGGCGGCCACACGACCGCCTTGCCTCAAAATTTTTCTACCACACTCCGGTTTCTCAAATACTACCGCCACACCGCCCCCTCAAAACCGCTTGGCGGAGGCCGGCCGGGGCGGCTATACGGGGGCCCGCGCTGCGGGCGTGGCGAAATGGTATACGCAACGGACTTAGACGCAACTTGAGTGCCCGCCGGGAAACCGGCGGTGCAGAACCGCTCAAATTCGGGGAAACCCCTTGCGGGCAATCCCGAGCCAAGCCCCTGCGGCCCCGGCCGGAGCGGGAAGGTGTAGAGACTAGACGGGCGGCACCTAAAGCGCACCGCGAGGGCGCCAGGGTGAAGGGATAGTCCAGACCACGAACCCGCGCCGCGTGCGGGGCGGCGAAAGCCGAAGTGGTACGAAAATCCGTCGGGGGTTACCCCATGCCGGTTCAAGTCCGGCCGCCCGCACCATCCCTTTTTTCTGCATGTCGATGCCTCCTATCAGCTTGAACGGCATGGAGATTTGGGCGGTTTGATAACCCTCTCCGCGCACATAGGTCAGTCGTTCCGCAAAGACGAGCTTGAGCACCGCGCGACGGTCTTCCAGTCGATCCGAATGCCAGAGTTTGCAAGGGTTTGCGAGGAAGTCGAAAGCGGTTTGATAAGTTTCTGAGAAGCTGGCGAGCGGCCTGCCGCAATTTGCGATCTTGTCGCGCATAACGGCCTTCTGCGTTTCGAGATCACGGATGCGTTTCTCGTAAGCCTTCACGATGGGATCACTGTCCGCATCGACAATGCGATCCAGCAGTGCATCCACCTTGCGTTCGATCAGGGCGATTTCCTTTTTGAGTTCGCCGCCCTGTGAATGCTGCTGCGCCAGCTTGGCGTCCCACAGTTTGCGGAACATCGCGAAGGAGACATTGAACAGGCATTCGGTCGGTTGAAGCGACATCAGGAGCTTTTCAAAATCTCCCTCTATGACCTCGCGGCGGATAGATCGGCGCGCTTCGGGGCAGCCGCGCGTGTCGCAGAGATAGTACGGATAACGGGCGCTGCGCCCTTTCGACCAGCACGCCGTCAGAGGTTGGGAGCACACACTGCAACACACCGCCCCTCGGAGGGGGAAGTCATTGCTGAGATCGGCGCGCGCCGGAGCCTTGGCATTGCCGAGGTGGCAATCCTGCACGGCCTGCCATGTGGCGAGACTGATAAGTGGCTTATGCTTGGCAGGCACCAACCGCAGCCCCCAATCCTCAATCGTGATGTGGCCTGCATAGACGGGGCGGGCGAACATTCCGCGACGCGCTCGATATGCACCTCGTTGTTGCTGTTGCGCGGAAACGCAGGCTGCGCTTCCAGAAATCGCTTTACCTCAGTCAGGCCTTCGTAGCGTCCAGCGGCGTACCCCTCGAAGGCGTCTTTCACGGCTGAGGCGAAAGGCTCGTTCGGCACGAGCAGCTTGCCGTGTCCGGCAACGCGCTCGTATTTATAGCCAATGGGCGCGTGAAAGACCCAGTACCCGTTCATGGCGCGGGCGCGCATGCGGTTCTTGGTCTGCTCGGCATTCTTCTGGCGGTGATGCTGGGAGACGGACGCCAACAGGTTCTCGCGCAGGATGCTGTCGGCATCCTCGCCGAACTCGATAGATGGACTTTCCAACAAGCCGCCCGCCTCACGCAGCAGGTCGCGCAAATCCCAATGACCGCGAACGTCACGGGCGAACCTGTCGATATGGTCGATGACGACGACGCAGTTCTCCTTGCGATGCGCCTTGAGGAATTTCACTACGCCCATGATTCCAGAGCGCTTCTTCAGTGCTCCGCTCACATCATCGCAGAAAACCTCGGCGACTTCGTATCCCTTGTAAGCCGCATACTCGCGGCAGCGGGTTTCCTGACTGCGCAGACCGTCTCCGCCGCTGACCTGCTTCTTGCCGGATACACGACAATAGATGACGGCCTTTTGTGGCATGGTGGACTTCATAGGCTTAGCAATTCTCCTTTCTGTTCTCCCTGCCTGCGCGTTGCTCGAACGCGCCTGTCAGGGTCATGTCTCCTGTGTTGTTGTGATCCTCCAAGGCTACCATGGGCATGGAATCGCCATCACGGGTAATCTGGATTTCATCCCCACCCTTGCGGGCGAGCTGCACGGCATCTTCGCCGAAGGCGCGATCCACGAAGGACTGCATGATCGCTTCCAGAACGCGCAGCAGTTCGATCTTGGCCTCCAAGGGCAGATCGATGTGGGCGATCTCATGAAGGTAGGCGGTAAAATCGTCGTCACTCATGGGCTGCCTCCTTTCTGTTCGGTCACCAGAGCAATCGGACAGGGTACACGATCCGAGTACAGGTATCTAGGAAAAAATACCTATTATAGCTTCCTATTGCGACAACGACAGTAATAAGCTTGATCGGAGGTCATATTGAATGCGAACAAGCCCCGCACATTAAACATTTGGCTATTCAACAACATGCCCCACGACTGCGGGGCATGCCTCTTGTTCTTAGAGGAATACTCATTCCCGAATGTTGCCAAACTCACTCAAGACAAAGGCAATTCCAAACAGGAATGCAATCTTAGCAAGAGGACTTCCTCCAATTATGATTGAATGCTTATAGGCCGGAAGCACCTCAGACAGCAGATGAAGGGTGAAGTCGCAGAGTGCAGCAAAACGCAACATAGCAACACCTCACTCATTAAATAGAACTGGCAACCGAAGGCTTTAAGCCTTCATTAAGGATCATGCCACAAGCTCACCATGTGTCAACCATATGGAGGACACATAA
>JAFKJW010000137.1 GCA_017305925.1 Hyphomicrobiales bacterium | reverse complement strand
CCGGGCGATAGAGCGGAAAGCCCCGCGCGCCGCGCGGCGCGCAGCCGCCCCAGCCGGCATAGACGCCCTTCAGCGCGTTGAGCCCGAAGGTCGAGGCGGCCGGCCGGCCGACTTCCGGGGCGTCCCATGCGGTGGTGGTGCGCGAGGTGTCGGCGGAGCGGTAGACCGGGTCCTCCTTGCGGGCGCGGTATTTGTAGCAGACCTGCCGCCGGCCCTCGTCCTCCAGCCGCGTCTGCCACAAAAAATTACCGGCGAAGCGGGCGGCATGGCCGCCCTTCTCCAGATAGGCGTCGACCGCGTCGCGCATCTCCCACGACCAGTATTCGTCGTGGCCGACGCAGACGATCACATCGTATCCGTCGAGGATCTCCGGCGAAAAATGCAGTTCGTGGTTGCCGATCAGATCGACGGCATAGCCTTTGCGCTCCGCCCATTTGAAGAAATGGCCGTCATAGCTCGCCCAGCCCGCCGAGGCGTATTTCTTCGAATGGCCGGTGGCATAGGCCCATTCCGTATGCGGATAGCGCGGCGGCGTCATGGGCGGCAGGTCGATCTCCAGCGGCACGCGCGGCGCCTCCGTAGGCAACGAGACGAAACCCCGGCACCACGGGCGCTCAATGCTGACATGGGTCGCGAACTGGTCGCGGCCCGGCCCGGTGATGCCCTGATAGTGGTTCGAACCGCCCCAGGTGTTGTAGGCCGTCCACGTGCCGGTCGCCGCGACCTGGAGGACGCGGCCGCGCCCGGACCGCTTCGGGCAGACGATGAACAGATGCTCGGCCCGGATCAGCCCGCCGTCCCTGCCCTCTGCCGTCAGCGTCGCTTTGCAGGCACCCGACGGCCAGTCACCGGCGATCTCCAGCTCGAACGTCGTCTCCCAGCCGCAGCCCTCCACGGAACATTGGTCGGGCGTGTCCTGCCAGCGGGCGGCGATGCCGCTGCGTGAGAACACCGGCTGCTGCGCTGCGCCATCCCGCACGATCTCGATATCGAAACGGGGCGCCGTCGCGCTCACCTTGAAATGAGCACGCTCGCCCGGCCTGTAGGAAAAGCGGTCGGTATAGCACCAGATCTCGCCTCGCTCGCCGTCCATGCCCGGATATTCGTAGTAATGGCCCCAGGTCGCCTTGCGGCACTCTTCCTCGGTCAGGCCGAAATCCGGATAGTGTTTCGGACGCATTCTCCCTCCTGCCGCCAGGGCCCGTTGCGACTCTTTCGGCCCCGCCCTATCGTCGCGCGTGTCCGGCGCGGCGTCACCATGTCCCTGAGCAAAACATTTCGCATATTCGCCATAGGCGGCGCGCATGTCGACCGGCGCGGCCGCATGACGGCCGATTTCGTCCCTGGCGCCTCGATCCCCGGAACGATGCGGGAAGATGTCGGCGGCGGCGTGTTCAACGCCGTGCGGACCGCGGTGAGGCGCGGCGCGGTCGCCACGCTGATGTCGGTGCGCGGCGGCGACGGGGCGGGGCTGCGCGTCGCCGAGGCGATCGCCGCCGAAGGCATCCGCGACGCGTCCGCCGTCTTCCTCGACCGCGCCACGCCCTCCTATACAGCCCTGCTCGACAGGCATGGCGACGTCGTCGCGGCGCTGGCCGACATGGAGCTCTACGAGCTCGCCTTCCCGAGGCAGATGCGTCGCTCGAAGATCCGCGAGGAGCTGCTGCGGGCGGACGCCATCTTCGCCGACGCCAATTTGCCGGCGGCGGCGCTGGAACGGCTGGCGACCGCCGCCGAGGGCATGCCGTTCTTCGCGGTGGCGATCTCGCCGGCCAAGGTAGTGCGGCTCGCACGCGTGCTGCCGGCGCTCGACTGCCTGTTCATGAACCGCCGCGAGGCGGCCGCCCTCGTGACGGACGGCGAGGCGACGGCGTTCGAGGACGGTGCGGGACTGGCGGCTGCGCTTTCGGCAAGGGGCTTGCGGCGTGGCGTGATCAGCGACGGACCGCGACCGGCTCTTTTCTTCGACGGCGAGAAGCGATGGACGCTGACGCCGCCCAAGCCGCGGCGGATCGCGGATGTCACGGGCGCGGGCGACGCGCTGGCCGGCGCGACCGCCGCAGCCCTGGTCGCCGGCTGCGATTTTCCGCAGGCCGTCCGCGAGGGCGCGGCGGCAGCGATGCTGGCCGTGGAGGCGCAGGGCGCGGCACCCTTCCTCGGCGAGAGCGAATTTTCCGCCGCACTTGCCCTTGTGCCGTCCGCCGTCGAAATGCGATGAGCCGGATCGTTTCGGAGCCGCGGCATGACACCTGACAGCGCCAAAAAGTTCGTCGACGTCCATCCGCCGGTCGCGGCCGCGCTTGCCGGCGGCCGCCCGGTGGTAGCGCTGGAAAGCACCATCGTCACGCATGGCATGCCGTTTCCGGACAATGCCGCCATGGCGGGCCGTGTCGAGGCGATCATCGAGGCGGAAGGCGCGGTGCCCGCCACGATCGCCGTGATCGACGGGCGGCTGAAGGTCGGCCTGTCGCCAGAGGAACGCGACGCACTTGCCAGGACGATCGGCGCGATGAAGCTGTCGCGCGCCGACCTCGCCTTCGCGCTTTCCGAAGGGCGCACCGGCGGCACGACGGTCGCGGCGACGATGATCGCGGCGGCGCTCGCCGGCATCAGGGTGTTCGCGACGGGCGGCATCGGCGGCGTGCACAAGGGCGCGGAGACGAGCTTCGACGTCTCCGCCGATCTCGACGAACTGGCGCGCACGCCGGTGATCGTGGTTTCGGCGGGCGCCAAGGCGATCCTCGACATCGAGAAGACGCTGGAGGTGCTGGAGACGCGCGGCGTGCCGGTGGTGGTGTTCGGCGCCGATACCGTGCCCGCCTTCTGGTCGCGGCAATCGCCCTTCAAGGCGCCGCTGCGGCTGGACGAGCCGGCGCGCATCGCCTCCTTCTTCCGGACGCGGCAGGAGATCGGGCTTTCCGGCGGCATGCTGGTCGCCAACCCGGTGCCGGCCGCCGACGAGATCCCGGCCGAGGAGATGGCGGGCTATATCGATGCCGCGCAGAAGGCGGCGGCCGCGGAACGCGTCAGCGGCAAGGCCGTCACGCCGTTCCTGCTGGCCAGGCTCCTGGAACTGACCAAGGGCGCCAGCCTGAAGACGAACATCGCGCTGGTGGAGAGCAATGCGCGCCTGGCGGCGCGCATCGCGCTGTCACTGTAGTAAGGTGATCGCCTAAGAGGCCGAGCCCCTGCGTCGCCACGCCTCTCAGGCGGTCACCCTGTTCGCTGCAAGGCTCGTCAGGTCAGCGGCGACAACTGGATCTCGACGCGGCGGTTCTGCGCCCGGCCTTCGGCCGTGGCGTTCGAAGCGATCGGCTCCTCCTCGCCGAAACCCTTCACGTAGAAGCGGCGCCCGTCGACGCCCTGGCCGTAGAGATAATTGGCCACCGACATGGCGCGCCGCTCCGACAGGTCCTGGTTGTAGCGGTCGTCGCCGGTCGAATCGGTGTGGCCGTAGACGTCCACCATCGTCTTGTTGAACTTCTTCAAGACCAGCGCGACGGAGTTGAGCGTCGGGAAGAAGCCCGACTTCACCGCATCCTGGTCGGTGGCGAAGGTGATGTTGGAGGGCATGTTGAGGATGATCTCGTCGCCGTTGCGGGTCACGCTGACGCCCGTGCCGCGCAGCTGCGCGCGCAGCTCCTCTTCCTGCTGGTCCATGTAGGAGCCGATGGCGCCGCCGGCCAAAAGGCCGATTCCCGCCCCCAGAAGCGCGTTGCGGCGGTCGTTGCCGCCGCCCAGCGCCACGCCGGCGAGCGCGCCGAGGCCGGCGCCGATGGCCGCGCCGCCCGCCGCGTTCGACACCTTCTGCTGGCCCGTATAGGGATCGGTGGTGCAAGCCGCCAGCAACGCCGCCGCGGTCACGGCAGCGACAAATCTGATTTTCATCGTCCTCTCCAGTTCAAGGCGGCAGCGCCGCCAAAGGCTTCCCCGCCGCCGAGCTTCCACGCATGTCCTTATTCCCAAACCGGTATCCGGCTCGGGAAGACATGGTTCTAGCTAACAGAATGCGGCAAAATGCGGAACACCGCATCCGGCTATCGCGCATGCCGTCCGTTTGCGGGCTTCCGCCGGCCTTCAGGCGGCCGCCTGCATCAGGTCGTTGAACTGGTCGAGATCGACATAGAACAGCCGGACCATCTCGGTCAGGATCTCCTCCACATCGTAACCCCGCTCCATCAGGGTCTCGATTGCCGTCTGGACGTCGATACGCTCCGTCAGCCGCATCTTCGCGCAATCTTCAAAAACGCTCCGCATCCAACACCCCCGTCTTGGATCGCCGCACGAATCAAAGTGCCTGCAGCATTGCATATGCGGCTTTACGCCTGCGCCAGGCTTGCGTCGAAGCGCCGAGGGGAATTTTCCGGGCCGAATCGATTCAAAACCGGCCAACGGTCATTTCGCCGCAGGGCGGTTCACGCCTGCCACGGCCCGGTGTAGTCCGACGCGACGGCGGAGAGGTCCGGCCGCGGCCGGTCCGGCACGCTGCCTTCGAAGCGGCCGATATGGACGAAGCCGACGACGCGCTCGTGCGGCGCCAGCCCCAGCAGGCGGCGCCCCTCTTCGCTGCCGGCATACCAGTTGGTGATCCAGTTCGCCCCGAAGCCGAGCGCATTGGCCGCATGGACCAGGTTCATGGCGGCGGCCGCGCCGGAGAGGAACATCTCCCATTGTGGGATTTTCGGATGTTCCTTCGGGCTGGAGACCACGCCGATCACCAGCGGCGCGCGGGAAAACCGCGTCAGTTCCTGGTTGCGGCGCGTCTCGGAGAGCGGTCCCTCCGTCCGCTCCGCCAGGTCGGCGAGAAGCGCGCCGGCCTTTTCCCGCGCCTCGCCGCGATAGAGGATGAAGCGCCACGGCTCCAGCCGCCCGTGATCCGGCACGCGGGAGGCGACGCGCAGCATCGTGGCGATCTCCTCCTCGCTCGGCGGCGGCCCCTTCAGCTCCGCGATGGGCGGCGAGATGCGGGACAGCATGAAGTCGATGAAACGAGAGGCCACGGCTGCATTCTCCTCAAAAATATTGGCTGAAGCCGGCGGCGGAAGGCAATGCGGCTCGGGCGTCGGAATTGGTCTTGAAATTGCCACCCGGACGGGCTTGAAGGCAAGAGATGACTGGCGGCTTCCTCCGATCGATCGGCAGACTGCACCGGCTTGCGGTGCTCGTCGTTGCCGCTTGCCCCGCATCCGCGCAGGGCTTTTCCGACGCGCCTCCGGCAGCCCCGCTCGACCTTCCCCCGCTCAACGGCTACGCCACGCCGAAGGCCGACAAGACCGCGCCGCTGGCGAGCGTCACGGAGACCGGCAAGACGACGCTTGCGGCGCAACTGGTGAAGGGCGGCAAGGACATTTCGCGCGGCATGGTCTGGCGGGTCTTCAGGACGGCGCCGGGACCGGACGGCAAATTGCCGCTGGTCGCCTCGGCGCACGGCGGCACCGGCGTCTTCGAGCTCGCCCCGGGCAGCTATCTCGTGCACGCCACCTTCGGGCGGGCCGGCGCAACCAAGCGAATCAGCGTGACGCGCGAATCGCGCCGCGAAACCTTCGTGCTCGACGCCGGCGGCCTCGAACTCGACGCGGTGGTCGAAGGCGGCGAGCGGATACCCGGAAACGAGCTGAAGTTCTCGATCTACGACGGCAGCACCGACGACAAGGGCGAGCACGCGCTCATCATCCCCGACGTGAAGCCGCGCACGGTCGTGCGGCTCAATGCCGGCGTCTACCACGTCGTCTCGACCTACGGGTCGGTGAACGCCGTCATCCGCTCCGACATCCGCGTCGAGGCGGGCAAGCTGACCGAGGCGACGGTGGAGCACCGCGCGGCGGCCGTGACGCTGAAGCTCGTGCGCGACCATGGCGGCGAGGCGATGGCGGACACCTCGTGGTCGATCCTCGCCGCGTCGGGCGATCCCATCCGCGAAAGCGTCGGCGCCTACGCCTCGATGGTTCTCGCCGAGGGCGAATACACGGTGATCGCCAAGAACCGCGACCGCATCTACCAGCGCGAGATCGTCGTCAGCGCCGGCAAGAACCAGGACGTCGAGGTGCTCGCCAACGAAGAGGACGAGGTTCCGGACGACGAGATCACGGATTAGGGTCAAGGCAGCCGCTTGAGAAGGTATGGGGCAAGGCCGAGCCCTTTCGCGCCCCCCTCTGTCCTGCCGGATATCGGGCGGAAGGGCCTCCTCCGACAGCTGGGCGAGCGCCGCGTCGAGCGACATCGACTGCTGATCGCGCGAGCCGAGGCGGCGCATGTTGACGGTGCCCTCCTCCGCCTCGCGCTTGCCGCAGACGAGGATCACCGGCACCTTGGCGAGGCTGTGCTCGCGCACCTTGTAGTTGATCTTCTCGTTGCGCAGGTCGGTTTCCACGGACAGGCCGGCGGCCTTCAGCCGCTTCGTCACCGAAACGGCATAGTCGTCGGCGTCCGAAGTGATCGTCGCGACCACCACCTGCACGGCCGCGAACCACAGCGGCATCTGCCCGGCATGGCTCTCGATCAGGATGCCCAAGAAACGCTCCAGCGAGCCGCAGATGGCGCGGTGCACCATCACCGGCTGCTTCTTCTCCGAATCCGCGCCGATATAGAAGGCGCCGAAGCGCTCCGGCAGGTTGAAGTCCACCTGCGTCGTGCCGCACTGCCACTCGCGGCCGATGGCGTCCTTCAGCGTGTATTCGAATTTCGGGCCGTAGAACGTGCCCTCGCCCTCGTTGATGCCGGTCTTGATGCGGTTGTCCTCGCGCGCCATGCGGGCGAGCGCGCGGCGCAGGATGTCCTCGGCGTGGTCCCAGGCCGCGTCGGTGCCGACGCGCTTCTCAGGCCGCGTGGCGAGCTTCACCACCACTTCCTCGAAGCCGAAATCCTTGTAGACCGACATCATCAGGTCGTTGATCTTGAGGATCTCCGCCTCGAGCTGGTCCTCGGTGCAGAAGATGTGCGCATCGTCCTGGGTGAAGGCGCGAACGCGCATCAGCCCGTGCAGCGCGCCGGACGCCTCATAGCGATGCACGTTTCCGAATTCGGCAAGCCGGATCGGCAGATCGCGGTAAGACTTCAAGCCATGCTTGAAGATCTGGACGTGGCCGGGGCAGTTCATCGGCTTCAGCGCGAAGACGCGCTGGTCGGCCTCGGGGTCCTCGGGATGGGTGAAGGCGTGGGCCGACTTCACCGCGAACATGTTCTCCTGATACCAGCCCCAATGGCCCGACGTCTCCCACAGGCTTTTGTCGAGCACCTGCGGGGCGTTGACCTCCTCGTAGTCGTCGCCGAGGCGGCGGCGCATATAGGCGATGAGGTTCTGGAACATCTTCCAGCCCTTAGCGTGCCAGAAGACGACGCCCGGCCCCTCCTCCTGGAAATGGAACAGGTCCATCTCTCGGCCGAGACGGCGGTGGTCGCGCTTCTCGGCTTCCTCCAGCATGTGGAGATACTGGTCGAGCTGCTGCTGGTCCGCCCAGGCGGTGCCGTAGATGCGCGTCAGCATCGGATTGTTGGAGTCGCCGCGCCAATAGGCGCCGGCCACCTTCATCAGCTTGAAGGCGTTGCCGACCTGGCCCGTCGAGGCCATGTGCGGGCCGCGGCACAGATCCGTCCACTCGCCCTGCGAGTAGAACTTTATGTCCTGCCCCTCGGGGATCGCGTCGACCAGCTCGACCTTGTAGGCCTCGCCCTTGTCGCGGAAGAATTTTTTCGCTTCCTCGCGCGACACCAGCCGCTTGGCGAACGGCTGGTTGCGCTGGATGATCTCGCGCATCTTCTTCTCGATGGCCGGGAAATCCTCGGGCGTGAACGGCTGGTTGCGCGCGAAATCGTAATAGAAGCCGTTCTCGATGACGGGACCGATCGTCACCTGCGTGCCCGGCCAGAGCTCCTGCACGGCCTCTGCGAGCACATGCGCGGCATCGTGGCGGATCAGCTCCAGCGCGCGCGGATCGTCGCGCGTGATGATCTCGACCTTGCCGGATTCATGGACCGGATCGGACAGGTCGCGCACGGTGCCGTCGAGCGCATAAGCGACGGCCTTCCTGGCCAGCGACTTCGAGATCGATTCGGCGAGCGCGGCACCCGTCGTCGCCGCGTCGTAGGCGCGGACGGAACCGTCGGGGAATGTGAGGGAAACGGAATCGGACATGACTGCTCCTGTTATCCAGTCCCGCAAACGAGCGCGGGTGGTTGCGACCGCGGGCATGTAGCCCCTAACGCGGCGGCCGTAAAGATGGCGAAAAACCTCGCCACGCTGCGGAAACCCGCCCTGGCCATTGCGATTTTCCCTCGTGCGGAAGGGAAGCGTGGCGCGGATGCCCGGCGATCCGGGCTAACGCGTTTTCATGAACGTTGCACGGCCACCCGCGCCACGCCGGCGTCTCGACCCGGGAAGCACCTCGCCCGCATTGGCGCGGACTTCGCCTCCGATCCGGTCGGGTTCACGGGGTGTCTCACCCGGACGCCGCCTACCGAAGACGCCGTCCAACCCGCTCGCCGCTGTCCCGCACGGGAGTTCGGTGCGCTCCCTTTCCCTCATCCGGGACAGTGGCCGGAGTATGCGGCGGCCTGCGGAGACGGGGATGAAAATCGGCAAAGATTCTGCGGAATGCCGGCGCGGGCACAGGGTAACTGCTTGAAGAAACTGCCGGATCGACCCCCACCCCTAACCCCTCCCCACAAGGGGGAGGGGGAGCTGCCGCGTGCCAAGTCCCCCCTCCCTCTCGTGGGGAGGGGTTAGGGGTGGGGTAGGAGCAAAGCGTCACGGGTCCCATATGCGATTGCCCCTGTAGCGCCACGGCATGAACCAGCGGGAGCGCCTGTCGAGCGCGGCGGGCACGGGATCGAGCCCCTGCGTGCCGAGCGGGCCGCAACGCGCGACCCGGAAAAGCCCCATCCAGCCACCGGCCCAGAGCCCGTGGCGGGCGATCGCCTCATAGGCATATTCCGAGCAGGTCGGCAGGTGCCGGCAGGTGTTGCCGACGAAGCCGGAGAGCGTGAGTTGGTAGAGCCGCACCAGCCCGGTGCCGACCAGCCGTCCGGGCGTCTTGCGCCACGGGCCGTCATAGTTGCGGCCCCTGCCCGGCTTGTGCGCATGCGATGCGTGATCGTGCAAGCGGTTCTCCCTCGCTGCCCCCAACATAAGCGCGGAAAGGCCGTTTTCGAAGGGCCACGGCCCGCAATGCCTTTTGTCTACGATGAGTGAACAATGCGTCGAGTTTGTTCGATTTGAACCCGGGCCGGCCCTCGCCTATCTTGCTGTGGACTTATCGAACCCGTTGCAGACAAGGCCGCTTCGGCGGCGCTCGCGGCCGGTCAAGCCGGATACCCCGCGGACAGAGACAGACCATGACCACGGCAATCGAATTCGGAATGGACACGTTTGGCGACGTCACCGCCGGCGCCGACGGGCAGTTGCTGCCGCAGGCACAGGTGATCCGCAACGTCGTCGACGAGGCGATCCTCGCCGAGGAAGCGGGCATCGACTTCATCGGCGTCGGCGAGCACCATCGCAACGATTTCGCCATCTCCGCGCCGGAGGTCGTGCTCGCCGGCATCGCCACGCGCACCAGGCGCATCAAGCTGGGTTCCGCCGTGACGGTGCTGTCGTCGGACGATCCGATCCGCGTCTTCGAGCGCTTCTCGACGGTGAACGCGCTGTCGAACGGACGGGCCGAGGTCATTCTCGGGCGCGGCTCCTTCACGGAGTCCTTCCCGCTGTTCGGCTACGACCTCAACGACTACGAGACGCTGTTCAACGAGAAGCTCGACCTGTTCGCAGAACTTCTGAAGAACGGGCCGGTGAATTGGCAGGGCAGCTTCCGCACGCCGCTGAAGGACGTCACCGTGCATCCGCAGATCGAGACCGGCAGGCTTTCCGCCTGGATCGGGGTCGGCGGCAGTCCGGAATCGGTGGTGCGCTCTGTGCGCTACCAGATCCCCATGACGCTCGCCATCATCGGCGGGGACCCGAAGCGCTTCCTGCCCTATGTCGATCTCTACAAAAGGGCGCAGGCCCAGCTCGGCGTGGACAAGATGCCGCTCGGCGTGCATTCGCCGGGCTATGTCGCCGAGACGGACGAGCGGGCGCGCGAGGAACTCTGGCCGGGCTACAAGGCCATGCACGACCGCATCGGCCGCGAGCGCGGCTGGCCGCCGACCACGAAGGAGAGTTTCGTTCGCGAGATCGAGCAGGGCTCGACCTATGCCGGCGCGCCGGAAACCGTGGCCATGAAGATCGCGGCGACGGTGAAGGCGCTCGGCGCCGACCGCTTCGACCTCAAATACTCCTCCGGCACGACGTCGCACGAGAAGATGATGAAAAGCATCGAGCTCTACGGGACGAAAGTGATCCCGATGGTGCGGGAACTGCTGGCGGAGAAGGACGTGGCGGCTTAGGTCGATTTTGGCAAGGGCACCATTGAAAGGCCTGGGATATCAGCCCGCGGTCTCGTTGCCCTTGCCGGCTTCCTCCACGATCGAACGTGCCGCTTTCACCATCTCGGGCACGAAGGCGTGAACGGTTCGCCATAATATTCCGATGTCCACGCTCGTATATCCATGAGTCAACTGGTTTCGCATGGAACGGGCCGACCTGAGCATCAGGTGCGGATAGGCAGCATCGAGCGCCTCGTCTAGACGAAGGATTTTGGCCGAGGCTTCTCCCAGAACCTCCACGCATTTCCACACAGCCAGATAGGTGATTTCGTCTTTTGCGAACGCCTCGAAATCCATATCGCCGATAAAGACGGGAATGCGCTCGCCCCATATGACGATATGGCCGCACAGTTCGAGAAACTGCGAGGCCGTATCCGCTTTCATAGAGGCACCAGTTCGGACCGGATCCGCTCAGTCACGTCCGGAAGCAGACCGTTCGGGGTCACGATATCCACCCCGATTCCGAGAAGGCCCTCAAGTTCTTCTTCCAACTCCCCGAGATGAACGAACGTCGTCATTTCGAAGTCGGGATCGACCAGAAGGTCGATATCGCTTCCCTCAATGTCATCGCCGCGCGCCACGGAACCGAAGAGACGCGGATTCGCCACCGGGTATCTGGCAATGATCTCCAGCACCTTGTTTCTGTTGCGCGCCAACACCTCCGACGGTCTCATCTCAGGCAACCTCCCCTGCCCGCCTCTTCTCGATCTGGCCGATGGCGTCGACCACGGCGTCGAAGGTCAGCATGGTCGAGGCGTGGCGGGCCTTGTAGTCGCGGACGGGTTCCAGATACCTCAGGTCCGCGAAGCGCGGGGCGGCCGGCGGCGGCCCGTTCTCCTTCAGCATCCGCAGCATCTCCTGGCGCGTCCTGCGCAATTCATCGGCGGTCGCGCCGACCACATGGCTCGCCATGATCGAGGACGACGCCTGGCCGAGCGCGCAGGCCTTCACGACATGCGCGAAGTCGGTGACGGTATCGCCGTCCATCTTCAGGTCGACGGTGACGGTCGATCCGCAGAGTTTCGAATGCGCCGTCGCGCTCGCGTCGGCATCCGCCAGGCGGCCGATGCGGGCTATGTTGCCGGCAAACCCGAGAATCTTCGCATTGTAGACGTCGTCGATCATGGCGTTTCTTCCGCGCACCGTTTTGCGAACGATGCGTATCGCGGGCGCGTCTTTCTTTCGAGGCCGCCCATCCTATATAATGGCCGCCACCGGGCGTCGGCAAGGCAAGCCGCGCCACCCCGGGATCGTGGAGAAATCTCAATGGATGCCGTCGCCAAGAAGCCGCTCGCGGTCCCGACCTTCATGGACAAGGCGGAGACCGACAGGCCGGGAGAGGCCGAGGTGGAGGCCGCCGTCCGCCTGCTCATCCGCTGGGCCGGCGACAATCCCAACCGCGAGGGGCTTCTCGACACGCCGCGGCGCGTCGCAAAAGCCTATCGCGAGATGTTCGGCGGCTACGACAAGTGTCCCGCCGAAGAGCTCGGCCGCACCTTCGAGGAAGTCTCCGGCTACGACGACCTCGTGCTGGTCCGCGACATCCAATTCCATTCGCATTGCGAGCACCACATGGTGCCGATCGTCGGCCGCGCGCATGTCGCCTACCTGCCGGACGGCAAGGTGGTGGGCCTGTCGAAGATCGCCCGCGTCGTCGACATCTTCGCGCATCGCCTGCAGACGCAGGAAGCCATGACCGCGCAGATCTCGGGCGTCATCCAGGAGGTGCTCGCCCCGCGCGGGGTCGCTGTGATGATCGAGGCCGAGCACATGTGCATGGCGATGCGCGGCATCCGCAAGCAGGGCTCGACCACGCTCACATCGAGCTTCACCGGCGCCTTCCGCGACAATCCGGAAGAGCAGGTGCGCTTCATCACCATGGTGCGCGGCGGCGCCGGCTGAGCCGGCCCGCAGAAGGAACGGCAATGGCCGATACGGTTTTCGCGCCTGCCCCGGCGGATAAGCACGCGCTCGAGGAAGGCAACGCCTTCTCGCCGCGCTTCGACGCCAACGGGCTCGTCACCGCCGTCGTCACCGACGCGGCGGACGGGACCGTGCTGATGCTCGCCCACATGAACGCCGAGGCGCTCGCGCTGACGTTGAAGACGGGCATCGCGCATTACTGGTCGCGGTCGCGGCGCGCGCTCTGGAAGAAGGGCGAGACCTCCGGCAATTTCCAGCGCGTGGTCGAGATGCGCACCGATTGCGACCAGGACGCGGTCTGGCTGAGCGTCGATGTCGCCGGCGACCATGCGACCTGCCATACGGGGCGGCGCTCCTGCTTCTACAGGCGCATCCTGCTGGAGGACGGCACGGCCAGGCTGGAGGACGACGGCGGCGCCCGGCGGTTCGACCCTGCCGAGGTGTATGGCAGCTCAGGCTGACGCATTCCCGGGCACGAAAAAGAAATCGTGCGAGGAAATGCCTGTTTAACAAAGCATTAGCGTTGGCAGGCTAACTTTAGGGAATGAGACGGCCCACCAGCCAGGGTTGTCGGGATGGATGTGACATGACACGCCCTGAACAACCGCAAGCGGTGGACGAGGCCCGCAACGGCACCCGGCGGTGCGCACCATGATGCATGCCACCACTGCCCCGCAGGGGCGCAGCCAGGACATGCTGACGATGATCGTGACGACGATGCGTCAGCTCGGCGTCACCGGCCTGCCGCGCAACTACGAGATTTTCTACGAGGCGCTCACCGGCTCCAACCAGGCGCTGGCGCTCGATCTCGTCTCGCTCAGCAAGCGGCCGACGCAATCCGAGCTGGACGAGCTCAGCCTCAAATATTTCGGCCAGAACCACGGCCAGACGGTGGTCGAGCAGGCGCGCGCCGCGATCGCGCACGAGCTCGAGGACATCGCCCGCATCCTGCGCACCGAGCGCACCAGCCTGGAGCGCTACAGCGAAATCCTGTCCGAGACGTCCAGCGGGCTCGCCAATCCGCGTCTCGTCACGCGCGAAATCCTGGAAAAGATCGCCACGGTCATGTCCGTGGCGACGGAAACGACGATAGACAACGGCCGCCAGCTCGCCGAAACGCTCGGCGAAAAATCCCAGGAGCTTGAGAACGTCAAGTCGAAGCTGGAGGAATACAAGAAGCTCGCCGACACGGACGGCCTGACGCAGCTCTGCAACCGGCGCGCCTTCGACAAGGCGCTCGCGCGGATCTACGAGGATCCGAAGAAGGTGATGTTCGGCTCGCTGATCCTTGCCGACATCGACCATTTCAAGGACATCAACGACCGGCACGGCCACCCGACCGGCGACAAGATCATCCAGGCCATCGCCAGCATCCTGCAACACGCCACAAGGGGCAACACCTTCGTGGCGCGCACCGGCGGCGAGGAATTCGCCGTCATCATTGACGCCGCCAATCCCGAGGCCGTCGCCGGCATTGCCGAGCGGCTGCGCGCCGCGGTCGCCCAGACGCCGTTCGGCAACGCGCAGACCGGCGCCGGCTTCGGCCCGATCACCATCTCGCTCGGCACCTGCATGGCCTCCGACGCGAGCAGCGCCGAGGATCTCTATTCGAAGGCCGACAGCGCGCTCTACAAGTCGAAGGTCGGCGGACGCAACCGCGTCACCCACTATTCGTCGCAGCCCGAACCGGTCAGCGGCGGCAGCAAGGGCTGGATGCTCTACAAAACCGAGTAGGGGCGCCCGCGACGCCCCTTGGCGTCAGGCGCTGATCGCCTGCCGGTGCGGCTCGGCATTCGTCTTGCGCAGCAGGTCGGAGACGAGAAACGCCAATTCGATCGCCTGATCGGCATTGAGCCTCGGGTCGCAATGCGTGTGGTAGCGGTCGTGCAGGTCCTCCGCCGTGATGGCGCGCGCCCCGCCCGTGCACTCCGTGACGTTCTTGCCCGTCATCTCGACATGGATGCCGCCCGGATGCGTGCCTTCGGCGCGATGTATCTCGAAGAAGGACTGCACCTCCTTCAGGATGCGCTCGAAGGGTCGCGTCTTGTAGGCGTTCAGCGTGATCGTGTTGCCGTGCATGGGATCGCAGGACCAGACGACCTTGCGGCCCTCCTTCTTCACGGCCCTGAGGAGCTTCGGCAGATGCTCCTCCACCTTGTCGTAGCCGAAGCGCGCGATCAGCGTCAGGCGGCCCGCCTCGTTCTCCGGATTGAGCAGGTCGATCAGCTCCAAGAGCCCGTCCGGCGTCAGCGAAGGGCCGCATTTCAGGCCGAGCGGGTTCTTGATGCCGCGGCAATATTCGACATGGGCATGGTCGGGCTGGCGGGTGCGGTCGCCGATCCAGATCATGTGGCCGGAGGTGGCGTACCAGTCGCCGGAGGTCGAATCCACGCGCGTCAGCGCCTCCTCGTAGCCGAGCAGCAGCGCCTCGTGGCTGGTGTAGAAATCCGTCTCGCGCAGCGCGAAATTCGACTCCGAGGTGATGCCGATGGCGCGCATGAAGTCCATCGTCTCGGTGATGCGGTTGGCCAGCGCCTCGTAGCGCTCGCCCTGCGGGCTGTCGGACACGAAGCCGAGCATCCACTGGTGGACGTTTTCGAGGCTGGCGTAGCCGCCCTGGGCGAAGGCGCGCAGCAGGTTGAGCGTCGCGGCGGACTGGCGGTAGGCCATCTGCTGGCGCCGCGGATCGGGCACCCGCGAGGCCTCGTCGAAGTCGATGCCGTTGATGATGTCGCCGCGATAGCTGGGCAGCGCGACGCCGCTCCGCGTCTCGATGTCGGACGAGCGCGGCTTGGCGAACTGGCCGGCGATCCGGCCGACCTTGACCACCGGCTGCGCGCCCGCGAAGGTCAGCACGACAGACATCTGGAGGAAGACCCGGAAGAAGTCACGGATGTTGTCGGCGCCGTGCTCGGCAAAGCTCTCGGCGCAGTCGCCGCCCTGCAGGAGGAACGCCTCGCCATTGGCGACAGCCGCGAGCTGCTTCTTCAGCTTGCGCGCCTCGCCGGCGAAGACCAGCGGCGGATAGGT
>JAFKJW010000136.1 GCA_017305925.1 Hyphomicrobiales bacterium | reverse complement strand
CCGTCATCGTTCAGTGCTTGGTACCCTTGGGTTCCTCGTTGGAGGCGACGAGCACCGGGCCGTAGGGGCGCGGCGTCTCGTTCTCGTTCATGATCCCGAGGCGCCGGGCCACTTCCTGGTAAGCCTAGACCAGCCCGCCCATATCGCGGCGGAAGCGGTCCTTGTCGACCTTGTCGCGGGTGGCGACATCCCACAGCCGGCAGGAGTCCGGAGAAATCTCATCGGCCACGACGATGCGCATCATGTCGCCCTCGAACAGGCGGCCGCATTCCATCTTGAAGTCGACGAGCTGGATGCCGACGCCCATGAACAGGCCGGACAGGAAGTCGTTGACGCGGATGGCCAGCGCCATGATGTCGTCGATCTCCTGCGGGCTCGCCCAGCCGAAGGCCGTGATGTGCTCTTCCGTGACCATCGGGTCGTCGAGCGCGTCGGCCTTGTAGTAGAACTCGATGATCGAGCGCGGCAGCACCGTGCCTTCCTCGATGCCCAGCCGCTTGGCCAGGGATCCGGCCGCGATGTTGCGCACGACCACCTCCAGCGGGATGATCTCGACCTCCTTGATCAACTGCTCGCGCATGTTGAGCCGGCGGATGAAGTGGGTCGGGATGCCCATCCTGTTGAGGTGATTGAAGATGTGCTCGGAAATGCGGTTGTTGAGCACGCCCTTTCCGTCGACGATCTCGTGCTTCTTCTTGTTGAAGGCGGTGGCGTCGTCCTTGAAGAACTGGATCAGCGTTCCGGGCTCGGGCCCTTCATAGAGAATTTTGGCCTTGCCTTCGTAGATGCGGCGGCGACGGTTCATCAAACAATCTCTGAAATTTGCGGGGTGGTCGGCAATTCTGACACCCTCGGTTGGGCCGCCTGCGATGCGGCAACTGGCTTGGATTCAGGCCGTGAATAGCGGAACTGCCGTCATTCCTCAATCGGCAATTAGGGCCGTCAACGGCTTAATCGAGGGTAAGACCGGCTGCCCTCGCGGCATATTGACCTTGCCGCGGACTTTCGGTTTGAACCCGGACCGATTACATAGCCTGCAATGGGCTCGCCTACGGAGGGAATCGGATGACCAGCATGAAGGACCGCCAAGAGGGTTTCGAGCGCAAGTTCGCCATGGACGAGGAGCTGCGCTTCAAAGCGACCGCGCGCCGCAACAAGCTGCTCGGCCTGTGGGCCGCCGAGAAGCTCGGCAAATCGGGCGCCGACGCGGAAGCCTACGCCAAGGAGGTCATTGCCTCCGACTTCGAGGAAGCCGGCGACGAGGACGTCTTCCGCAAGGTCCGCAGGGACTTCGACGCTGCCGGAGTGCAGCAGTCGGACCATCAGATCCGCCGCACGATGGAAGAACTGCTGGCAGAGGCCGCGGAATCGGTGCGCAACAGTTGAGCGCCCGGTCGCCGCGGCCGGGCGGTTTTCTTGTTTCGTCCGCGCCGCATGGCTGAGCGGCGGCCGGTTGGTGCATGGGGGAGCTTATGTCATTGAAGTCACGGCTCGACGCCGACGAAACGCTCTTCACCGCCTGGTCCGGCGTGCCCGACGCGCTCACCGTCGAGATCATGGCCGCCCAGCCGTTCGATGCGGTCACGCTCGACATGCAGCATGGCGGGCACCATGAGGACAGCGTCCTGCGCGGAGTCGTGCCGATCCTGAGGGCCGGGAAGCACGCGGTCGTGCGCATTCCGGTCGGGCGTTTCGACATGGCGAGCCGCGCGCTCGATTTCGGCGCGGAAGCCGTCATCGCGCCGATGATCAACTCGGTCGAGGACGCAAAAGCTTTCGCGACCGCCATGAAATATCCGCCGGTTGGCTTGCGCTCCTGGGGGCCGACCTATGCGTTTCCGCGCCACGGCCAGGGTGATTTCACCCGGTGGCTGGCCGAATCGAACGGCCGCACGATGGCGATCGCGATGGTCGAGACGCGGCAGGCGCTGGACTGCCTGGACGGCATCCTCTCCACGCCCGGCATCGACGGAATCTTTGTCGGCCCGTCGGATTTTTCCATTGCATGGAGCCGCGGCAGCGTCGTGGACACCAAACTCGAGGACATGATGGAGGCGATCGCCGACATCGCGCGCCGGACCCGCGCGGCCGGCAAGGCGGCGGCGATCTTCGTCGTCGATCCGGCCATGGCCGGGCGCTATGCGCGGATGGGCTTCCGGCTCTTCGCGACGGGCAGCGAACCGATGCTGATGGGACAGGGCGCCCAGGCGGTGCTCGGCGCGGCCCGCCGCTCCCTGGACGACAAGGCCTGAAAAGGCATCAGAGCCGGGAGAGAAACCGGGCGAAAGTCAGCGTGCCCTCCGGCCACGGGCCGTAACCCGCCTCCGCATTGAGATGGCCGGCCTCGCCGGCATCGATGAACAGCGAGCCCCAGGCGGCCGCGATATCCTCGGCGACGCCGAAGGCGCAGAACGGGTCGTTGCGGCTGGCGATCACGATCGAGGGGAAGGGCAGCGGATCGCGCGGGTAGGGCCCGAAGGTCATGAGGTGCCGGGGGCGGATTTCCGGGTTGGCGACATCCGGAGGCGCGACGAAAAAGGCGCCCGCGACGGGTTTTTCGAACTGAGAAACCGCCTGCACGACCGCTGCGACGCCGAGCGAATGCGCGACGAAGACGGCGGGCCTGCCTGCCTCGTTGACGGCGCGCGCGACGCTGCCGGTCCAGTCCTCGCGCACCGGCTTCGACCATTCCGCCTGCTCGATCCGCCGTGCGGTCGAGAGCCGGGACTGCCAGCGGCTCTGCCAGTGATCCGGACCCGAATTCGTGTAGCCGGGAACGATCAGAATATCGGCTTCGGAAGCTTTCATGGGGTGCGGTGGAACGGTGCAGCGCAGCGCCGCAGAGCGCTATGCCAATGCATTGATGGTAGCGGAGGAGGGACTCGAACCCCCGACACAAGGATTATGATTCCTCTGCTCTAACCTGCTGAGCTACTCCGCCCTGAACCGGCCGGATGCGGCAGGTGAAGCCGCTGCCCGATCGGGGACGCGCGGATATAAGTGTCCGCCCCGATCACTGTCAAGGACATCCGCCATGACATTCGGGGGCGATCGCCGCGGGCCGCGCGAGGCCCTGTCGATCCCGCAGCCCCGGTGAGCGCCGGAGCATGACGGCCTGGCTGCGGCGGCATGCCGGGGTTGAGTTTGGCCGGGTGCGCCGCTATGTCTCCGCGCAGAAAATTTCAGGCGTTTTCCATGAAGCCGCGTATTGCCGTCCTGGGGTGCGGATACTGGGGTTCGAACCATATCCGTACCCTGAAGGGATTGGGCGTTCTCCATGCCGTCTCCGATGCCAACAGCGCGCGCGCCGAAGGCTTCGCGAGCGACCACGGCTGCCTTGCGATCGCGCCCGACGCGTTGTTTGCACGGCAGGACGTCGATGCGATCGTCATGGCGCTGCCACCGCAGTTCCATGCCGAGACTGCCATCCGCGCCGTGCAGAACGGCAAGGACGTCCTGGTCGAGAAGCCTATCGCGCTGACCGTTCCCGATGCGGAGCGCGCGGTGGCCGCCGCCAGTGCGGCGGGCCGCGTGTTCATGGTGGGCCACGTGCTGCGCTTCCATCCGGCCTTCGAGCGCCTGAAGGCGCTGATCGACGCAGGCGAACTCGGCGAGATCAGATACATCCATTCGCATCGCCTCGGCCTCGGCAAGTTCCACACCGAGAACGATGCGCTCTGGGATCTGGCGCCGCACGACCTCTCGATGATTCTCGCCATCACGGGCACCGCGCCGACCGAGGTGCGTGGGGAGGGCGCGGCGCTGCTCGATCATCTCAGCGATTTTGCGCATCTCCACATGCTGTTCCCGAACGGCCTGCGCGGCCATCTCTTCACGTCGCGCCTCAATCCCTACAGGGAACGCCGCCTGACCGTGGTGGGCAACAAGGCGATGGCGGTGTTCGACGACGTCGAGCCATGGGAGCGCAAGCTCGCCGTCTATCGCCACGCCGTGTGGATGGACAGCGGGCACTGGGCGTTCACCACCAATGAGCCGACCTATGTCGCGGTCGAGCAGGGCATGCCGCTGACCCGCGAATTGCAGCATTTCATCCATTGCATCGAGACGCGCGAGGCGCCGCGCACCGACGGCGAGGAGGCGATCAGCGTCCTGCGCATCCTCACGGCCGGCACGGTGACGCATCACCGGACCGCGCCGGGCGTCGCCGCTGCCGCAGAGGGCATCAGCTCGACAGGCTAGGCCTGTCCGCCCGAAAGCGGGACCGGTCTCGGGACAACGACGGCAAGGCGGGGCACCGGGGCGCAAGGAGCGGATCTGAAGGATCGCGATACGCTTCCAGGGATCTTCAGGCAGCCGAGGAATGGAAGGGAACGGCCGCGAGCGCGGCCAGCATCTTTTCCGTCTCCGCGCCGTGCTCCGAACGCTCGATGAAGCCGCCGCCCAGCACGCGGGCGCTGTCGCCATCATCCGAATAGAGCACGCAGGCCTGGCCGGGCGCGATGCCGGATTCTCCCTCCGTCAGTTCGACCGCGAGCCGGCCGTCGATGCGCTTCAGCAAGGCGGGCCGCGGCGGGCGCGTCGAACGCACCCTGGCGAAAACCCCGATACCGGCGGGCGGGAGAGCGTCGAGCGGACCGTCTCCCAGCCAGTTCACGTCACGCAGGAAGACGCGGCGGGTATCGAGCGCCTCGCGCGGGCCGACGATGACCCGCGCGCGGGCGGCGTCCAGATGGATCACATAGAGCGGCTCGCCGGAGGCGATGCCGATGCCACGCCGCTGTCCGATCGTGTAGCGCAGGATGCCTTCGTGGCGGCCCAGGATGCGGCCGTCGATATGGACGATTTCTCCGGGGGTTGCGGCCGTCGGCTTCAGCTTCGCGATAATGTCGGGATACCTGCCCTGCGGCACGAAGCAGATGTCCTGGCTGTCGGCCTTGGCGGCGATGTCCAGCCCCATTTCGCCGGCAAGCGCGCGCACGGCAGGCTTCGGCAGGTCGCCGAGCGGGAAGCGCAGATAGTCGATCTGCTCCTGCGTCGTCGCGAACAGGAAGTAGCTCTGGTCGCGGTCGCCGTCGACCGGCCGATAGAGCGCCCGGTGCGCGCCGTTGGCGCGGCTGCGTATGTAGTGGCCGGTGGCCAGCGCGTCGGCGCCGAGCTCGCGCGCGGTGGTCAGAAGGTCGGCGAACTTCACCGTCTGGTTGCAGGCCACGCAGGGAATCGGCGTCTCCCCGGCGACGTAGCTCGCCGCGAAAGGATCGATGACGGCCTCACGAAAACGCTGCTCGTAGTTCAGCACGTAATGGGGAATGCCGAGCGTCTCGGAGACGCGGCGCGCGTCGTCGATATCCTGGCCGGCGCAGCAGGAGCCCGTGCGGCGGACGGCGGCGCCATGATCGTAGAGCTGGAGCGTCACGCCGACCACGTCGTAGCCCCCGCGCTTCATCAGCCCGGCCACGACCGATGAATCGACGCCGCCGGACATGGCGACGACGACGCGCGTGTTTTCCGGCTTGCCCGGCAGATCGAGGCTGTTCATCGGGGCCTTTCGCAAATGCGGCGGCGGCTGCCTGCCGCCTTGGCCGCCTACGGATGCCAATGGCAGCCATATAGGTCAAGCCGGGCCGCCTTGCCATCGCCTCCGTATTGCGAACCGCGGCATTTGTCTGAAATGCGGGCGCGCCGGTTCATGCATTTTTAAAGCTGTGCCGATAAATTGGCCGTGATTAGGTCTTTGGGTTTTGTTGAGAGTACGATGACCGATCTGATTAGACCGCGCGTCAAGTACGTTATTGGGCCGGATGGCAGCCCGCTGACGATTGCCGATCTGCCGCCCTCCAATACGAGGCGCTGGGTCATCCGCCGCAAGGCGGAAGTCGTCGCCGCCGTCCGTGGGGGCTTGCTCAGCCTGGACGAGGCCTGCCAGCGCTATACGCTCACCACCGAGGAGTTCCTGTCCTGGCAGGCTTCGATCGATGAGTATGGGCTCGCCGGGCTGCGTACCACGCGCATCCAGCAGTATCGTCACTGAGACGGGCCTTCCCGGCCGCCCGGGCCGCGGCGCTTCAGGAGATAGGACACGGCGGCGGTCATCGTCACCGACGCGGCGAAGAGCCACAGGCCGGGCTTCGTGAAAGCGTCGGCGAAGCCGCTCGTCTTTGCCGCGAAGATCACCAGGGCGACCAGAACGACATCCAGCATCGACCAGTTGGAGAGGGCGCGGAACCAATTGGGGACCTTGGCGTGTCCGTCCCGCCCGGCATAGGCCCTGACGCTCAGCAGGCACAGTTTCAGGGCGGGAAACAGCACCGAGAACGCGCCGACCAGCACCGCCAGCACGATGTCGCCGCCCTTCCAGAGCGCGGCGACGACGCCGAGGATCGACGGTTCGTCGGAAAAGAAATAGAGCCGGTCCACGCGCATCAGGGGCAGCACGATGCCCAGCCCGAAACTCAGCGTCGACAGGAAAAGCAGGACCGGCAGCGCGAGATCCCGCGCCGACGGCGCCGTGTTTGCGGGATCTGCCATCAGCGCGCCGCGAGCGCCCGCCGCGCCGCGTAGAGCGCGATTGCCGCCGCGTTCGACACGTTGAGCGAGCGGATCGCGCCGGGCATGTCGAGGCGCGCCAGCACGTTCACCGTCTCGCGGGTCTTCTGCCTCAACCCCTTTCCCTCGGCGCCGAGGACGAGCGCCAGCCGGTCGCCCGAAAAGCTGTGCTCCAGTTCCTCGGGCCCCTCCGAATCAAGGCCCACGGTCTGGAAGCCGGCACCATGCAGTTCGTCCAGCGCAGCGGCGAGGTTACGGACCTCGATGTGGTTGATATGCTCCAGCGCGCCGGAAGCCGATTTCGCCAGCACGCCGGATTCGGCCGGGCTGTGGCGGGCGGTGGTGATCAGCGCGCCGGCGCCGAAGGCCACCGCCGAACGCAGGATCGCGCCGACATTGTGCGGGTCCGTCACCTGGTCGAGCACGACGACGAGCCGCGTGTCGCCCAGCGCATCGAGCCGTTTGGCCGCGAGCGGCTCCGCCTCGATGACGACGCCCTGATGCACGGCGTCGCTGCCCGTCACCTTGTCGATGTCGCGCGGCTCGACCAGTTCGGCCGGGAAGGACAGGGCGGAGAGCTCCGCAATGCCCAGCCTTTCCAGCGCGTTGCGGGTGACGAGCATATGATGGATGCGGCGGCGGGAATTTTGGAGCGCGGCGGCCACCGTATGCAGGCCGTAAAGGCGGACCAGCCCGTCGCCCGGCGCCGTCGCGGCGGCGGCGGGGCGCTGGCGGCGCGGCGGCGCGCTGCCGGCGGTGCGGTCGCGATGGGCGCGCCGGAGCTTGGCGTAGTGGGTGTCCTTCGGCGTGCCCTTCTTGGCGTCGGTCATAGTCCTGTTTCCGGCGGCGTGATCGTGACTGGAATGTCCCGGCTTGAGGCGATTGTAAACAGCGCTTCGCGGGGAGGCCATGCCGGTTGGCCGGCCGCTTGCCGACGATGGCGACCCTTCGCCGGAAATCGTCGCGGCGCGCGGTTGACACGCCATACCCTTGTCGCCATAAGGCGCTTCGCGTGTCCGAGCCGGCTTGTCGCCTCGCCGGATGCGCATGCCTCGCAGCGACGCTCCGCCGGCAGGATGGAGGGGTGCCCGAGTGGTTAAAGGGGACGGACTGTAAATCCGTTGGCTCAGCCTACGTTGGTTCGAATCCAACCCCCTCCACCATTGCCCGGAGCGTGCAGCGATCCACCCGGCCAAGGACTGGCTTTCGGTGCCGGGCCATGGCAGGGTCGGGCGGCGCGGGTGTAGCTCAATGGTAGAGCAGCAGCCTTCCAAGCTGAATACGAGGGTTCGATTCCCTTCACCCGCTCCATATCGGTTTCCGGAATTCCAACGTGCTCCAACGACAGGTCCGGCCTCGGCCACCGGGCGCCGACAGCTTGCTGCCTATCGCCCACCTGCGGCCCTTGATTGTCGTGAATGAGGGCCCTGCCGGCAAGACGGGGCGGATTCCCGCAGGTGCCTGGGTTGATGACCTGGTGTGCAGCGGCGGTCAGGCGACAGCCATCGGCTCCAGGGCTTCCCAATCGAATGCGACGCCGGTGCCCGGATCGTCCGGCGCGACGCCCCGGCCGTTCTCGATGACAAGCGGACGCTGGGTGTAACGGTCGATCTGGAAACTGTGCGCCTCCAGCCAGCCTGCGTTCGGCTGGGCCGGGACCAGGCTGACATGAAGCTCCTGCATGCCGTGGCTGCAGACTGGAATGCCGCGCGCGTCCGCAAGGCGCGCGGCGCGCAGGAAGCCGGTCACGCCGCCGCAGTTTGACGCATCCGGCTGGATGAAGGACAGCGCGGAGTGCTCGTAGGCGAGTTCGAACTCCTGGATCGTATGGAGGTTCTCGCCCATCGCAAGGGGAATGGTCGTCCGGCTCGCAAGATACCCATAGCCGGCAAAATCGTCCGGAATGAGCGGCTCCTCGAGCCAGACGAGACCGTATGGCTCGAAAGCCCTGGCGGCCTCGACCGCCCGTTCGCGGCTGTAGCCATAATTCGCATCGACCATGAGGGCCCTCGACGGTCCGATCATCTCGCGAACCGCCCTGATGCGGGCTGCATCCTCCGCGATATCGGGCTTGCCGACCTTGATCTTGATCGCCTCGTATCCCTGGGAGAGGTAGCCCTCGATGCTCCGCAGCAACTTGTCGAGCGGAAAGTTGAGATCGACGCCGCCGCGATAGGTCAGGGGACGCCGCCCCGCTCCGCCCGCCATCTTCCACAGGGGCTCCCCGGTCCGCTTGCCGCGTATGTCCCATAACGCGATGTCGACGGCGGAGATTGCGAAGGAGGCAATGCCGCCGCGGCCGACATAGTGCAGCGCGGACTGGAGACGATCGTAGAGCGCGTCGATGCCGTCGGGATCAGCACCCACAAGCAGCGGCGCAATGTCGCGATCGATCATCGCCTGTACGGCATGGCCGCCGGAGCCGATCGTGTAGGTGTATCCGACGCCCTCGAGGCCGTCCCCGCACGTCACCTGAGCGGTGACGAGCTGGAAGAAGGTCTGGAGCCCATGCTGCGCGTCCTGGAGCGGCTCATCGAGCGGTACATGAAAGACACGCGTCCGGATCGCACTGATCTCTTTGCTCTGCGGCATTTTCCCATCCCAGGCACGGTGTCGGTCGCGGCCCTCGTAACGGCTCATGCGAGAACCAGATCGCCAAGCGCGCCCCGTTTGGTAGGCCTTAATGCATGAAGGCCATCGATTTTCGACGCTGTCAATCCAATTCTGACCAGTTTGGTCGACCAGAATTCAATTGTGGAAGACCAAATTGACAGCCTGAATCATCGCGCCTAGCTTGCGTCGAGGCTGGTCGGTTCCGGCGGCGTTCACAGAGACTGTCCGACATGGCAGATGCGACGATATCCGGCAGGGCCGCCGATGCGGTGGTCGAAGAGATCGAGCGGGAGATCGTTTCGGGCGATCTGGCGAGCGGACGCCTGCTGCCGCCCGAGCGCGATCTCGTCGCCCGCTTCGGGATCAGCCGTGCGGCGGTGCGGGAGGTCATCGTCACCTTGACCAACAAGGGGCTGCTGGAAAGCAAGCCGCGCCATCGTCCGGTCGTGCGCAAGCCCGGATTCGATACCGCCTTCTCGGCCCTGGGCGGGATCGTCACCCATCTGTTGAAGCAGGATGGCGGGGTAAAGACCCTTTTCGACGTTCGCATCTTCCTCGAGGCCGCGCTGGTCAGGCACGCCGCGCTGTCGGCCCGCAAGGAAGACATCGCCGCCTTGCGGGCCGCGCTGGAGCGCAATCGCGCGGCCATCGAAGACCCGGTGCTGTTCGACAACACCGACGTCGCGTTCCATGCGGTTTTCTACACCATACCCGGTAATCCGGTGTTTCCCGCCGTCCATCAGGCTTTCGTTCACTGGCTTTACGATCACTGGCAAAGCATGCGACGCTCGCCGGAGCAGAACCTCGTCTACCACGCCGGGCACAGGGACATTTTCGAGGCGGTCAGGGATCGCGATCCCGAAGCGGCCGAGCAGGCGCTGAGTGCTCACCTGAGCGAGGCCTGGGCGACGGTCAAGGAAACCTTCGAAGACGGCGCAACCGGCGGGGATACAAATCGTGGCGCGTGAAGAATACGACTGCATAGTCGTGGGCGGGGGATCGTCCGGCTGCGTCGCGGCGGCGCAATTGGTCAGGCGGGGAAACCTTCGCGTGCTGCTGCTGGAGGCCGGCCATTCGCACCGGCATCCGCTGCTGGACATGCCTCCGGGCATCTTCAAGATGATCAACGGCAGCAAGTACATGCGCTCTCACACCACGACCCCGCAGGCGCATCTGGACGGACGGTCGCACGATATCCCGCAAGGCAACGTCCTCGGCGGCGGCTCCTCGGTCAACGCGCAGGTCTACATAAGGGGTCGCCCATCCGACTACGACGAATGGAACGAGATTCTGCGCGGCAACAATGACGGCGCCGACTGGAGTTGGAATGCCGTCCTGAAACACTTCCGCGGCATGGAAGGCAACAACCGCCTCAACAACGAGCGGCACGGAACGGATGGTCCCCTGCTGGTCTCCGATCCGGGGCATGTCAACGAACTGTCGCGCTGGTTCGTCCAGGCGGTCCAGGCGCTGGGGGAGCCCTTCAACGCGGATTTCAACGGTGCGTCGCAGCGCGGCGTGGGCTTCTACCAGTTCATGAACAGGAGCGGGCGGCGCAGCAGCGCGGCCTATGCCTTCATCGAGCCGCTGAGCAAGGACAGCCGGCTGACGGTGAAGCTGCGCGCCGAAGTCACCCGGATCGTCGTCGAGAACGGCAGGGCCATCGGCGTGGCGTACCGCGTCGACGGGCAGGATCGCACGGCCTATGCCCGCAACGAGATCGTGGTGAGCGCCGGCGCGCTGGTGACGCCGAAAGTGCTGATGCTGTCCGGCGTCGGTCCGGCGCAGCACCTCGCGGAGCACGGAATCCGATGCCAGATCGATCTTCCCGGCGTCGGGGCGAACCTGATCGACCATCCTGAAGTGCCGATAACCGGCACCGTGAACGGTCGCTACGGCTACTACAAGCAGGGCGTCGGCTGGCGCATGCTGAAGAACGGATTGCAGTTCAAGCTCTTCGGTTCCGGTCCGATATTGTCGGCCGGATTGGAGGCGGGCGCCTTCGTCAATCCCGGCGACGCGAACGGCGTTCCGACCATCCAGGCCTTCTGTGTGCCGATCGTCTACCTCGACCGCGACACGCGCACGTCGATGAAGGATACGTACGGCCTGACCATCACGACCGTGGTCGTGAAGCCGAAATCGCGCGGCCATGTCAGGCTGCGATCGCCCGACCCCGCAGCCATGCCTCAGGTGTCTCCGCATCTGCTGCGGGATGAGGATGACATGCGCGAGATGATCGCCGGACAGCGATTCTTCCTGGAGGCGTTCCGTACCGAGCCGCTCAGAAGCAGAATTGCCGCCGTAACCCTGCCGCTCAAGGACGATGACGAGAGCCTCCGGCAGCACTGCAAGAGGTTCGTGAAGACCAATTACCATCCTGCGGGAACATGCAGGATGGGCGCCGACGGCGATCCCATGGCCGTGCTGGATGCGCGCATGCGGGTGCGCGGCGTGGACGGCCTGCGCGTGTGCGACATGTCGGCCGTGCCCAATATCAATGCCGGGAACACCAACAGCCCGGCGATGATGCTTGGCGACCGATGCGCGGACTTCATACTCGGCTAGCGTCAGTCCGACCGTGGCGGCCCGTCGGCGATTTCGGGGTTCATGCGCCGCCCGATGTCAAGAAAACGCTTTCATAGTATGGATAGGGCCGTTGCGGCGGCCGTTTGCAAAAAATACCGCACACATAATCGCTCTTTGTGGGCCGGTGATTGACAATCTTGCCCTGGCATATGAAAACGCTTTCATAACGCGAGGCAAGGGCTCCGATGCTGCTGGATGGAATCAGGGTGGTCAGCTTCTGCCATTTTCTGCAGGGCCCTGCCGGTGCGCAGTACCTTGCGGACATGGGTGCGGACGTCATCAAGGTCGAGCCGATCCATGGCGCCCATGAGCGCCGCTGGTCGGGAGCGGATGTCTTTGTGGAGGGGGTCAGCGGCTTCTATCTCTGCGCGAACCGGAACAAGCGGTCGATCGGGATCGACCTGAAGAGCGAGGCTGGCCGGGAGGTTGCAAGACGGCTCATCGCCGGCGCCGACGTCGTGATGGAGAACTTTCGTCCGGGCGTTTTCGCCCGGCTCGGATTCGACGACGATACGCTTCGTGCGCTGAACCCGAAGCTGATCCTCGCTTCCGCGTCCGGCTTCGGGTCGAGCGGTCCGATGGCCGGCAAGCCGGGACAGGACCTTCTCATGCAGGCGCGATCCGGTCTGGTTGCCGTGACGGGGACGCCCGAGATCGGTCCGACGCCTGCCGGCGCGGCCATCGTCGACCAGCATGGTGGTGCCCTTCTGGCAATGGGCATACTCGGCGCGCTGGTGCGGCGTTTGAGGGACGGTATCGGCACGCGCGTGGAAGCCAGCCTGCTCAACGCCGCGCTCGACCTGCAGGGCGAGGCGCTCGTCAACTATTTTGCCGGGGGAAAGGACGCAAAGGCGCTTGAGCGGGAACGCGGTCTTGCGACGTGGTTCCACGCTGCCCCCTATGGCGTCTATCCGACCCGCGATGCGCATGTCGTGATTTCACTCTGCGAGGCGCGGACGCTCGCCGAGGCCCTCGACAATGACGACCTTCGCGCACTCGCCGAAACCGACCTCTACAAGGATCGCGACGCGTATGCGCGCTGCCTGCGCCGTGTGACGGCGGAGCATACGCGTGACCAGCTCGGCGCGATGCTGGATGCCGCAGACATATGGTGGGCCCCCGTCAACCTGTACGAGGACCTTCTCGACGATCCGCAGGTCGCCCACTGCGAGGTCTTCCGCAGGGTGTCCGTCCGCGGCCGGACGATCCATCTGGTGAATCACCCGAACCGCTATGACGGATGTGTTCCCGAATTGCGCGTGCTGGCTCTCGAGATCGGAGAGCACACGCACGAGATCCTGGGCGAGCTCGGTTATGCGCCGGAGGATGTGGCGCGCCTTCTGGCCGAAGGCGGGGTGGTCGCGTCCCGCGACACGGCGGTCGGGGAGCGCCGTGCGTCATGAGCGCCCCGGTATCCCCCCGCAAGGGTGTGGTGCTGGTGACGGGAGGCAACCGCGGTATCGGACGTGCCATTTGCATCGAGTTGGCAGCCCATGGCTTTTCGGTGGCGCTCACCGACGTCGTGACCGAGATGGAGGCGAAGGCGACGCTGTCGGCGGTGAGGCGATCAAACCCGGAAGCCCTCTATTTTCGCAGCGATCTCTCCGACAGCGGAGGCCATGCCCGGCTCGTTGCGGCGGTTGAAGCCGCATTCGGGCCGATCGACTGCCTGGTGAACAATGCGGGCCAGCAGGCGACCGTGCGCGGCGATCTTCTCGACGTCACGGAGGCCGACTTCGATCGGCTGATTGCAGTCAACCTCCGGGGCACGTTCTTCCTGACCCAGGCCGTCGCCCGCTCGATGGTCCGGCGCGCGGCATCCGACGTGCCGCGCTCCATCATAACGATAACATCGGCGAATGCCGGGTTGGTCTCGCCGGAGAAAGGGTCTTACGGGATTTCGAAGGCGGGCCTTTCGATGGCCGTCCAGCAATTCGCCGTGCGCCTGGCCGAGGCCGGCATAGCGGTCCACGAGATACGTCCCGGCCTGATCCGGACCGACATGACGGCCGGCGTATTCGATGCCTATTCGAGACGTGTGGAGGCTGGCCAGATCTCGCCGGTTCGACGGTGGGGCGAGCCCGAAGAGATCGCCCGCGGCGTGGCGGTGCTGGCCACCGGAGCTATCCCGTTCAGCACCGGCGACATCTTCCACATCGGCGGCGGAATGCAGGTTCACCGGCTTTAGGGTCGACCAGTTCGGAGGCGAGGAAATGTCCAATTTCAAACCGGAAGGGGTGATCCCGGCTGCGCTGATGCCGTTCACTGAGAGACTTGATGTCGACGAGGCGCAATATCGGAAGCATCTCGCGGATATCGCGGCCGTCGAGGGCATATCCGGCATCACGATCAACGGCCATGCCGCCGAGGTGCATGCGCTGACGATCGAGGAGCAGTGCCGCGCCATGGCGGTGACGAAGGAGGTGCTCGGCAACCGGACGCCCATGATCGTCGGCATCTTCACCAATTCAAGCTTGGAGGCGGCCCGGCTCGCAGCCCGTGCGCAACGCGAGGGAGCCGATGCGCTGCTGGTATTCCCACCGGATATGATGGTGCTCGGCGGCCATTTGCGTCCCGAGATGATCCACGAACATCTGCGGCGGATAACCGGCGCCAGCAGCCTTCCCATCATCCTGTTCCAGTATCCGCTCGTCTCCAATCTGGCCTATCCGCTGTCGACCCTTATCTCGCTGTGCGAGACCTTCCCGCAGATCCGCGCCATCAAGGATCAGTGCGGCGACGGCAATCTGCATGAAAGACAGATCCGCGAGCTGAAGTCGCTCGACAGGCCGGTCAATACGCTGACCACGCACAGCGCCTGGCTGCTCGGTTCGCTCGCGCTGGGTTGCGACGGGCTGCTGTCGGGAGCCGGAAGCACGATCGCCCCGCTCCAGGTGGCGCTCTATCGTGCGGTACGCAAGGGCGATCTCGATGAGGCGCGCGCGATCAACGACCGCATCTATCCGACCGTCCGGGCCTTCTACGATGCCCCCCTGCTCGACATGCACAATCGCATGAAGGTTGCCCAGGTGCTCCTCGGCCGGCTGCCCGCCGCCCATGTGCGCCCACCCCTGATGCCACTGCCGGCGCAGGAGGTCGACAAGATCGAGCGGCTTCTGGCGGAGGCCGGACTGCTCCGGATGGAAACTAAGCGCACCAGAACCGCATGACTTCCCGTCGCCGCCTGCCGTCTGCCAGCGCGCGAATCCGCAAGGCCGGGTTTCGGAAGCGGGCACGCCCGACGCTTCGGGCGTGCCGGCGGCACCCATTTGCGGACGGGGCCTTTTACCTCCTGCGACGAAGCAACGGATCCAGCCAAGGTCGAATTCGATGACACAGTTCTTTCAGGAAATCCGGACCGATGTGCTTGTCGTGGGCAGCGGAGGAGCGGCGTTGCGCGCCGCCCTGGACGCCCAGGCGGGAGGCGCGTCGGTCACTGTCGCCATCAAGGGCGAGTTTCGGCGCAGCGGCGCCACGTTCCACAGCGTCGCTGAGGTCGGTGCCTTCAACGTGCCGGACGGCGCGGGCGATCCAGGGGACAGTCCCGACGTCTTTCTCGACGACATTCTGACGGCGGGGCAGGGGATGTCGGACCCGCGCCTCAGTGCAATTCTGGCGAACGAGGCCGAGGAAGCGCTGCATTTTCTGGAGTCCTACGGCGTCCACTTCGAGCGGGCGGGCGAGGAGGAGGGAGCGCCTTACCTCACCTTCAAGGCATGCTTCTC
>JAFKJW010000135.1 GCA_017305925.1 Hyphomicrobiales bacterium | reverse complement strand
TGGAACTTGTGCACCTGCCGGTCGATCTCGAGGAAACCTGTAACCTTGCCCATAGCCTGTTCCTGATCCTGCATACGGCCTGGGTCGTATCCCCTGCCGGTCGCGCATGGCGTTCATCTCAATGCCACCGAGCGGTGTGCTTCCGTGGCCCAGCTGGTCAGCGCGCACGCGCCGCCGATTTGAGAGAGGGCGGAATACCCATAAGGAAGATCGCCATCGGCATCATTCCGCCGCCACGTTCATGCGCAGGCGTTCCATCTCCTGGAGCGCGCGGCGGTATTCGACGGGCATGATCTTGCGGAATTTCGGACGGTAGTCCGCCCAGCGGTCGAGGATCGTCTTCGCCCGCGTGGAGCCGGTGAAATGCAGATGGTTGGCGATCATCTGGTAGAGGCGTTCCTCGTCGTGGCTGGTCATGTCGCCCGACACGTCGACACGGCCCTTGTGGTCTATGTCTCCGCCATGGTGGAGCAGTTTTTCCAGCATGTCGTCCTCTTCGGGGACCGGCTCGAGCTCGACCATGGCCATGTTGCAGCGGTCGGCGAAATCGCCTTCCTCGTCGAGCACATAGGCGACGCCGCCCGACATGCCGGCCGCGAAGTTGCGGCCCGTCTGGCCGATCACCACGACGATGCCGCCGGTCATGTATTCGCAGCCATGGTCGCCGACGCCCTCCACGACGGCTGCCGCGCCGGAATTACGCACGGCGAAACGCTCGCCGGCCACGCCGCGGAAATAGCACTCTCCCTCGATTGCGCCGTAGAGCACGGTGTTGCCGACGATGATGGACTCCTCGGCCACGATCCTCGCATCGTCCGGCGGGCGGACGACGATGCGGCCGCCCGAAAGACCCTTGGCGACGTAGTCGTTGCCGTCGCCGATCAACTCGAAGGAGATGCCGCGCGTCAGGAACGCGCCGAAGGACTGGCCGGCCGTTCCGGTCAACTTCACCTGGATCGTATCCTCGCGCAGCCCCTTGTGGCGGAAGCGCCGGGCGACCTCGCCGGCCAGCATCGCGCCGGTCGAGCGGTCGACATTGCGGATCGGCAGCGCGATCTGCACGGGCTGGCGCGCCTCCAGCGCAGGCTTCGCCAGTTCGATCAGCCTGCGGTCCAGCACGTCGTCGATCGGGTGCTTCTGGCGCTCGGTCCAGCGCGTGGCTTCCTTCGGCGCATCGGGCTTGTAGAAGAGCTTCGTGAAGTCGAGCCCCTTCATCTTCCAGTGCTCGATCATCGCCCGCTTCTCGAGAAGGTCGCTGTCGCCGACGATCTCGTCGAGCTTGCGGAAGCCCATCGCCGCGAGCAGTTCGCGCACCTCCTCCGCCACGTAGAAGAAATAGTTGATGACGTGCTCGGGTGTGCCCTTGAAACGCTTGCGCAGCACCGGGTCCTGCGTCGCGACGCCGACCGGGCAGGTGTTGAGATGGCACTTGCGCATCATGATGCAGCCCGCCGCGATCAGCGGCGCGGTGGAGAAGCCGAACTCGTCGGCACCCAGAAGCGCGCCGATCACCACGTCGCGGCCGGTCCTTAGCCCCCCGTCGACCTGCAGGGCCACCCTGGAGCGCAAGCCGTTCAGCACCAGCGTCTGGTGCGTCTCGGCAAGGCCGACCTCCCACGGGCTGCCCGCATGCTTCAGCGAGGTGAGCGGCGAGGCGCCCGTGCCGCCGTCATAGCCCGACACGGTGATGTGATCGGCGCGCGCCTTGGCCACGCCCGCTGCGACCGTGCCGACGCCGACCTCCGAGACGAGCTTGACCGACACGCCGGCCGCCGGATTGACGTTCTTCAGGTCGTAGATGAGCTGCGCCAGATCCTCGATCGAATAGATGTCGTGATGCGGCGGCGGCGAGATGAGGCCCACGCCGGGTGTCGAGTGGCGCGTCTTGGCGATGGTGGCATCCACCTTGTGGCCGGGAAGCTGGCCGCCCTCGCCCGGCTTGGCGCCCTGGGCGATCTTGATCTGCATCATGTCGGAATTGACGAGATACTCCGTGGTCACGCCGAAGCGTCCCGAGGCCACCTGCTTGATCGCCGAGCGGTCGGGATTCGCCCCGCCGCCGGGCAGAGGCAGGTAGCGGTCTGGCTCCTCGCCGCCCTCGCCGGTGTTTGACTTGCCGCCGATCCGGTTCATGGCGCGCGCCAGCGTGGTGTGCGCCTCCCTTGAGATGGAGCCGAACGACATGGCGCCGGTCGAGAATCGCTTGACGATCTCGGCGGCCGCCTCGACCTCCTCGATCGGCACGGGCGCGCGGCCGCTCTCCCCGGCCAGCTTGATCGTGAAGAGGCCGCGGATCGACTGGGCCTGCGCCGAGGCGCTGTCGATCTGCGCGGAAAATTCCTTGAAGGTCTCCCACGAGCCCTTGCGCACGGCGTGCTGCAGGCTGGCCACCGCGTCCGGCGTCCACATATGCGCCTCGCCGCGCATGCGGAACATGTATTCGCCGCCGACCTCCAGCGCGTTGCTCAGCACCGGATCGTTGCCGAACGCCTCGGCGTGGCGGCGCACCGTTTCGGCGGAGATTTCCTCCAGCCCGACGCCCTCGATCGTCGTCGCCGTGCCGGTGAAATATTTCTCCACGAAGTCGGACTTCAGGCCGACCGCGTCGAAGATCTGCGCGCCGCAATAGGACTGGTAGGTCGAGATGCCCATCTTGGACATGACCTTGAGGATGCCCTTGCCGATGGATTTGATGTAGCGCGTCACCAGCTCGTCGGCATCGACCTCCGGCGGGAACTCGCCGCGACGATGCATGTCCGTCAGCGTGTCGAAGGCGAGATACGGGTTGATCGCTTCCGCGCCATAGCCGGCAAGGCAGCAGAAATGGTGGATCTCGCGCGGCTCGCCCGATTCCACGACGAGTCCGACCGACGTGCGCAGGCCCTTGCGCACCAGATGGTGGTGCACAGCCGCCGTGGCCAAGAGCGTCGGGATATCGATGCGGTCCGGCCCGATCTGGCGGTCCGACAGGATGATGATGTTGTAGCCGCCGGCGACCGCAGCCTCGGCGCGCTCGCACAGGCGTTCGATTGCCGCCGGCATGCCCGCCGCGCCCTCCGTCACCGAATAGGTGATGTCGATCGTCTTGGTGTCGAACCTGTCCTCGGTGTGGCCGATGGAACGGATCTTTTCGAGATCGGCGTTGGTGAGGATCGGCTGGCGCACCTCCAGACGCTTGCGGCGCGAGGTGCCGACGAGGTCGAGAATGTTCGGCCGCGGCCCGATGAAGGAGACGAGGCTCATCACCAGCTCCTCGCGGATCGGATCGATCGGCGGGTTCGTCACCTGCGCGAAGTTCTGCTTGAAATAATGGTAGAGCAGCTTCGGCTTGTCGGACATCGCCGCGATCGGCGTGTCGGTGCCCATCGAGCCGACCGCCTCCTGGCCGGTCGTGGCCATCGGCGCCATCAAAAGCTTCAGGTCCTCCTGGGTGTAGCCGAAGGCCTGCTGGCGGTCGAGCAGCGTCACGTCCTTGCGCAGCGCGCGGGGCTCGACCGGATTGAGTTCCTCGAGGATGAGCTGCGTGCGCGACAGCCACTCCTTGTAGGGGTGCTTCGAGGCGACCTCGGCCTTGATCTCCTCGTCGGAGATGATGCGCCCCTTGTTGAGGTCGATCAGCAGCATCTTGCCCGGCTGGAGGCGCCACTTGGTGACGATGTGCTTCTCCGCCACCGGCAGCACGCCGGCTTCGGAGGCGAGGATCACCCGGTCGTCGTCGGTGACGATGTAGCGCGCGGGCCTCAGCCCGTTGCGGTCGAGCGTCGCGCCGATCTGCCGGCCGTCGGTGAAGATCAGAGCCGCCGGCCCGTCCCACGGCTCCATCAGCGCGGCATGGTACTCGTAGAAGGCGCGCCGGGCGTCGTCCATCGACCTGTTGCCGGCCCACGCTTCCGGCACCAGCATCATCATGGCGTGGGCCAGCGTGTAGCCGCCCTGGAACAGGAATTCGAGCGCGTTGTCGAAGCAGGCCGTGTCCGACTGGCCCTCGTAGGAGATCGGCCAGAGTTTCGAGATGTCGTTGCCGAACAGCTCGGAATCGACGGTCGCCTGCCGCGCCGCCATCCAGTTGTTGTTGCCGCGCACGGTGTTGATCTCGCCATTGTGGGCGACCATGCGGTAGGGATGCGCGAGCTTCCAGGAGGGGAATGTGTTGGTCGAGAAACGCTGGTGAACGAGGATCAGCGCCGTCTCGAACAGCGGATCGGACAGATCCTTGTAGTAGCGCCCGACCTGATAGGCCAGGAACATGCCCTTGTAGACGATGGTGCGCGCCGACAGCGACACGCAGTAGGCGCCGACGTCGCGGTTGCTGTTCTCGGCATAGATGCGGCCGGAGATGACCTTGCGCAGCAGGTAGAGGCGCGCTTCGTATTCCTCGTCGTCCGTTATGTCGTCCGGACGGCCGACGAACACCTGCCGGTGGAAGGGTTCCGCCGCCGCGATCTCCGGCGCCTTCGACAGCGAGGAATTGTCCACCGGCACGTCGCGGAAGCCGAGCACCGGCAACCCTTCGGACTGCGCCGAGTCGCGGATGATCTCGTCGATGTGGGCGCGCAGCTCCGCATCCCGCGGCATGAACCAGTGGCCGACGCCGTACTGGCCGGCAGGCGGCAGCTCGACGCCTTGCGCGGCCATTTCCCGGCGGAAGAAGGCATCGGGGACCTGCACAAGCACGCCCGCACCGTCTCCCATCAGAGGATCTGCCCCGACCGCGCCGCGATGCGTCAGGTTCTCGAGCATGAACAGCCCGTCCTTGACGATCTGGTGCGACTTCACGCCCTTCATCTGCGCGATGAAGCCGACGCCGCACGCGTCATGCTCGTTCTTCGGATCGTAGAGGCCCTGCGCGATGGGACGGCCAGCAGCGAAGATGTCGGTGACGGGATTTTTGGCGGCCGCGGCTTTCGTCTGCACGGCGGTGTAAAATTCCGTCGTCACAGATGCGGGCTTCACCGACATCGTCCTGTCCTCCGTTCGGGCCCTTTCGGGCGGGTTTGCCTTGCGGTTGAGCGCCGGCTGGGCGCCCGGGCATGCCTGTCGTCCCGGGGAGCGGGCTGGCGCCATCATACGCAAAAACCGTTCCGGGGTCCCGGGGATAAATAAGACAGCATTGCTGTCCTAAATTTCTATGGCAGAAATATTCCTGCCGCACAAGACCGAAACGCGAAGAAACCTGCATTTTCACGACCGATCCTGTCGGGCATCCCGCCTTTCGCGAAATTTTGTTGCGCACAAGGTTTTATCGACCAATCGGATGGCAGCGGATTTTCCGTGCGCCGCCCGCGCCGGGGCGCTACAAGGCGCCTGTTCCTCCTTCTTGCGGACCCTCCCCATGTTATTTGCTTCCGACAATTGGGCCGGCGCCCATCCTGCGATCGCCTCCAGCCTCGTCGAGCACGCCGCGGGATACGCTTCCGCCTACGGCACCGGCGCCCTCGATCAGGCGGTGGATCGCAAATTCTCGGAAATCTTCGAGCGGGACGTGGCGGTCTTCTTCGTCGCGACGGGCACGGCCGCCAATTCCCTGTCGCTCGCCTCGGTCGCCAAGCCCGGCGGGATCGTCTTCTGCCACCGCGAATCGCACGTCATCGAGGACGAGTGCGGCGCGCCTGAGCTTCTGTCGGGAGGCTTGCGCCTTTTCCCGGTCGACGGCCCGCGCGGCAAGATCGAACCGGACGCCCTGAAAGCGGCCATCGGCCGCTTCGCCCCCGAATTCGTCCATGCCGGGCGCGCTGCAGCGCTGTCGCTGACGCAGGCGACGGAGGCCGGCACGGTCTATACGCTGGACGAGATCGCCGGACTGGCGGACATGGCGAGAGGGGCCGGCATTCCGGTCCACATGGACGGCGCGC
The DNA here is from genome assembly GCA_017305925.1 of Hyphomicrobiales bacterium. Classification (GTDB taxonomy): domain Bacteria; phylum Pseudomonadota; class Alphaproteobacteria; order Rhizobiales; family Rhizobiaceae; genus Arvimicrobium. The sequence continues at coordinate 21,902 of JAFKJW010000135.1, read as the reverse complement.
GCTTCGCCAACGCGCTTGCCGCGCTCGACTGCACGCCCGCCGAGATGACGTGGAAGCGCGGCGTCGACCTGCTCTCCTTCGGAGGAACGAAGAACGGCTGCTGGTGCGCCGAGGCCGTCGTGCTCTTCGATCCGGGGCGCGCGAAGGAATTTTCCTTCATCCGCAAGCGCAGCGCGCAGCTTTTTTCCAAGGCGCGCTTCATCTCCGCGCAGTTCGACGCCTATTTCCGCGACGGCCTCTGGCTGGAGATCGCGCGCGGCTCCAACACGATGGCCCAGCGGCTCGCCGCGACCTTCCGCGCCTCACGCAACGCAAGGCTGGCCTGGGAGCCGCAGGCCAACGAAGTTTTCGCGATCCTGAAACGAACGGCGGCGGAAAGAGCGCGGCATCAGGGCGCGGTGTTCTACGACTGGCATCCGCCGCACAATCTGGCGGCGGACATCGGTCCCGACGAGCAGCTCTTCCGCTTCGTCACCAGCTTCGCGACGACCGAGGCCGACGTCGACCGATTCGCGGCCGCCATCGGATAGACTGCGCACAAAAAAGGGCGGCGCCGCGCGGCGCCGCCCTTCGCATGGTCCGAAACCGGGACCGGCGGGAAAACCCCTGATCAGTTCACCGGCTGACCTTCGATCTGCTTCGCGCTCTTGGCGGGCGCGCTGGCGATCGCGATCTTGCGCGGCTTCAGCTCCTCGGGGACGCTGCGCTTCAGCTCGATGTGCAGAAGGCCGTTCTTGAGGCTCGCTCCGCTCACCTCGACATGGTCCGCGAGCTGGAAGCGGCGCTCGAAGGAACGCGAGGCGATGCCGCGATAAAGCAGCTCGGTGCCCTCGCCGTCCTTCTCCTCGGCGCGCTCGCCCTTGACCGTCAGGACGTTGCGGTGGGCCTCGATGGAAATCTCCTCGTCGGAGAAGCCCGCGACCGCCATCGAGATGCGATAGGAATCCTCGCCGGTCCGCTCGATATTGTAGGGCGGATAAGTGGTCTGGCCGCCCTCGGGCTGGCCGAGCGAGTCGAGCATCGTGAACAGCCGGTCGAAGCCGACGGTGGAGCGATAGAGGGGCGAAAAATCGACGTGACGCATAGGTATGTTCTCCTTTGAGCAACAGTTTCGCGTTGTGGCCTGATGGAACCCGTTTGGCGTCCCGCATCGGCCAGCGGCCCCGCATTCGGCGGCCGCAGGAGTGATTTGGGAACGGCACGGCAGGCTTTCAAGACCTTTTTTCGCCCGGCTGAACGCGACATGAACGGCCACTTCGGATGCCGTTCAGCCGGTTGCCCATAAGATTGCTCCGGAAAGTGAGACAGCGGCGTTCAAGCTTCAGCGTCGCGAAGATGCCGGCCGGGTGCAACGTCCCTTCCTCCCGGTACAGCAGAGGCCGGAGATCGCCGAAAGGCGGTTTCCGGCCTTCACTTTCTCGGGAGCGCACGCCATGTGTCGCCCGGATCTGTCGCAGGGCGCCCGTTACGGCTTATATGGGCCGCGATCCTGCGAGGCGCATGTGAGCGAAAGCATCCTCTTCCAGACACCGGAAAACCCGCTGCCGCCCGGCGCGGAGCCCGGCTATTTCGACGCCGAGGATGGCCGGCGCATCCGCTATGCCCTTTTCACGGCCGCCGCGGAGCCGAAAAAGGGCACCGTCATTCTGATGTCCGGCCGCAACGAGAGCATCGAGAAATATTACGAGACGATCGGCGACCTGAACGCCCGGGGCTTCGTCGTCGCGATGAAGGACTGGCGCGGACAGGGCGGCTCGGCCCGCCTGCTGCGCGATCCCGCGCGCGGCCATGTCGGCAGCTTCCGGCATTATGTCCGCGACCTCGACCGGTTCCTGCGGACCTGCGTCGAGCCGCGCTGCCCCGGCCCCTTCTACATCTTCGCCCATTCGACCGGCGGCCTGATCGCGCTCCTGGCGGCGCCGGCGCTCGCCGGCCGCATCCGCCGCATGGTGCTCTCCGCGCCGCTCCTGGCCCTGCAAGGGTTTCCTGTCTCGATGACCACCGTCCGGCGCATCTCCCGGCTCCTTCGCCTTGCCGGGCTCGGCCGCCTCTATGCGTCGGGCGGTCCGCGCCGCGTCCAGCCTTTCGAGGGCAACAAGCTCACCAGCGACCACCTCCGCTACAAGCGCAACACCGCCCTTGTCGATGCCTTTCCGGCCATCGGCCTGGGCGGTCCGACGGTTGCGTGGGTGAGCCGCATGTGCGAGGCGATCGACACCGTGCTCTCGCCCGACTTCATGGCGCGCATCCGCATCCCCATCCTCTTCGTGGCGGCGGGCGCCGACGAGGTCGTCTCCGCGCCGCTGATCGAGCGCTACGCGCGCGGCCTGCGCGCGGGCTCCGTCGTGACCATAGACGGGGCGCGCCACGAGATCCTCCAGGAGGCCGATCTCTACCGCGAGCAGCTTCTCGCCGCCTTCGACGCCTTCGTTCCGGGAAGCGACGAGCCGAACGCGGCCTGAGGGTGCTGCTATCCCTTCAGAGCGGCCATCGCCGCCGCGTGCAGCTCCGGCGTCGCCGCCGCGAGGATATCGCCGCCCTTCTCCGCCGGCCCGCCCTCGAAGGTCGTGATCACGCCGCCGGCCTGCTCGATGATCGGGATGAGCGCGACGATGTCGTAGGGCTTGAGGCCGGGGTCGGTGACGATGTCGACATGACCGGCCGCCAGCATGGCGAAGGCGTAGCAATCGACGCCGTAGCGCGGCAGCCGCACCATCGTCTCGAAGCGGTCGTAGACGGCGCGCGCCGGCCCCCTGAACAGCGCCGGCGTGGTGGTGAACAGCGTGGCGTCGGCGAGCCTCGTCGTCTTGCGCGTGCCGAGCCGGCGCGATCCGCCCGGCCCCTCGTACCAGGCCCCGCTGCCGTCGGCATAGAACAGCTCGCCGGTAAAAGGCTGCGACATCATCCCGACCGTCGCCTCGCCCTCGTCCGTCAACCCGACCAGCGTACCCCAGACCGGCAGGCCGGAAATGAAGGCGCGCGTGCCGTCGATCGGGTCGATCACCCAGATATGCGGCGAGCCGCCGTTCTCGATGCCGTGCTCTTCCCCCAGTATGCCATGATCCGGAAACGCGGACAGGATGACCTCCTTGATGGCGCGCTCGGCCTCGCGGTCGGCCTCGGTGACGGGATCGAACCCCTCCGCCTCCTTGTTGACGACGGCGCCGACACTGCGGAAGCGCGGCAGCGTCTCGGCGGCGGCGGCATCGGCGATGCGGCGCAGGAACTCGACAGTGATCTTCATGACGGCTTTCCATGACTGCCCCGCATGGAGGGCGTGTTGCGCGCGAGAGACGCTTCGGCAATCGTTAAAATTTCGTGGTTGACAATTGTGCGCCGCAGCATAACCTTGAAGTCGAACAGGTTTCCTGTTCATGCCCTTCTTGGGCGTTTCCTCCCTAGACTTCGACCGCATCGGCAACGATGCGGTCTTTTTTTATCCCCCGGCCTTATTCGGCGGCAAGCGGCGGCGCGGCGAAGATGTGGTCCGGCAGCGCCATCAGATCCGCGGCGAACCGGGCCAGATCGTCCGCCAATCCCTGAAATCCGGGAGATTTCTGCAGCGTCCGCTCGTTCATGTAAAGGCCGCGGTTGACTTCGATCTGCAGCGCGTGGAGGCCGCGCGAGGGCCGTCCGTAATGCTCCGTGATATAGCCGCCCGCATAGGGTTTGTTGTGCGAGACGCAATAGCCCATTTCCGAAAGCAGCGCGATCGCATGGTCGGTCAGCGCGGCGGAGGCGGAAGTGCCGAAACGGTCCCCGACGATGAAGTCGGGCTTCAGATTGTTCTCGCCGGTCCGGATGCTCGCCGGCATGGAGTGGCAGTCCACCAGAACCGCGAAGCCGAAGCGGGCATGGGTGACGGCCAGCAGGCGGCGCAGGCAGTCGTGGAACGGCCTGTAGATCCCCTCGATCCGCGCCACGGCCTCGCCGAGGCTGATTCGCGCGGCATAGATGTCGAGCCCTTCTCCCACCAGCCGCGGAACGGTGCCGAGCCCCCCCGCGACGCGCGGCGAGCGCGCATTGACGAAGGCCGGCAGCGGCTCGACGAACATGCGCGGGTCGAGCTCCCACGGCTCGCGGTTCACGTCCAGATACGCACGCGGGAAATGCGCCACCAGCATGGGCGCGCCGAGCGCGGCGGCCGCGCCGAACAATTCCTCGACATAGCAATCCTCCGACCGGCGGATCACCTCGCGGTCCAGCCGCGCCATGTCGAGGAAGCGCTGGGGATAGTGGCGGCCGCTGTGCGGCGAGCTGAACACGAACGGGACGCGCTGGACGTGGCCGTTGAGAACCTCGAACGGCGCCACGCCCCGGAAATCGCCAGCCACCGTCATGCCGTGCCCCCGGCACGCGGAAAACGAGAATTCATGGCCCGAACCTGCCACCGGGAACCGGTTCTGTCCAGCCGCAGGACCCCCTTGAATCCCATAGGGAAACGGCCGCCGTTCACTTGATGTTTACTCCCATGCCCTCATATATCCATGGTTAACGCGGCAGACCGGCGCCCGCTAGGCTGACATTTCGGACAGGACGATGACACGTATACTTCTCGCAGAAGATGATGACGACATGCGCCGCTTTCTGGTGAAGGCGTTGCAGCGTGCGGGCTACGACGTTATCGATTTCGACAATGGCGCGAGCGCTTATGACAGGCTGCGCGAAGAGCCCTTCTCGCTGCTGCTGACCGACATCGTCATGCCCGAGATGGACGGCATCGAGCTCGCCCGCCGCGCCACCGAGATCGACCCGGACCTCAAGGTGATGTTCATCACGGGCTTCGCGGCCGTGGCGCTCAACCCCGATTCGAAGGCGCCGCGCGACGCCAAGGTGCTGTCGAAACCCTTCCATCTGCGCGACCTCGTCAACGAGGTCGAGAAGATGCTCCAGGCCGCCTGACTGCATCGCACGGCGCTTCCTTCGATTCGGACGAAAAGACGCCCCATCAAAGCCTGGGGCCAAACATCTAGGCCGTTCGCAGATACCGCACAGGCTTGCCGGGCGTGAGCTGCTGGGCAGCGGCGATGATGCCGCCGGCATCGATGCCGAAATGCCGGTAGAGCGCATTGAGCGAGCCGGTCTGGCCAAAATGCTCCACGCCGAGCGCCCGGGTGCGGTGGCCGGCGACCGAACCGAGCCAGGCGAGCGTCGCAGGATGGCCGTCGAGGACGGTGACGAGCGCGCAGTGTGGTGGCAAGTCCTCCAGCAGGCGCTCGATATGGCTCCGGGCGTGGACAAGCCCGTGCTCGCGGGCACATGACGCGGCCGTCCAGCCTGCGTTCAGCCGGTCGGCGGACGTGACGGCAAGCAGGCCGATGTCGCGGCGGTCTTCACCCATCAAGCCGACCGCCTCGATCGCCTCCGGCGCCAGCGCGCCCGTATAGGCGACGACGAGTTGCGCATTCGGACCCGGCTTGCGCATCCAGTAGGCGCCGTTGATGATGTCGTTGGCCAGTTCCTCCGTCATCTGCCGCCTGGGCTGATCGATGGTGCGGGTGGAAAGGCGCAGATAGACCGAGCCGCCGACGCGGTCGCGCAGCCACGAGAGCGGGTCGGGCTCGGCTTCGCCGTCGCGCTGCACATAATCGAAGGCCCAGCGCATGATGGCGGCAAGCTCGTCGACGAAAGCCGGCTCGAAACTCGCCAGCCCGTCTTGCGCCATGCCGATCAGCGGCGTCGCGATGGATTGATGGGCACCCCCCTCGCCAGCAAGAGTGATGCCGGAAGGCGTGGCCGCGAGGATGAAACGCGCATCCTGATAGCAGGCATAGTTCAGGGCATCGAGGCCGCGCTGGATGAAGGGATCGTAGAGCGTGCCGATCGGGATCAGCCGTTCGCCGAAGATCGAATGCGACAAGCCGAGCGCCGAGAGCAGGATGAACAGGTTCATCTCGGCGATGCCGAGCTCCATGTGCTGGCCCTTTGGCGAGAAGGTCCAATTGTAGGTCGAGGGGATGCGTTCGGCCTTGAAAACATCGGCAAGCTCCTTGCGGGCGAAGAGGCCGCGGCGATTCACCCAGGCGCCGAGATTGGTGGAGACGGTGACGTCCGGCGAGGCAGTGACGACGCGGTCGGCGAGCGGGGCGTCCGACTTGCCGAGCTCATGCATCAGGAGCCCAAACCCCTGCTGCGTGGACATGGCCGGCTGGGCGACGAATTCCAGCCTTTCCGGCACGGCGATGCGCGGTGCGTGATGGCGGCGCATGCCCTTCGCATTGAAAGGCACTCCGGCGAGGAATGCCTTCAGCTCGGCCGGTGCGGCCTCCAGCCCTTCGAACGGCTCCCATTCGCGGCCGGCGCGCACCTTCATCGCCTCCTGCAGGGACGCGACCTGCGCCGGCGTCATCAGCCCGGCATGGTTGTCCTTGTGGCCGGCCAGCGGCAGGCCGAACCCCTTGATCGTATAGGCGATGAAGCAGACCGGCCGGTCGTGCTCCCGCGCCGCCTCGAAGGCCTCGAGCAGCGACGGCAGGTCGTGGCCGCCGAGATTGCCCATCAGGCGGGCGAGCTCGTCATCGCCGCGAGCCTCGATCAGGCGCGAGACGTCGCCCTGATCGCCAAGATCGTCCATCAGGCGCTTGCGCCATGCCGCGCCACCCTGGAAAGTCAACGCCGAATAGAGCTGATTGGGGCAGCGGTCGATCCAGTCGCGCAGCTTCTCGCCGCCGGCCTCCGCGAAGGCCGCCCGTTGCAGCTCGCCATACTTGATGATGACGACGTCCCAGCCGAAATTGCGGAACATGGCTTCAAAACGTTCCCAAAGGCCCTCCCGTATGACGGCGTCGAGAGACTGGCGGTTGTAGTCGACGACCCACCAGGTATTGCGCACGCCATGCTTCCAGCCTTCGAGCAGAGCCTCGAAGATGTTGCCCTCGTCCATCTCGGCGTCGCCGATCAGCGCCACCATCTTGCCCTCGGGCAGGCGGGAGCCCCAGCCCTTGGTACGGACGTAGTCCTGCACCAGCGAGGCGAACAGGGTCTGGGCCACCCCCAGCCCGACCGAGCCGGTGGAGAAATCCACATCGTCGACGTCCTTGGTACGGGACGGGTAAGACTGCGCACCCTGATAGCCGCGAAAATTCTTCAGCTTCTCCAGCGTCTGGTTGCCGAGGAGGTACTGGATGGCATGGAAGATGGGGCTGGCATGCGGCTTCACCGCCACCCGGTCCTCCGGCCTGAGCACGGAGAAATAGAGGGCGGTCATGATGGTGGCGAGAGAAGCGGAAGAGGCCTGATGACCGCCGACTTTCAGCCCGTCGTCATTGTCGCGAAGATGATTGGCGTTGTGGATCATCCATGTGGCAAGCCAAAGCACCTTGCGCTCCAGATCGCCAAGCGTCGCCAGTTTCCTGTCGGCCATGATCGCTTCTCCCGCTTTGGAGATCACCATATAGCACGATAAGAGATGAAAGCAGTCAAAACTCATTGTTTTTGGGTTCGATTTGGCTCAAATAACCAATTCCATCACCGCGGAACGTAAAGCAAGCCAATGCCGGAAATAGATGACATCGACCGAAAAATCATCGCCGCCCTGCAGGCGGACGGCAAGATCACCGTCAACGACCTGGCGGGGAAGGTGGGGTTATCGGCCTCGCCCTGCGCCCGCCGCGTAAGGCTCCTGGAGCAGGCGGGCGTCATCAAGGGCTATGCCGCGATCATCGATCAAAAGAAGGTCGGCCTGCCGATCAGCGCCTTCGCCTCGATCAAGCTGGAGAGGCAGCGCGAGGACGCGCTGGAGCGTTTCTCCAAGGCGGTGGCGCGCTGGCCCGAAGTGGTGGACTGCTACCTGATGACGGGCCAGCGCGACTATCTTCTGCGCGTCGTCGTGCACGATCTGGAGGCCTATGAGCGCTTCCTGAACGACAAGCTGACGCGGCTGGACGGCGTGGCCTCCATAGAAACCAGCTTCGCCTTGAAGCAGGTCAAGCGCTCGGAAGTCCTGCCCATCGAATAGGGGAGCCTGATTCACCGCATGGCCGACCCCGGCAGGCACGCCATGCGGTCGTTGCCCTCAGCCGGCGAAGCGCATCTCGGGAACGCCCCTGATGCCGAGCCCGGTAATCGCGAACAGCGAGCCGCGCAGCACGCCGTCGCCCGGGAAGCGCGGCAGCGGTGGCTTGGCCATGGACGTGACGTAGAGGATGTCGAGGTCGGGGCCGCCGAACATCACGCTGGTGACCTTCTTCACCGGCATGTCGATGATCCGCTCCACCTTGCCGTCGGGGGTGTAGCGCACAACCTTCCCGTCATAGACCTGCGCGTTCCAGAGGCATCCTTCGGCATCGACCGTGGAGCCGTCGGCGGCGCCGCCGCGCGACGTGTCGATCTTCGTGAAGGTGCGGCGGTTCGAGACGCTGCCGGTCGACTGATCGTAGTCATAGGCCCAGATCTCGCCGGACCACGAGTCGGCGAAATAGAAGATGCTCCCGTCGGGACTCCAGCACGGTCCGTTCGAGACGATGATGCCGCTCTCCACCTTCGTCACCTTGAAATCCGCATCGAGCCGATAGAGAGCGCCGGACGGGCCGGTCTCCTGGCTGTCCATGGTGCCGGCGAAGAACCGTCCCTTGCGGTCCACCTTGCCGTCATTGATCCAGTTGGTGGGCTGCTCCGGCTCGATCTCGGCGATGAGCGAGCAGTCGCCGGTGATGAAGTCGAGCGCATGAAAGCCCTTCGCCAGCGAACAGATCGCGCCCCTGCCGTCCTTGCGGATCGCAATGGAGCCGACGCGCGACGGCACGTCCCAGGCCCGGATCTCGCTGCCCTGAGCCGTGGCCCGGAACACCCGCATGCCCGCCGCGTCGATCCAGTAGAGCCGCTGCTGCTCGACGTCCCAGAGCGGTCCCTCCCCCAGGGTTGTCTTTACGTCGACGACGACTTCGATGTTCATGTTTTCCTCCAGATCAGCGCGGCTCGAAATTTCACCGCCCCTTCAACCCGCGAAACGCGGCTCCTCGATGCCTCTCACCCCAAGGCCGTGGACGGCAAAGACGAAGCCCGCCTCGCGCTCGCAATGGTACCGATAGCCGTAGGGCCGCGCCATCGAGGTCACGTAGGCCACATCGAGATCCGGCCCGCCGAAAATGAGGCTGGTCGTCGAGTTGACGGGGAGACCGACGATGCGGTCGACGACGCCGCGCGGGTCGAAGCGGATCAGGCGGCCGGAATAGACCTCGCAGCTCCAGACGAACCCTTCGGCGTCCACGGTCGCGCCGTCCGGAAGTCCGCGCTGGTTTTCGAAGGAGGTGAAGATGCGGCGCGAGCGGACGTTCCCGGTCCCGGTGTCGTAGTCGTAGGCCCAGATCACCTTCCTGCCCGTATCGGCGAAATAGAAGGTCTTTCCGTCGGGACTCCAGCACGGACCGTTCGAGCATATGATGCCCGTGTCGAGCGTATGGACGGTAAGGTCGGGATCGAGCCTGAACAGCCTGCCGACCGGCTCGCTTTCCTCGAAGTCCATGGATCCGGCCACGAAGCGTCCCTGCCGATCCACCTTGCCGTCGTTCATGCGCGGCCTGAGCTCGCCGGGCTGGCCGCCTTCCCGCAGCGCCATCGAGCCGATGGGCTCGGCGACGCTCCAGCTCCTCCGGTTCGAACCGCCGGCGTTACAGGAATGGATCGCCGGACCGTAGGAATCTATCCAGTAGAGCCGCTGCTCGCGGACGTCCCAGAGCGGGCCCTCTCCGAGCTGGTCAGGCCGGTCGCTGATCACGTCGATGCGCAGCATCGCTCCCCTCCCTTTCGGCTCGCCCTCAGAAGGAAACCTTGTCGCCACCCTTCAATTCGAGGATGGCGCGCGCTTCGTCCGGCGAGGCGACCTCCAGGCCAAGCCCCTCGATGATCTTGCGGGCAAGGGCCACCTGCTCGGCATTGGACTTCGCCAGCCGCCCGCGGCCGGCCCACAGCGAATCCTCGAGGCCGACGCGGATGTTGCCGCCCATCGAAGCGGCTTGCGCCGCGATCCGCAACTGGCTGGCTCCCGCCCCGAGGACCGACCAGCGGTAGCGGTCGCCGAACAGGCGGTCCGCCGTGCGCTTCATGTGGGTGACGTCTTCGGGATGCGTTCCGATGCCGCCGAGCAGGCCGAACACGGACTGGACGAAGAAGGGCGGCTTCACCAGCCCACGATCCGCGAAATGCGCCAGGTTGTAGAGGTGCGCGATGTCGTAGCACTCGAATTCGAAGCGCGTGCCGTTGTCGTAGCAGGTCGCCAGGATGTACTCGATGTCCTTGAAGGAATTCCGGAAGACCAGGTCCTTCGTCGCCTCGAGATGCGGCCTTTCCCAGTCGAACTTGAAGGTTTCGTATTTGTCGACGAGATGGTAGAGGCCGAAATTGATCGAGCCCATGTTGAGCGAGGCGACTTCGGGCTTGAACTGGGCGGCCGGGAGCACGCGCTCCTCCACCCGCATATAAGGGCTCCCGCCGGTGGTGATGTTGATGGCGGCCCGGGTCGACTGCTTGACGCGCGGCAGGAAGCGCGCGAATGCTTCCGGCGTCTGGTCGGGTTTTCCCGTCTCCGGATCGCGCGCGTGGAGATGCAGGATCGCCGCACCCGCCTCGGCCGCGGCGATCGCCTCCGCCGCGATCTGGTCGGGCGTGATCGGCAGATAAGGGGACATGGTCGGCGTGTGGATGGCTCCGGTCACCGCGCAGGTGATGATCACCTTGCCCTTGGCGGTCTGCCCGCTCGACTTGCGGCTGGTCTCGCTCATTTGCCGAACTCCTCGTCGGATTTCCTCTTGTGGGCGGCAAGCGCCATCAGGCGCCTGTCGCGCCAGACCTGCCGGTCGACAAGTCCCTCCGCCGGCAAGCGCTTGCGGCGGTCGGCCTCGATCGTGTCCATGACCTCGCCGCTCCAGTCGACGCGCCGCAGCATCTGCGGGAAGATGTTGGAATAGATCCCCTCATAACGCTCCGCATAGTCGCGCACGCCGCCGGGCGCGTTGAGGTCGATCGTCTCGAAGGGTCCCATGAACGACCAGCGCAGCGCCAGCCCGTCGCGGATGCCGGTGTCGACATCCTCGACCGTCGCATAGCCGTCGGCGACGAGCCGGAACGCTTCCTCGAGAAGGGCGCCCTGCATGCGGTTCATGATGAAGCCGTCGAGCTCCCGTTTCATCACGAGCGGCGCGTGGCCGGCAGAGATCAGGAAGGCTCGGGTCTTCTCCACCGTCTCGGCGGACGTCCACGGCGCCGGCACGACCTCGGCAGCCGGGACGAGGTAGGGCGGATTGATCGGATGGACGACGATGCAGCGCTGCCGGCCCGCCACGTGATCGGTGAAGGTGGACGGCAGGAGGGCCGAGGTGGAACTCGCGATCACCGCGTCCGCCGACGCCAGCGCATCCATCCTGGCGAAGAGGTCGCGCTTGACGTCGCGCTTTTCGGGCGCGCTTTCCTGGACGTAGGCGGCATCCGCCAGCGCCTCGCCGAGGTCTGCGCAAACGACAAGGCGGGCCAGCACGGCGTCGGGCGTCTGGCCGCGCAGCAGATCGTTCGCCGACAGATCGGCGAGCACGCCGGCTATGTATGCGCGCGCGCCATCCGCGGCGGCAGGCGTCTGGTCCCACATGCGGACTTCATGGCCGGCGCGGGCGAAGCTGATTGCCCAGCCGCGTCCGATGAATCCGCTGCCGACGATCGCTACTTTTGGCATTGTCCCGCTTCCTTGCGTGTCATTGACCGGTCCGCTCACCTTCAAAGCGTCTCGACATTGCCGTCGACGCCGAGCGACTGGCCGGAAATATTGCAGCCGGCGTCGGAGAGCAGGAAGGCGACCATCGCCGCCACGTCGTAGGGGCTGGTCATGCGCCGCAGGGAGATGTTCTGCATGTAGCGCGTCTTCATCTCCTCGTGGCTGACGCCGACCTGCCTGGCGCGCGCTCCGATCACGCCCTCGATGCGCGGCCCCTCGATGATGCCGGGCAGGATAGCGTTGACGCGGATGCCGGAAGGCCCGAGTTCCTTCGCCAGGCTCTGGGTGAAGCCGATCACGCCGAACTTCATGGCGGAATAGGGGGTGCGGAATGCGTAGCCGTGGCGTCCGGCCGCCGACGACATGGAGACGATCGACCCGCCGCCGGCCGCCTTGATCATCGGCACCGCCCGCCGGGCGCAGAGGAACTGGCCGGTCAGCCCGACATCGAGGCAGCGGCGCCAGTCCTGCGGGGATATCTCGTCGACGCCGCCCGTCGGTCCCGCTATGCCGGCATTGTTGATCAGCGCGTCGAGGCCGCCCAGCGTGTCGTTCACGACCTGAAAGAGACGATCCACGTCCGCATCCGCCGAGACGTCCGCCTTCACGGCGGCCTCGACCTTCACCTTGTTCCCGATGGAGGCAAGCGCATCGTCCGAGACATCGCAGATCACCAGCCGCGCCCCCAACTTGGAAAGGGTATCGGCGATCGCCAGGCCTATGCCGCCCGCGCCGGCGGTGATCACCACCCGTTGCCCTTTGAGCCCTGCCAGAAAATCGTCGGCGGATGTCGGTGCACGTGAACTCATGATCTGTCTTCCTTCAATGTACGCGTCTTTCACGCAGTGCCATGACCGCGCCGAGCACGACAAGCCCGTAGAGGATCGCGCGGGTCGCGTAGGGAAGCGTGGTGCCGGCGAGCAGCATCTGGAGCGCGGTGAGAAGCAGGACGCCGCCCAACATGCCGAGATAATGGCCACGGCCACCGGTGATCAGCGCACCGCCGACGACCACGACGGCAATGGAGGGAAGCAGATAGTCGTCCCCCATGCCGAGGCTCGCCTGACCGGAGAAGCCGGTCAGCATGACGCCGACCAGGCCCGCGCAGAAGGACGAGAGCATGTAGACCAGGATCAGGGTCTTCTCCACCGCGATCCCGGAAAGCTGCGCGGCGCGGAGGCCGTTGCCGATACCATAGACGCGGCGGCCGAAGGGAGTACGCCCGAGCAGCACCACGGCGAAAACGACGAATGCGATCATGAACGGGATGACCGGCACGATGCCCGCCACCTTGCCGGTCATGAACCAGCGCAGCAGCGGCGAGGAGAACCCCGCGGGGGTGCCCTGCGAATAGAGCAGCGCGAAGCCCTGAAGCAGGCCGTTGGTGGCAAGCGTCATGACGATCGGCGAGATGCCGAGATAGACGATGCCCACGCCGTTCACGAAGCCGATCGCCAGCGCCATCAGCAGGACGAGCGGGAGCGCATAGACGAGCGCGCCGTCAGAGCCGTTGACCATGCCGGCAAGAATGATCCCGCAAAGCCCGATGGTCCACGGAACGGAGAGATCGAGGCCGCCCGTCAGGATCACCGAGCCCTGCCCGAGCGCCAGTACGGCGAGGAACGAGGACAGGACCAGCAGCGAGTTCCAATAGCCGGGGTTGAGTATGGCGTGGCCCAGCCAGAACTGGGTGACGACGATCACCGCGATGAGGCAGACATAGGCGGGCAGTGCGTAGCGCAGCGTTTCGACGTTGCGCACGTAAAAGGGCGGCTGGTGCGACACCGTCCGCGCCCGTCCTCCGGCGGCCATGCGAAGGCGCTTGTCGCCGCGGTCGAGCTGCGATGGCAGCATGCCGGCGCGCCAAGCCGCAAGGCGGGACCATCCCGCCCGAAGCTGACTCGCCAGGATCGAGCCCCGCGAGAGGGAGCCGGCCAGGACGGCGAGGATGAGGATCATGCCTTCCGCGATGGTCGAATAATATGCCGAGACATTGAGGACGAGCAGGATGTTGACGACCATCATCAGGATGTAGGCGCCGAAAACCGATCCGACCGGTCCGCCCTGACCGCCCCCCAGCCGCGTGCCGCCGACGACGACCGCAGCGAACATCGAAAGCAGCAACGGATTGCCGACCAGCGGGTCGCCGCTGCCGGTCTGCGCGCTGATGAAGACCCCGGCCAGCCCGTAGCAGCCGCCGGCCAGCACGTAGACGAGGAAACGCGTCAGCATCACGTTGACGCCGACGGCCGCCGCCGCATCCGGATCGCTGCCCACCGCATAGATCGTGGTCCCGAAGCGCGTCCCCTTCAGCCACAGCCACAGAAGAAGAAGCACGCCGATGACGACAGGCGACATCGGCAGCCAGCCCGGAATGGCATCGCCAAGGTAGAACGCGCCGAGATCGGCGCCGATGAAGCCGCCCGGCTTGTCCATCACCAGAAGGGTCACGCCCTGGAGGATGAACATGGTCGACAGCGTAACGACGATCGGCTGCATGCGCAGCACGGCGATGAAGAAGCCGTTGAAGGCGCCGACCGCCATGCCGACGGCGATGCCCGCCAGCGTCCACAGCACGACGCTCGTGCTTGCCGCCGCAGGGTCCATGCTGGACGCCAGGACGACATTGACCAGCGAGATGACCGCGCCGGCGGAGAGATCGAAACCGCCGGAAAGGATGACGATCGTCTGGCCCACCGCGGCGATCGCCGAGGTGGCGCCGCCGGAAGACAGGAAGGAAGCGTCGAAATAGGTGAAAGGGCCCACACTCACCCAGTCCACGAGCAGGAGCAGCAGGACGAAGACCGCACCGGCAATCAGCGTGCCGCGATTGCGCGACAGGAAGCGGTTCAGGCCGTGGCCCGGCGTGGCGGCAATGGAACCCTCGCTCATGCTGCGGCCTCTTCGCGAGCCGCGCCTTGGCCGAGAGCGGGCCGCATGATCGCCGGCTCGCTGATCGCATCGCCTTCGAGCTCCGCGGCGATGCGGCCGTCATAGAGGACCAGAACGCGGTCGCTGAGATGCACCAGCTCGGGTATCTCCGTCGAATGGAAGAGGATCGAGCCGCCGGCCGCCACATAGGCGCGCATCATCATGTAGAGCTCGTGCTTGGTGCCGACGTCGATGCCCCGGGTGGGATCGAAGAGCAGCAGGACGCGGCTCTGGGCCACCAGCCATTTGGCGATCGCGATCTTCTGCTGGTTGCCGCCCGAGAAGGCGCCGGCGCGGGTCCACATGGCGCGACCGTCGACTTCCACCGTCGCGAAGGCGTCGCCGACCGCTTCGCTCTCGGCTGCCGCGTCGATCAGGCCGAGACGCGAGAAGCGCGAGACGACCGGTATGGATGCATTCTGCTTGCCCGAGAGCTTCAGGAACAGGCCTTCGGACTTGCGGTCCTCCGGCACGAAGCCGATCGCGATGTTCGGGCGCAGCGCATCCGCCGGCGATCCGATCCAGACCTTGCGCCCATCGACCATGATCGCGCCCTGCGCGATCTCCGACATGCCGAAGCATGCGAGGAAGAGGTCCTGCTGTCCCATGCCCTGCAATCCCGCGATCCCGAGGATCTCTCCCTTGCGCAGGTCGAAGCTCACGCCGTTCACCTTGCGTCCGGTCCTGAGTTCGCGCACGCCGAGCACCGGAGGACCGAAGGACTGCGCCGTCTCGGGCCTGGCCGGGAAGGTCTGCTCCAGGGAGCGGCCGATGATCTTCTCGATCACCTCCGCGTCCGAAATCCCGCTCACCGGCGCAGTGACGATGTGGCGCCCGTTGCGCAGGATTGTCAGCGTGTCGCAGAAGGCGCGGACCTCGCGCATGCGATGGGTGATGAAGACGACCGTGGTTCCGGCAGCCTTCTGTGCCGCGATGATCTCGCCCAGCCAGTCGACGTCCCGGCCGGCGAGCGTCGAGGTCGGCTCGTCGAGCAGCAGGATGCGCGGCTTGCGGTAGATGGCGCGGGCGATCTCGATCTTCTGCCGCACCGAAAGTTCGAGACTGCCGACACGGGCGTCGAGGTCGACGCCGAAGCCGAGCGCCGCGATGTGCCGCTCGACGCTGCGCCGCGCCTCCCGGCGCCGGATCAGGCCCGTCGGCCCCATGGGCGCATAGGGGAGCAGCATGTTGTCGAGCACCGTCAGATCGGACACCAGCGTCATTTCCTGGAAGGCGGTCTGGATGCCCATGGCGTGGGCGGTTCGCGGCGTGCCCAGGGCAACGGCGCTGCCGGCCAGCGAGATCGTCCCCTCGTCCGGCCGGATCAGTCCCGACATCACCTTGACGAGCGTCGACTTGCCGGCACCGTTCTCGCCGAGCAGCGCATGCACGCCGCCCTGCGCGATGGAGAACGACACGCGGTCGAGCGCGACGGTCGGACCGAAGGCCTTGCGTATGCCGTCGATCGCCACGGCTGGAATTTGCGATGAAACTGACATGATGCCCGGCCGTTGAACCGTACGGTCAAGGCCGGCGCGCGGAGGGGTGTTACGCGCGCCGGCGGTGCCTTGGGAGGCTCAGTTTTCCGGCTGGCCGACCAGCGCGGCGTTGAGGCCGACTTCAGGCGTTTTCTCGGAATAGATCGAGGCGAACCAGCCGGGGTTCGAGACGAGCGAGGGCTTGAAGACGTTGCAGCCCGCCTTCATCTCCTCCCAGGTGCCTTCCTCGCACAGCTTGACCGTTTCGTTGGTGACGAGCGGAAGCGGCAGTACGGTCAGCTTGGGCACCTCCTTGCCTTCAAGGGCCTCGACCGCGAGCTTCAGCGCCAGCGCGCCGGAATAGGGCGGAGACGCGTAGGAGATGCGCTGCGCGCCGAGCGGCGCATAGGGCGGTGCGGCACCTTCCACTTCGGTCCCTTCCGTCAGCATCTGGATACGGCCGCCGTTCGATCCTTCGCCGGCGCAGGGAATAAGCTGGCCCGCCTTCTTGCCCGCCTCGAGTTGCATGGCGTTCGCTGTGAAACAGCCGACCTGCATCCATAGGCCGTCGATGTCGTCCCAGCTACGCGTGCCGAGGATCTTCGAAAGCTCCGTCCGGGCAACGGCCTGGCTCCACATGCCGACCGCCTCTCCGACGATCTTGATGTCGGGATGCTTGGCGAAGACCTCCTTGGCAGCCTTCGTGCGCTGATCGTCGACCGAAGTGCCCGGCACGCCGGTAATGGCGACGATGTTGCCCTTGCCGTTCAGCTTCTTCACGAGCCATTCCGCCGTCACGCGGCCGGCTTCCTCCTGGTCGATATGCACGTTGTAGGCGCAAGGCTCCGTGATCTCCGCATCATAGGCGAACACCTTGACGCCCTTGTCGCATGCGCTCTTGACCACCTGGTTCAACGCCGTCGGCGAGATGGGATAGACGACGATCGCCTTGGCGCCGCCCTGCACCATCGCGTTTATCTGCTGGATCTGGCGCTGCGCATTCGGTCCCGCGACCTGGACCTGCAGATCCACCTTGTCGGCGAAGTCCTTGTGGGCGGCGAGTGCCTTGACCATGTTGGCCGCCTCGGCCTGCCAGTCGTTGCCGATGTAGCTCATGCTCAGGAATATCTTGTATTTTTCGGCGGCGTCCGCCGAGGCGGCCACGCCGAGCGCGCTGGCAACCACACCGGCAAGCAAAGACAGCCGCCGGATGCTCGATCCGAACTTCATTGGGTCCTCCCAGACAATTTTCAGCCGGATGGCTCAAGCTCTCCCTTGCCACCCATGCAGCCGGACCGTATCATCTTTTGATCAAAGATCAACGATTAATCAAAGTGGTGGCTTGCGAGTTGGTTGACTGGACCGGTGCAAGCCGGCATTGCCTGATGCACAGAGGATGAGCAGGGAACGGAGCAGCCACACGATGACATCGGGAGCATTCAGGGCCCGGGGCGTCGAGATCGTACCGCTCTCCAAGGAGACCCTTCAGGAGCGGGTCCACCGGCATGTCCGAGAGCTCATTCTCGACGGCAGCATCGTGCCGGGCGAGATGGTGACCGTGCAAAGCCTGGCCGACGCCTTTGGGGTCAGCCCGATGCCGGTACGCGAGGCGCTGCAAAGGCTCACGGCCGCCAACGCGCTGACGGTGGTTTCAGGTCGTTCCATCGGCATTCCGCGACTTAGCCTGGCGCGGCTGGTTGATCTCAGAAACGTCCGCATCGAAATCGAGGCGATCGCCGCCGGATGGGCCGCCGAACGGCGCGACGACAGCGTGATCGGGTTTCTGGCGATCCACCTGGACGAAATGGAGAAGTCTATCACCGTCGGCAACGTGAAGGGCTACCTGCGGGGAAACCACGCATTCCATTTCGCGATCTATCGCGCGGCGGGCTCCGAGAACCTGCTGAAGATCATAGAAAACCTGTGGCTGCAGATCAGCCCCTATTTCAACATGCTGCACGGCTCCTATACGGTTGCCAACGAGCATCATCAGGAGATGTTTCGAGCCATGAAAGACCGCGACGCCGAGGCGGTCCGCAAGGCGGTCAGGACCGATATCGACGCCGCGTATCGCGTGCTGACCACGCTTGTCGAATAGGCCCGGGACGGCCGGTCTCCTCATCGGCAGCCAACACGGCTCCGCCCCTCGCGCCCGTTCTCACGGCGCCATGGGAAGATGCCGGCACCGCTCACGATATCAGAGGACCGAATGGTGGGCGTGACAGGGATTGAACCTGTGACCCCTACGATGTCAACGTAGTGCTCTCCCGCTGAGCTACACGCCCATTCGACGCCGCGCATACATCACAAGTACCGGGGCGCGTCAATGCGATAAATTTTACCGGCCGGGACAAGGAGTGGGCAGGGGATCCGGGCTGGCAAAACCTGCCCATGAGGTGCGGCCCGGCTCCTGCGGGAGCGTCAACGGGGCATGGATCCGCAAGGAGAGCGCCCCGGCGCGGCATTCGCGCCATGCGGCAACGCCTGGCGGCCCGACCTTCTGCGCCTTCGGGCGCCGCTGCCGGCTCCCATGGCCAAATGCAGCGTCATGTAGGAAAGCAACACCCCTACTATGGGGAAAAATTCATCCATAACAACAGTCTAACAGATGCAAGGGCAGAATTGTCCCGCGTACACGCGATCTTAGCTTGACACTAAAGTAGGGCAGTTACAGACTGGATTTCGTGAGTTCGATGGCTTGTCGTCCATCGTGGTCCATTCGGGGCGGGCATGAAGGCGACCGAGCGTGAAATCCCCAAGCTTGCCGTGCAGGAGGCCTCCAAGGTCTACCATACGGCGTCGGGCGACCTGCCGGCTCTCGACCGATGCAGCTTCGATGTCGCCGCCAACGAGGTCGTCTCCATCGTCGGGCCGTCGGGCTGCGGCAAGACCACGCTGCTGTGGAGCATGTCGGGCCTGCACGGCCTCAGCGCCGGCAGCGTCGCGCTGGACGGCAAGCCCATAACCGGCCCGCATCCGGACATCGGCATCGTCTTCCAGGAGGCGAACCTGCTGCCGTGGCGCAATCTCGATGCCAACATCAATTTCCCCTTCGAGATCAAGGGCACCCGGCCCGACCGGAGCTGGGTCGACCATCTGCTCGGCCGCGTCGGCCTCGACGGCTTCGGCAAAAAGTATCCGCGCGAACTGTCCGGTGGCATGCAGCAGCGCGCGGCGATCGTCCGCGCTCTGGCGCTGAAGCCCTCCGTGCTGCTGATGGACGAGCCCTTCGGGGCGCTGGACAGTTTTACGCGCGACGAGATGAACCGGCTGGTCGAGGAGATCTGGCTCGACCGGCCGACCACCATCGTCTTCATCACCCATTCGATCGAGGAGGCGATCTTCCTGTCCGACCGCGTCCTTGTGCTGTCGCCGCGCCCTGGCCGCGTGGCGAAGGAATATCGCGTCCCCTTCCCGCGCCCGCGCTCCTTCGAGATCATGGCGACGAAGGAGGTCTTCGACCTGACCAACGCCATCAAGCTGGAGATCGTCGGCGGCCGCGTCGCCAAGGCGCGCGCCGCGGCACCGGCGGCCGCCGAGGGAGCGCTGCCATGAGCCAGGGCGACGCCATTCCCGAATTCGGCAAGGGCAAGGCCGGCGAAGGCGGCGAGGTCAGCCTGACCAATCTTTCCGCCTTCTCCGGGGGACCGGGGATAAAGTCCGGCGCCGAGATCCTGGCGATCGTGGCCGTCGCCGCCGTCATCATCGGCGGCGGCGAGTTCCTGCTGCGCTGGTTCCAGGTGCCGGAATACATCCTGCCGCCGCCCAGCAAGATCGCCTGGGCGCTTTTCGACGAATTCCCCTTCATCGCGCCGCATCTCGGCTACACGCTGGTGGAACTGCTGTCGGGCTTCGCGATCGGCTCCGTCGTCGGCCTCCTGATGGCCGCCGTCATCACGCAGTTTCCCTTCGCCGAGAAGATCGTCGCGCCCTACATCCTGCTGCTCGTCACCACGCCGATGCTGGCGCTGGTGCCGCTGCTCATCCTGCGCTTCGGCTTCGGCTACACGCCGCGCATCATCGCGGTTGCGCTGGCCGCCGGCCCGATGGTGATGATCAACGCCGCCACCGGCTTCCGCCGCGTCGACAGCGCCAAGATCGCCCTCGCCCGCTCCTACGGCGCCTCGACACTCCAGATTTTCTGGAAGATCCGCGCGCCCATGGCGCTGCCGATGATCCTGGTCGGGCTGATGATCGGCGCCATCTTCGGCCTCCTGACGGCGGTCGGCGCCGAGATGGTCGGCGGCGGCTTCGGGCTGGGCAACCGGCTGACGAGCTATTCCTCGATGATTCAGATGCCGCAGTTCTTCGCCGTGGTGCTGCTGCTCTCGGTCCTCGGCATTCTGATCTACGTGATCTTCTTCCTGATCGGGAAGAAGTGGGCAAGCTGGGAGGCCTGACCGGAGGAACGGGACAAGGCGCGGCACCGAATGACTGCATCATCAACAAAAGGGGTAAGGCCATGAACGAACGGATTTTGAGCGCGCTGCCGATGAGCCGGCGCACATTCCTCCAGGTGACGGGTGCGGGCGTCGTCACCGCCACCGCGCTCGGCGGATCGTCGCTGGGCGCCAGCGCCGCCGGCTACGACAAATTCACCTGGATCTCGCCCCGCGGCACGCTGGAGGTGCTCGACGACTACCCGTACTGGGCGGCGAAGAAGGCGGGCTATTTCGGCGACCTGAACACCGCCATGGAGCCGGGGCCGTCCGACGGCACCGCCACGGTGAAGTTCGTCGACATCGGCCAGGCCGATATGGGCTTCCCCTCTCCCGGCATCTTCTCCTTCGCCATCCAGAACGGCATGAAGCTGAAGTCGGTGTTCCACATGGGCGCCCGCGACACCTTCTCCATCGCCTTCCGTAAGGGCGAGGGCATGACCGACCTGAAGGGGCTGGAAGGCAAGACGATGCTGCTCGGCTCGGCCGCCTGGCAGTCGATCGTCGACCCGATGCTGGCCGCGCAGGGCGTCGACGTGAAGAAGGTGAACTATGTGGAGGCCGGCTGGCCGACCTGGGGCACGGCGCTCGCCGGCGGCCAGGGCGACGCCGCGCTTTCCTGGGAGGGCCTGCGCGCCGAATGGATCGCCCGCGGCCTGAAGTTCGACTATTGGCTGGGCGTACAGAAATCCAAGCTGCCGGCCAACACCTTCGTGGTGCGCGCCGCCGACCTTGAGGACGCCGACAAGAAGGCGTTTCTGGAAAAATACCTCCGCGGCTGGGCGATGGGCCTCGAATTCGGCCACCACAACCCGCGCGCGGCGGTCGAGGCCGTGTTCGAGCAGTTCCCCGCCTTCGCCAAGAACACCGGGCCGGAGCTCGGCACGACGTCCCTGCTCCAGCAGGACAACGTGTTCCGCGGCGACATGGACAAGCGCGAAGGCTGGGGCTCGCACGACATGGCGAGCTGGCAGGCCTTCTTCGACGAGATCCTGAAGATCGGCCAGATCAGCAATCCGGTGAAGGCGGAAGACGTCTGCACCAACGAGCTGATCAAGGCCGCGAACGGCTTCGACCACGACAAGGTCAAGGCCGACGCGGACGCCTACAAGCTTTCCGACGAGTTCGCCAAGATCGACGTCGAGGAAGTCAGGAAGCACATGTTCGACGACGCGGTGTAAACGCCGGGAGGTCGGCTTCGTTTCAGTGAGGATTAGGGAGGCGTTCTACGGCGCCCCCCTCTGTCCTGCCGGACATCTCCCCCACACGGGGGAGATCGGCTGTCACTTCTGATTTCGCCAATCGCCAATGTATGGGATTGGCGAAAATAGCAAAGCTGCCGATCTCCTCCCG
>JAFKJW010000111.1 GCA_017305925.1 Hyphomicrobiales bacterium | reverse complement strand
GTCGGTCGTCGGTCGATAGGAAAATATGGGAGCCATTCGACCGACGACCGACGAACAACGACCGACTCATCTCACACGTTCAGCAGCAGATATTCCCGCTCCCACGGGCTGATGACTTCCATGAAGGTTTCGAACTCCGCCCGCTTGATGGCCACATAGGTGGAGACGAAGCCGTCGCCCAGCGCCTCGCGCAGGTCGGCATCGGCCTCGAAGAGGTCGACCGCTTCCAATAGGCCGCGCGGCAGGTCGATCTCGTCCTCGTTGGCGGTCGTGATCACAGCGTCTTCCGGGACGAGCTTCCTGGTCATGCCGATCAGGCCGCAGGCAAGCGACGCAGCCAGCGCCAGATAGGGATTGGCGTCGGAGGAGGGGATGCGGTTCTCGACGCGCCGCGCCGAGGGGTCGGAGCGGGGCACGCGGAAGGCGGTCGTACGGTTGTCGTAGCCCCATTTGTTGTTGACCGGCGCAGACGCGGCCTGGGTCAGCCGCCTGTAGGAGTTCACATAGGGCGCGAACATGACGAGCGCGTTCGGCACATGCGCCTGCATGCCGCCGATGAAGTGGCGGAACGCATCGGTCTCCGCGCCGTCGGCGTCGGAAAAGATGTTCTTGCCGGTCTTCTTGTCGAGCACCGACTGGTGGATATGCATGGCCGATCCCGGCTGTCCCTGTATCGGCTTGGCCATGAAGGTCGCATAGGTGTCGTGCTTCAGCGCCGCCTCGCGGATCGTGCGCTTGAACAGGAAGACCTGGTCGGCCAGCTCGACGGGGTCGCCATGGCGCAGGTTGATCTCGAGCTGGCCCGCACCTTCCTCATGGATCAGCGTATCGATCTCGAGCCCCTGGCTCTCGGAGAAATGGTAGATGTCGTCGATCAACTCGTCGAACTCGTTGACGCCGGCGATCGAATAGCCCGAGCCGCCGGCGATCGGTCTGCCGGAACGGCCGACCGGCGGCACGAGCGGATAGTCCGGGTCGGGGTTCTTGCGCACCAGGTAGAACTCGATCTCCGGCGCGACCACGGGCCTCAGCCCCGCCTTGTCATAGGCCGCGACGACCCGCTTCAGCACGTTGCGCGGCGTGAACTCGACCGAGCGGCCGTCCTGGTGCACCAGGTCGCAGATGACCTGCGCGGTGGGGTCGTCCTCCCACGGCACGACGGACAGCGTCGACAGATCCGGCACCAGCTTGAGGTCGCCGTCGTCCTCCGGATAGGAGAAGCCGTTGCCGTCCTCCGGATAGTCGCCGGAAATCGTCATCATGAACGGCGCGGAGGGCAGCGCCAGCGAAGTGTTCGAGGTGAACTTGCTCGAAGGCATCATCTTGCCGCGGGCAACGCCCGCCTGATCGGGCGTGATGCACTCGATGTCCTCGATGCTGCGAAATTCCAGCCATTCGGCGGCTTCGCGCCAGTTCTTCACGCCGCGGAGGTTCTTGACGAACTGAGGCGTACGCGCGCGGCTCCCGCGGCCGGAGGGACGCGCTTCCTTCTTGGCAGGCGGCATTCAGCACCAGAATGATTGCAGATGTCGGAACTATAGACGCGTTTTTCCCCGAAAGGGAAGGGATGGAGCCGCCGATACGCACAGCCGGCGGCCTTCGTCCGCGCAACGCGGCGCGGCCGCCCGGTGCAGGCGGCCGCGGCAAGCGTTTCGGCGAGGGCCCGGATCAGGCCGTCGCGGCGGACTGGGTGACGACGACGGGGATGAGCAGGTCGCCCCAGTTGCCGTTGCCGCCATGGTGGCGGGCCGAGCGCACGAGCTCGACCGACACGCCGGCCTCGACCGCCTTCATGACGGCCTGGTTCAGCCGGTGTAGGTCGTTGGCGACCATCCGGATCACCGCCTGCTGGTCCTCGCTCATGGCCGAGGCCTGTTCTTCCGCACGTTCCTTCACGCGGGTCTTGGGCGTCATCGTGTCCTCCTTTGCGGATGCTGTTTTCGGGAAGGGAAGCCGGGGCGGCGGCTTGCGGCGCCTTGCCCCCGCACCTCCCCCCGAGGTTACTCGGCGGCCGGGCGGAACTCGGCCTGCAAACGGAACTGGTCGTGCTCGGTCGACTCGTGCATGGCGGTGGTCGACGACTTGCCGCCGGTGATCGCCATGGAAACGGCGTCGAAATAGCCGGTGCCGACCTCGCGCTGGTGCTTGGTGGCGGTGTAGCCGTTGGCCTCCGAGGCGAACTCGGCCTCCTGAAGCTCAGAATAGGCGGCCATCTGCCGGTCCTTGTAGCCGCGCGCCAACTCGAACATGCCGTGGTTGAGCTGGTGGAAGCCGGCGAGCGTGATGAACTGGAACTTGTAGCCCATGGCGCCGAGCTCGCGCTGGAATTTCGCGATCGTGGCGTCGTCCAGGTTCTTCTTCCAGTTGAAGGAGGGCGAGCAGTTGTAGGCGAGCTTCTTGCCGGGATGCGCCTTGTGGACGGCCTCGGCGAACTTGCGTGCCTGTTCGAGGTCCGGCTTGCCGGTCTCCATCCAGATCATGTCGCAATGCGGCGCATAGGCGATGGCGCGGGCGATGCAGGGCTCGATGCCGTTCCGCACCTGATAGAAGCCTTCCACCGTGCGGCCCTTGTCGTGATCGACGAAGGGCTGGTCGCGCTCGTCTATGTCGGAGGTCAAGAGCTTGGCGGCCTCGGCGTCGGTGCGCGCGATGATCAGCGTCGGCGTGCCCATCACGTCGGCGGCGAGCCGCGCGGCGTCGAGGTTGCGGATATGAGCGGCGGTCGGGATCAGCACCTTGCCGCCGAGATGGCCGCACTTCTTCTCCGAGGCGAGCTGGTCCTCGTAATGGACGCCGGCCGCGCCCGCCTCGATGAAGGCCTTCATGATCTCGAAGGCGTTGAGCGGCCCGCCGAAGCCGGCTTCCGCATCGGCGACGATCGGCGCGAACCACGTCTCGACCGACAGGCCCTTGCCCTCGGCGGTCTCGATCTGGTCGGCGCGCTGCAACGTCTTGTTGATGCGCTTTGCGAGCTCCGGCGCGGCGTTGGCCGGATAGAGCGACTGGTCGGGATACATCGCCGACGCCGTGTTTGCGTCCGCCGCCACCTGCCAGCCGGAGAGATAGATCGCCTTCAGCCCGGCGCGCACCATCTGCATGGCCTGGTTGCCGGAGAGCGCGCCGAGCGCGTTGACGAAACCCTCTTCGTTGACGAGCTTCCACAGCCGGTTCGCGCCGTTCTCCGCCAGCGTGTGCCTGATCTCGACCGAGCCGCGCAGCCGCTTCACGTCGTCCGGCGAATACGGCCGCTCGATGCCGTCGAAACGGCCCTGCGGCGCCGAGGGAATGAGATTGTAAAAATCAGTCATCGACCTTTTCCTCTGGTCTTGCTTTGGATTTGCCACTTGGAAGCGGTGGCGAAGCGGATGTGACGATGTTTACATTGCGATGCAAAAAGGCACGAGACAAATCGCAAATTCGACAGGAAAATGGAGAAAATCAGTATTGAGTTTGACAGCATGGCGTTGTAAATTTGTAAAAATTGTAAATCCTATTTTATTGGGTAACCGTGAGCGCTTCTGTAAAATATTGTAAATCGCATCTGCAGGGCATGGCGGTGAAAGCGCCCTTCGTTGCCCCCCTCTGTCCTGCAAGACATCTCCCCCACACGGGCGGAGATCGGATGGCATTTCCGGTTTCGCCGATCTCCAACGCCGCAGGAAAGGCGAGGATATCGAAACTGCCGATCTCCGCCCGTATGGGGGAGATGTCCGGCAGGACAGAGGGGCGCGCTGTCCCGCCGGCATGCCGGGATACGCGCGTCAATGGCTGAGCAGAAGATTTTCGCGGGCCCGCGCATCCGCCGCATCCGCAACCAGAAGGGCCTCACCCAGACGGCGATGGCCGAGGGGCTCGGCATCTCGCCCTCCTACCTCAACCTGATCGAGCGCAACCAGCGGCCGATCACCGTCCAGCTCGTGCTGCGGCTCGCCTCGGTCTACGGGATCGACGCCGGCGATTTGCAGGGAGAGGCGGGGGGCGCGGTTGCGGCGCTGCGTGAGGTTTTTTCCGATCCTCTTCTGGCCGGCGAGTTGCCCGGCGAACAGGAGATGATCGAGACCGCGGAGGCCGCGCCGAATGCGGCGGCGGCGATGGTCAAGCTCTACCGCGCCTATCGGGAGCAGGCGGCGCGGCTCTCCGACCTTTCCGAGCTGATGGCAGGCGAGGGCAGGGCCGCCGCCCTTTCGGCCGCCCGTCTGCCGATGGACGAGATGCGCGACGCGTTCGAGCGGCGCCCCTGTCACTTTCCGGCGATCGAGGAGGAGGCCGAGGCGTTCGGCAAGCTGCTGGCGCCCGGCGAGGAGCTGATGGGCGCCTTGAAGGACTGGCTGCGCCGCGAGCACGGCATCGTCGTCAAGGTTCTGCCGGTGGCGACCATGCCCAACTGGCGCCGCCGCTACGACCGCCACTCGCAGCGGCTCTTCCTGTCCGAGCGGCTCTCGCCCTTCGACCAGTTGCGGGAGGTGGCGATGGAGGCCTGCCTGATCCGCATGGCGGTCGTGGTCGCCGCCGGGGCGAAGGCGCTGGACCTCTCCACCGACGAGGCGCGCCGCCTCGCCCGTTTCGAGCTGGCGCGCTACGCCGCGCACGCGCTGATGATGCCCTATGCCGCCTTTCTCCAGGCGGCGCAGCGGGCGCGCTACGACATCGACGTGCTGCGCTCCCGCTTCGCGGTGTCGTTCGAGCAGGCGGCGACGCGACTCGTTACGCTGCAACGCCAGGGGGCGGCCGGCGTCCCCTTTTTCCTTGTCGAGATCGACCATGCGGGCAACCGGCTGTGCCGTCTCGGCGCGCAGGGCTTTCCGCACCGCCGCTTCGGCGGCGGCTGTCCGAAACTCCAGATGCATTCTGCCTTCGCGCAGCCTGGCCAGGTGCTGGTCGACGCCGTCGAGATGCCGGACGGCGGCCGGTTCCTCACCGTCTCGCGCACGCTGGAGGGGCCGCAGGGCGCCTTCAACGAGCGGCCGCGGCGCACCGCGCTGCTTCTCGGCTGCGATCTCGCTTTTCAGGACGAGGTGGTCTACGGCGCGGCCCTGCCGGCGTCCGTCCAGCCGGGTAAGCCGGCGGCGCCGTCCGCGCTGACGGCGGCGGGGCCTGCCTGCCGGCTGTGCGAGCGGATCGGCTGCCTGTCGCGGGCCGAGCCGCCGATGACCCGGCCGCTCGGCCTCGACGAGATGGTGACGGGCCTCAGCGCCTTCGACTTTCAGTGAAGCGTGGGCTGTGCGGCGTCCGAGGATGCGCCGGCGAGGCACTCGCGCACCACGCCGGTGGAATAGCCGCGCGTGATGTGCGCCTGCGCCCGGTAGACGGGGTCGCGCATCAGCAGCTCGTGAAGCTTCGGCAGGTTGTAGAACGGCACCCCCGGGAACAGGTGGTGCTCGAGGTGGTAGTTGATGTTGTGCGGGGCGAAGAAGAGGCGCTCCCACAGATGCGGGAACACGGTGCGGGTGCTGCCGAGCTCCTCGTCGTAGTCCATGCTGCCGAAATGCTCCGCGACGCTGCGGACATAGACGAACAGGAAGAAGAGCGTCAGGAACGGCACCACCCAGTAGAGAAGAAAACCCTTCCAGATGCCGAGCACGCCGACGAGGACGAGGGCGGCGAGATAGAAGCCGATGCGCGCCAGCTTGTAGGCGAGCGCCGGCTGAAGGTTTTTGGTGATGCGCGCGCGGATGTGCCTTATGTCGCGCACGGAACTGACCGCGACGAGGTAGCCCAGCAGATTCGCCACCATGTAGCGGACCCTTTGCGGGAAGGTGAAGGACGCCGTGCCGAGCTTGGCGATCCAGTCGGGGTCCTTGTCGGTGTTGGTGTGCTGGTGATGCGCCAGATGGTTCTGCCGGTAGCCGTCCACCGTCGCCATGATCGGCCAGGCGGCGAACACGTCCATGATCCACTCGGCCGCGCGGCGGTTCTTCAGGAAGCGGAAGTGCGCCGCCTCGTGCATCAGCACGCCGAAGGCATGCATGCGTCCCGCGATCAGCGCCACGGCGAGGAGGTAGAGCCAGACGCCGCCGAAATATACGCTTGCCGCGATCGCCGCGGCGATCACCAGCCAGTCGAAGACCAGCGCGGCGGCCGTGCGCCAGGGCTGGAGGACGGAAAGCGCCTTCAGTTCGCGGGGCTCGAAAACGGGCCTGTATTCCTTCATGGCATAAAACTCGTCATTTCATTGCAGGTTTTAACGCGGCAGGCGGCGCCCGGCAAATCGCTGCCTTGCCTCAATTGTGGCCCGGTGCTGGATCACGCCGCCGTTTCGTGCTGCTGATAGCAGATTCGCAAGCGTGCCCCTACCCGACCGACAGACAGGACAGCCGGCCGTCGTGCCATGACCGAAACCGCCTCCCAGCCTTTCCAGAGTCAGCAGGCGTCCGCGCGGGAGGAACGGCTGGGTGCGCTGCTCGTCTTCCTGTCCGCCGTCTGCTGGAGTTTTGGCGGCGCGATCGCCCGCTTCATCGAAACGGACGATCCGTGGACGATCGTCTTCTGGCGATCCTTATGGGCGATCCTCTTCCTCGTCGGCTTCATGCTTTGGCGCGACGGCGCGCGCGGCACGCTGCGCATCTTCCTCGGCATGGGCCGGCCGGGCTTCGCGGTGGCGTGCTGCTTCGCGATCGCCTCGACCGCCTTCGTGGTCGCGCTGGGCTACACCACGGTTGCCAACATCCTGCTGATGCAGGCCGGCGTGCCGCTGGTCGCCGCGCTGATGGCATGGCTGATCTTTCGCGAGAACGTGAGCATGGGCACCTGGCTTGCCGTCGCCGCCGTCATCTGCGGCGTCTCGATCATGGTGTCGGAATCGCTGACCGGCGAGGTTTCGCCGGTCGGTGACGGGCTGGCCGCCCTCATCACCATGGCCCTGGCTTCGGCGACCGTGATCACCCGGCGTTTCTCCGAGGTGCGCATGACGCCGGCGACCTGCCTTGCCGCGGTCTTCGCCATGACCTTCGCCGCGACCCGGGCCGGCAGCTTCGCGGTCTCGCCGCGCGACATGGGCCTGCTCTTCGCCTTCGGTGCCCTCAACCTCGGCCTCGGCCTGGCGCTTTTCGCGTCGGGGGCGCGGCTGGTTCCGGCAGCGCTTGCCGCCCTGCTCGGCACTTTCGAGCCGATCCTCGGACCCATCTGGGTCTGGCTGGCGCATTCCGAGGTACCGTCCGCCCGCACGCTGCTGGGGGGATCCGTCGTCTTCCTGGCGCTGCTTTCCTATCTCGTCGTCGAGTTCCGCCGCCAGCCGTCTTCCGCCCCCGTCAGGCCCACCGGCATTTCCGGACCGCACTGATCGACGGCATGCTTCCCCTGGGCGCGGCGGATTTTCGCGCTTGTCGGCTCGTGGAAACGCCAATAGGCTCGCCGGACGAACCCGGTCGTGAAGGACCGCTGTGCGATCCGGGAAGGACTAAACAGAGGAGAACTGAATGTTTCCCCACGCGCTTCGCCTGACCGCAGCGACAGCCCTCGCGAGCTTTATCGCCTTCGGCGCCCAGGCGCAGGAAAAAGTCGTCAACGTCTTCAACTGGTCGGATTACATCGACAGCTCCATCCTCGACGACTTCACCAAGGAAACCGGCATCAAGGTCGTCTACGACGTCTTCGATTCGAATGAGATCCTGGAGACCAAGCTGCTCGCCGGCGGTTCTGGCTACGACGTGGTGGTGCCGACGGCCAACTTCCTGTCGCGCCAGATCCAGGCTGGCGTCTTCCAGAAGCTTGACAAGTCGAAGCTGCCCAATCTCGTGAACACCTGGGACGTCATCAACGAGCGCACGGCCAAGTATGACCCCGGCAACGAATATGCGACCGACTACATGTGGGGCACGGTCGGCATCGGCTACAATGTCGACAAGGTGAAGGCCGCCCTCGGCATCGACAAGATCGATAGCTGGGACACGGTCTTCAATCCCGACAGCATGGCCAAGCTGAAGGACTGCGGCGTTTATTTCCTCGATTCGCCGACCGACGTGATCCCGACCGCGCTGAAGTTCCTCGGCCTCGATCCCGAGGACAATTCGCCGGACAACCTCCAGAAGGTCGAGGACATGCTTCTGAAGGTCCGGCCCTTCGTGCGCAAGTTCCATTCCTCCGAATACATCAACGCGCTCGCCAACGGCGACATCTGCGTGGCCATCGGCTGGTCGGGCGACGTCTTCCAGGCGCGCGACCGGGCGGAGGAGGCAAAGGCGGGTGTCAATATCGCCTATTCGGTGCCGAAGGAGGGCGCCGAGATGTGGTTCGACATGCTGGCGATACCGGCGGACGCCCCGCATGTCGACGAGGCGCATGCCTTCATCAACTATCTGCTCAAGCCGGAGGTGATCGCCAAGGCGTCCAACGCCGTCTTCTACGCCAACGGCAACAAGGCCTCGCAGCAGTTCGTCGACAAGGCGATCCTCGACGACCCGGCCGTCTATCCGGACGAGACGACGATGAAGAACCTGTTCACGGTCGGCGCGCTCGACCCGAAGACGCAGCGCAACGTGACCCGCATGTGGACGAAGGTCGTCACCGGACAATAGGCCGACCTCGAAACCCCGGCCTCCAGGCCGGGGTTTTCATAAGGGGCAACCAGCGGGGACGGAGGGGGACATGAAATCTCTCGGCAGCATCAGGAGGTCGTTCGCGCCGTGGAACGACCCGAATGCCAAGCCGTATATCCGGTTCGAGAACGTCACCAAGCGGTTCGGCGAGTTCACGGCGGTGAACGACCTCACGCTGACGATCTTCGAGCGCGAGTTCTTCGCGCTTCTCGGCGCCTCGGGCTGCGGCAAGTCCACGCTGCTCAGGATGCTGGCCGGCTTCGAGGAGCCTACTTCCGGCCGCATCCTTCTCGACGGGCAGGACCTGCGGGGCATTCCGCCCTACCGGCGGCCGGTCAACATGATGTTCCAGTCCTATGCGCTCTTCCCGCACATGACGGTGGAGAAGAACATCGCCTTCGGCCTGAAGCAGGAAGGCATGCCGGCGGCGGATATCGCAAGGCGCGTCGCCGAGATGCTGAAGCTGGTGAAGCTGGAGCAGTTCGCCAAGCGCAAGCCGCATCAGCTTTCCGGCGGCCAGCGCCAGCGCGTGGCGCTCGCCCGCTCGGTCGCCAAGCGCCCGAAGGTCCTGCTGCTCGACGAGCCGCTCGGCGCGCTCGACAAGAAATTGCGCGAGGAGACGCAGTTCGAGCTGATGGATCTCCAGCAGGAACTCGGACTCACCTTCGTCGTCGTCACCCACGACCAGGAGGAGGCGATGACCATGGCCGACCGCATCGCCATCATGGACAAGGGCCAGGTCATGCAGGTGGCGACGCCGGCGGAGGTCTACGAGGCGCCGACGTCGCGCTTCGTCGCGGGCTTCGTGGGCAACATCAACATGTTCGAGGGCAAGGTCGCCGACCGGCAGGCGAACACGGTGCGTATCACCGGGCCGAGCGGCGCCGAGATCACGGTGGAGAACGCCGGCGACGCCGCGGCGGGCGCCGATGTCGCCTTCGCGATCCGGCCGGAGAAGATCAGGGTGTCGTCGAAGCGGCCCGCCGACGCGGTGAACGCGCTTCAGGGCGAGGTCTACGACATCGCCTATCTCGGCGACATGACGGTCTATCACGTCAGGCTGGGCGACGGCCAGATCGTGCGGGCCTCCAGCCTCAACGCCCAGCGCGTGACGGAGGATCCGCTGACCTGGAGCGACAGCGCCTGGGTGTCCTTCCGGCCGGACGCCGGCGTCGTGCTGACGCGGTAGGGGGTGGCGATGACCGATGCAGCCATGAGCACCACGGCCGTGAAGGCGGGCGGCCCGGTCAATGCGGTGCTGAACCGCCTCGTCATCATCGTCCCCTATCTCTGGCTGCTGTTCTTCTTCCTCGTTCCCTTCCTCATCGTCTTCAAGATATCGCTGTCGCAGACGGCGATCGCGATGCCGCCCTACACGCCGTCCTTCGATCTGAGCGAGGGCATAGGCGGCCTGCTCTCCGGCCTCAAGGAGCTCAGCTTCGACAACTATGTATGGCTGACGCAGGACCCGCTCTATTTCAACGCCTATGTGTCGAGCGTGGTGATCGCCGCGGTCTCGACCCTGCTCACGCTGCTGGTCGGCTACCCGATCGCCTACGGCATGGCGCGCGCGCCGACCACCATCCGGCCGACCTTGCTGATGCTGGTGATCCTTCCCTTCTGGACCTCGTTTCTGATCCGCGTCTATGCCTGGATCGGCATTCTGAAGCCGGAGGGCCTGCTCAACCAGGTGCTGCTGGCGACGGGCATCATCAGCGAGCCGCTGATCATCCTGAACACATATACGGCGATCTTCATCGGCATCGTCTATTCCTACCTGCCCTTCATGGTTCTGCCGCTCTATTCGGCGCTGGAGAAGATGGACTATTCGCTGATCGAGGCTGCGGAGGACCTCGGCTGCCCGCCGATCATGGCGTTCTGGAAAATCACCTTCCCGCTCTCGATCCCCGGTGTCGTGGCCGGCTGCCTGCTGGTCTTCATCCCGGCGGTGGGCGAGTTCGTCATCCCCGACCTGCTTGGCGGCTCGCAGACGCTGATGATCGGCAAGACGCTGTGGAACGAGTTCTTCGCCAATCGCGACTGGCCGGTTTCGTCGGCCGTGGCGGTGATCCTGCTGCTCATCCTGATCGTGCCGATCGTCTTCTTCCAGCAGGCTCAGGCCAAGGCGCAGGAGCAGGGCCGATGAACCAGACCTGGTCCCGCTTCAACGTCACGTCGGTCTTCCTGGGCCTGGCGTTCCTCTATCTGCCGATCGTGCTCCTGGTCATCTACTCCTTCAACGAGTCCAAGCTCGTCACCGTCTGGGGCGGGTTCTCCACGAAATGGTACGGCTCGCTCTTCCAGAACCAGGGGCTGATGGATGCGGCCTGGGTGACGATCAGGGTCGGCCTCCTCTCGGCGACCGTGGCGACTGTGCTGGGCACGATGGCTGCGCTCGCGCTGACGCGCTACACCCGCTTCCGGGGCAGAATGCTTTTCTCCGGCATGGTCTTCGCCCCGCTGGTCATGCCGGACGTCATCACCGGCCTGTCGCTGCTCCTGCTCTTTGTGGCGGTCGGCTTCGACCGCGGCTTCGTGACGGTGACGCTGGCCCACATCACGCTCACCATGTGCTTCGTCGCCGTGGTGGTGCAGTCGCGCCTGCTGACTTTCGACCGTTCGCTGGAGGAAGCGGCGATGGATCTCGGCGCGACGCCGGTGAAAACCTTCTTCCAGGTGACGCTGCCGGTCATCCTGCCGGCCATCGTCTCGGGCTGGATGCTGGCCTTCACCCTGTCGCTCGACGATTTGGTGATCGCCAGCTTCGCCTCCGGGCCGGGCGCCACCACCTTGCCGATGAAGATCTACAGCCAGGTCCGGCTCGGCGTGACGCCCGAGATCAACGCCGCCTGCACCATCCTGATCGGCATCGTGGCGGCTGGCGTGATCGTCGCTTCCGTCTTCAACAAGCGCCGCGAGGTGCAGCGCCTGCGCGACGAACAGGCGGCACAGCGCGGCTGAGCCGTTTCGGCCTGTCCGTCATTCGCTGTGGGGCGCCGGGGCGCCGGGAGAGATGAACGGCTCCGACCAAGTGCCGCCCACGAAGAAGCCCGGCCCGCCGGCGTTGCCGGCTGCGTCGCGCACCGCGCCGGTGAGGGCAAGGCCCTCGCCGGAATAGGAGACCAGACCGCTGAGCGAGATCAGCCCTGCGCTCGAAACGATCTCGGCGGAGGCGAGGCGGAAAAGATTGCCTGTGATGTCCCCGGCGATCGTCAGCTTCTCGATGGGCAGGCTGCCCTTGCTTACGCTCTTCAGCGGGAAGAAATCGCCCTCCCTGGTCTTGGCGAGAAACGCCTGCATGTCGAAGCCGTTCAGCGTTCCCGGGCCGAACTTGACGTCGAGCGTGCCGTTCAGCTTGTCGGAATAGGTCTCCCAGTGTTCCACGGGTCCTTTGAGGTCGAATGCGATGGAGGCACGTCCCGACGGGATGATGTCCGACAGTCCCGCCTCCTGCGCCAGCAGCAGCCCGTCTATGTTGGTGGCCCGCAGGCTCGCCTCGACCTGGGTCGCGTCGCCCTTGCGGTCCATGCGCAGCCCCGCCTGCACCGTTCCGTCGAAGGCCCTTGCGTCGGAGAGGTCGAAGACCGCGAGCCCGTCCCGCACCTGGGCCGTCGCCGCCACGTCGGAGAGCAGCACGGCGCCGGCATTGGCCTGGACGGCGGACATGCGCAGATCGAGATCGAGCGTCTGGCTGAAATCGCTGTCGACCTCGCTGATCCGCGGCAATCCGTCGGCTCCCGTCGAGGTGAGGAGCGACAGGAAGGAGGTCATGTCGACTTTCTGGAATGCCAGCGTTCCCGAGATGACGGGGCGCGGCGCGTGGAGGTCGATCTCCACGCCGCCGGTGCCCGCGCTGCCGTCGACGGACAGCGCG
Organism: Hyphomicrobiales bacterium; assembly: GCA_017305925.1. Taxonomy (GTDB): domain Bacteria; phylum Pseudomonadota; class Alphaproteobacteria; order Rhizobiales; family Rhizobiaceae; genus Arvimicrobium. Next base: position 11,010 of record JAFKJW010000111.1, on the reverse strand, counting down.
AGATCGTCGAGCTTGATCCGGTCCTCGCCGCCCTGCAGGTGCCCCGTCGCCGACACCGTGTTGATGCCGGGATGGGGGCCGGAATAGGCCCGCGACCATTCGAGCATCCTGCGCAGCGAGGAGGTCGAGAACGTTCCTTCCCCGTCGATGAAGGGCTTGCTCGAAAGGTTGACTTTTCCCTCGAAGGTGGCGTTGCCTGGCGCGCCGGAGAAGGAGAAGCGGGCCTGGCCGGTTCCTCCGGTCAGAAGCATCATCGGCTCGTTGGAGGAAAGCTCGACATTGACCGTCTCGCCTCTCCACACGCCGGTGGCGCGCAGCGATCCCGGCTTTTCGAGACTGGGCCAGGAAACGATGCCTTCGCAGTTCGAGACGATGCCCGCCCCGTCCTCGTCGATGATCCTTCCGTCGGTGAACTTGACGACGCCGAAGGGGTCGCCGGCCATGGAGGAGAAGTCGGGGTTGCTGGGGTTCGTGGCTGTGATGACCTGCGCATCCTTTACCGCATTGGCCATCCGGCCGCCGCCGGGCAGTCGCGGCAGGTATATCCCGTTGGCGTCGCGCTCCACCCGCAGCACCGGGCTCTGGAGGCGGACGCGCCAGATATAGACGTCGCCAATGAGCCCCGGAAAGGCTTCCAGGTCGACGGTTGTGCGCTCGGCTGAGAGGACCGGCGGCCCTTCGCCCTTCCAGTCACTCAGCTTCATGTCGGTCAGAATCGCGCGCAGCGGAAAAAGACGGATCTCCGGATCCTGCTCGATCGTGACCCGGTAGCCGCTCCAGGCGCTCAGTTCGAAGGCGATGCGTTCCCTGTCGATTCGCGAGGCGGCGATGATCGGAACGGCAACGTAGACGAACAGCAGGCAGGAGAACACGATGCCCGCGCTCCACCACACCCGGGGCCGCCGCGTCGCGAAAAAGGTTCTGAGGCCGGTGGGCAGCTTCATGGCGCGCACACCCCAAAGCCCTTCGTCGGCCGGCGTCAAGGCATTTCGCCGTGAAGGGGTGGCGAAAGGGGACGCCCCTACGCCGTCCCGCGGGTTCACGCCGCTGCCGCAGGGCGGTTAACGAATTGCGAAGCCGGAATTAACCCCGATTTCACGGATGATACACATTCCTAAACTTCGCGCCGTCCGGTTAAGGACTTGGTAAGGGTTGGACTGGATAGTCGTGCGTGAATTCGAGGAATTTCTTGCATTGCGCGGAAATCCTTCGCTCGACCAGCGTGACAGCCCTTTCCATTCAGGCGCCCCTCCGGGCGCCTTTTTCTTGACGGGCCGGGAGGCTCATCCGGCAAGGACGCGAGTCGCCGGGAACGTTACCTCCACCATGGTTCCTTCGCCCGGCGTGGAATAGATGGCGAATTTCGCGCGGTTCGCCTCGACCATCGCCTTGGTGAGGGGCAGGCCGAGCCCGGTGCCGTCGCCGCGCGGCCGCTTCAGCGCGTTGAGCTGCTTGAACGGCTTCAGCGCCTGCTCGATCTCCGTCTGCGTCATGCCGATGCCGGTGTCGCGCACGCGCATCAGGACCTCGCCGCTGGGCTCGTGCGAGGTCGAGACGATCACCTGCCCGCCGGCCTGCGTATAGCGGACTGCGTTGGACAGGATGTTGAGCGCGATCTGCCGCACGCTGCGCAGGTCGGCGACCACTTCCGGAAGCTTCGAGGCGAAGCTGGAGCGGATGATCACCCGCTCGCGGTTCGCCTGCGGCTGCATCATGGCCACCGTCTCGGCCAGCGCATCGTTGAGCGCGACGGCCTCGTAATCCATCTCCTGCTGGCCGGCCTCGATCTTGGAGATGTCCAGGAGGTCGTTGACGAGATCCAGCACGTGGTTGCCCGAGCGGTTGATGTCGCGCAGGTAGTCGCGATAGCGGTCGTTGGCGACGGGGCCGAATTTCTCGTCCAGCATCAGTTCGGAAAAGCCGATGATGGCGTTGAGGGGCGTGCGGATCTCGTGGCTGACGCGCGCCAGGAAATCCGATTTCTGAGACGATGTGCGCTCGGCCTGGGCGCGGGCCTGCGTGAGGTCCTGCTCGGCGCGCTTCCACTGGGTGATGTCGCGCAGCACGGCGCAGAAGCCGCTGTCGCCGGGCAGGCGGCCGATGGTCATGAAGAGCGGGATGAAGCGCCCTTGCGCCTCGCGCCCGATGACCTCCCGGCCGTCGTTCAGGACGCTGGCGACGCCGTTTTCCGCCAGCCCGGCGAGATAGTCGGCAGCGGCGCGCTGGCTTTCGATGGCGAACAGCGAGACGAAGGGTTTTCCCACGACGGTTTCGCTGTCATAGCCGAAGAGCGCCTCCGCGGGACGGCTGATCGAGCGGACGTTGCCCTCCTTGTCCATCAGGACGACGCCGTCCGTCGCGGTGTCGAGGATGGTGCGCAGTTCGTCGACGCGCTTCTTCAGGTCCGCTTCCAGGGGAGCGTCGGCCGGCGGAGCGGGCGCCACGGCCGGTTGCCGGGTGAGGGTGAGCAGCAGCGCCTTGCCGCCCAGCCATGGCACCGACTGGAGGAACGCGCTGACCGGAACGGTCTCGCCGTCGCGGGTGGTGAGCGCCATGCGGTTGCCGCCATGGCCGCGATCCGCTGCGGGACCGGAAAGCAGCACATCGAGTCCGCCATGCCGGGCAAGGTCCTCCACGCTGTCATAGCCGCTCAGGTCGAGGAACGCCGCATTGGCATAGTGCAGCGCGTCTCCGGAGTGCACCAGCACGGGGATGGGCAGTTGCGAGAGGATGGAGGTGTCGGCGCGCGGTTCCTCGCGTTCCGCGAAGGCGGACGGCAAAAATCCCGTCTTTTTGATCGGCGGCGGCTCGGCATGCGCCGCCGCCGGCTCGTCGTGGGCCTCTGCGGTACTCTCTTCCTGGGCGCTGGCGGCTGGGCCTTCGGCTTCGGTGGCGGGCATGTCCTCACGGCCGGCGTCGTCCTCGGGACCCGGCTCCGCGGGGAAGGCGTCGGCTGCTGCCTCGTCCGTCTCCTCGGCGGCCGGGATCGGCACACCCGCTGCGCCTCAGCTGCTCGCCGATTTCATGGAACGCGCTGCGTTCCAGCGGGCTGAGGGTCCTGTCGCCTGCCGGCGCCCGGTGCTCGTCCAGCCGGATGACCTTGCGGCCGAACGGCCGCGCCGGCTTTTCCGCCGTGAGAAGGACGGGGGGTTCTCCCTTGAACGGGTCTTCGTGCCCGCCGGGGAGCTCTGCCGCGGGTTCCTCCGAAGGTTCTGTGTGTCCGGATGCCTTGTCGTCGCGCACGACGAAATCCGCCACCCGGACGACGCCGAAGCCTCGAAACCCCTCGAATGTCCGGTCGCGGCCGTAGGTCGGGAGGGCGGCGAGATCGACGGGCACAAGCCATTCGCCGCTGGCGACGGGCCACAGAACCGAACGGCCCGACCAGGTGTCGCGCCTGTCCAGCAGCGCGGCGATCTCGCCGCTGGCGTCGATGCCGAGCCGCCGGGCGACGTCGCCGAAACGCTGCCCGATGATGTCGTTCTCCGTGCCGCCGACGGCGTCCAGGAATTCCAGCGAGATCGCGCTGAACCGGCCTTCGGCATCGGTTCGCCAGACGAAGCGGATCGGCGCCGCGTCGCGTGTCATCGCGGCCGGCGGCTGTCCGGGGGAGGGCGCAGGCGCCACGGCGTCGGGTTGGACCTCTTCGCCGGCCGGAGGCGACTCCTCTACAAGCGTCGGTTCCTCGGTGGCAGGCCCGTCTTGTCCATTAGACTCTACTTGCCCGGCAGGCTCTGCTTGTCCGGCAGGCTCGTCCTGTTCGTCAGGCGCGACGAAAGCATCCTCCGCATCGGCGGAGATGACGTCGTCATGCGGCGCCTCGGCCTCCTCGCCGAACGCGCTTTCATCGACCGCGATCAGCAGGTAGCGCCCCGGCGTGCGGGTCAGGCGGGCGAGGCCCATCGGGATATCCCGGCCGTCCACCGTCTCGATCTTCCTGACAACGCGCCGGCCATCTTCGGCGGCTTCCGCCACGAGACCGGACAGGCTCTCCGGCGGGAGCCCCATTGCCTCGAAGCCCGGCGTGGAGGCCAGCGGCGCCCCCGTGTCGTCGAGCAGGGCGAGGTGGCTTCCGGCATGCTCGAAGCCGGAGATGGCGCGCGCCGCGACCTCCGCGGGCGAGCGCGACCCGCTGTTGGGGAAGGGCATCGCGAGCATGATGCCGGCATCGTCCTCGCCGAGCTTCAGGAAGGAGCCGAGAAGTGCGGCGGTATGGCTGGTCGTTCCGGTGCTCAGCCGGACGCCGATCTGCCGGCCCTCGCCGATCCGCGGGAAGCCGGGCGTCGCCTCGATCTGCCGACGCGCGGCGGGGCCGAGGCCGGAATCCGCCTCGATGGCGGCCTCGACGCCGCTGAACCCCAGAAGCTCGGCGCCCGCGCCGTTGGCCCACACGATCCTGGTCAGATCGAGGGACAGGACGACCACCGCGTCGCCGGCGGCAAAATGCTCTCTCACCGCGTCCAGCGCGGCAATGTCGATGAACGAATAGCTTTCGCGTGCCACCAACAAACTCCCGGCAGCGGTCCATTTTAAGGGATTGTTAATAAAAGCAAGCCGCTACCGCGTCCACAAGACCGATCGTCCGGGGGCGGTGAAACTGGCCCCGTGGTTAACCGGCGGCCCGGTTATATCGCAGCGCACAAAAAATGTTGCATTGCACAAAAAGAGTGTTTATATGCTGTCCATCATCAACAAGGCGGCACCTTATGCTCCGCCGGATAGAGGATAGGAAAATGTCCAAGACCGCGAAATCGACCGAGACCGTTGAGTTCCCCAGCTTTGACGCCAGCAAGGCCACCGACCAGATCCGCGCCTTCACCGAGAAGGGCGTCGAGCAGTCGAAGGAAGTGTACGCCAAGATGAAGGCCGGCGCCGAAGACGCGCAGAAGGCCATGGAGAGCAGCTTCGAGAAGGCCAAGACCGTCGGCAGCGAGCTTTCCCTGAAGACGATTGCCGCGATGCGCGCGAACAGCGAGGCCGGCTTCTCCCACGTCGAGGCTCTGCTTGGCGCGAGCACGCTGGCCGAGGTCGCCGAGCTTCAGACCGCCTTCTTCCGCAAGAGCTTCGAGCGGACCGTCGAGCAGGCCAGGGAGATCCAGGCGATCGCCACCAAGGCCGCCGAAGAGGTCGCCCAGCCGATCAAGGCCGCGATCGAGAAGAGCGTTCAGGAACTCAAGGCCGCCTGAGGCATTGAAGGAAAGCGCTCCGTCGAAAGGGTTTCCTCCCTGCGTTTCGACGGAAGCCGGCCGGCGCGATGACGCTGGCCCATGAAAGAAAGGACCGGATCTCCTCCCCCGGTCCTTTCTTTTTTGCCGCAGACTCGTGACACCGGCTCCAAGGCCGGCCTTGAAATCCTAGTCGTTTGTCCGTATTGCAGCCTCACCGAATGGACGCGCGGTCGTAGCTCAGATGGTTAGAGCGCCGGATTGTGGATCCGGAGGTCCTCGGTTCGATCCCGAGCGACCGTACCATTGGTTTTCCGGCCGAGCACGATGAGCGTGCCGGCCTTCCTCCCGGTCAGGCGGGCGTGTTCGTTCCGGTCTGCAGGACCAGCAGCAGGACATAGCCGACCACCACCACCACGAGACCCCGGAAGGAGACGCGCAGGAAGCCGAATTTCGCCCGGCTGATCGCCGCCAGCGCGTCGATGTTCGAGAGATATTCTTCGAACAGATATTTCGGATCGCAGAGCGCCCTCGCCGCGAGCAGCTTGACGCGGTTGGTCTTCCAGCCGCCCCAGAAAAGGGACGTCGATTTCTCCGAATAGCGCGGCAGCACGACGAGGATCGCCGACACCAGCGACACGACGAGGCTCAGGCCCACGAGGGCGGACAGCGCGATGGTGAGCGGTTCGCCCGATTCGTAGCGCTGGGCGCTGAAGATCTGGCGTGCCTCGCTGGAACTGACGAGGAAGGCGATCATGAAGGTGAAGATATAGGCGGCCTTCTGGTCCGCCAGGCGGACTTGGTCGTAGTAGACGTCGTTGATCTTCCTGACATGGTCGAAATAGTGGCTGTCGTCGAGCAGCGGCGGCGCCGTCTCGTCGGCGGGTGAGGCGAGATTCGGGAGGTCCATCGCTTCGGTTCGTCTTGCTGTTGGAAAGGGGTCACGACGCAGCGCAAGGATTGCCGTAACGCGCGCTCCCGCGCAAACGGAAAGTTGACAGAATTTTCGCCCGATGGTCTTAGATTGCCGAAAAGAGGGGCGGCGTCGGATGTCTGGAGTTCGGGTGATCGCGGCTGCGTTCGCGGCATGCCTGGCATGCTCTGCCGCATTCGCCGACGTCATTGCGCGCGATCAGCCCCCGGCGGGCACCGTGATCGCCCGCAAGGTGGGCGAGGAGGTCCGCTTCTTCGACGTTTCGCGGTGGCGCGACGTCGACGTCAGGCAGGACCTGCTGGCGGGCGATGTCCTGCGCACCAACGCCCAGGGGCATCTCGCCATCCTTTTCGAGGACAGGACGCAGGTCCGCATGGGCCGCAACTCGACGCTCGTGGTCAAGAAGATCGGCGGCGATTCCACCGATTCCACGCTCGGGCTGGAGTCCGGGACGATATGGGCCCGCGCCGAGCGCGGCGGCGACGGGCTGACCGTGGAGACCCCTGCCGCCGCGGCCGCGATCCGCGGCACGGACTGGACGATGACCGTCGACGGCGACAAGACCTCGATCATCGTTCTGGAGGGTCTCGTCGAATTCTCCAACGAGCACGGCTCGTTGCGGGTGGCGGGCGGCGAAGCGGCCGTCGCCACCATCGGGCAGGCGCCGTCCAAGGTGGTGATCGTCAATCCCGACGACCGCGAGCAGATGCTCTTCTATCTTTCGTTGCGCAACTCGTTCTCGTGGATGCCGGCCTCGCCGCTGTCCTCTCCGGATATGCGCCGCGAGCGGGCGCGGATCGGCGCCAAGCCGCCCGGGACGCGCAGCGCCGAGGACTGGCTGACGCTGGCCGAGGCCTCGCTGAACTACGACGGCCGCAAGGTCTCCCTCGAAGCCGCCCGCCAGGCGCGGCGGTTCCGCCTGACGCCGGGGCAACGGGCGCGGCTCGATCTGCTCGACGCCCTGGCCGCCGGCGGCGATCACGACTTCGCGGCCGCCGCGAAGCTCTTTGCCCGTGCGGCGCCCCGCCTCGACCCGCGCCGCCGCGCGATCGCCGTCTACGGGGGATACTATTCGCGCTCCCTCGCCGACCCCGAGCGGTCGGAGCCTCCTCCGCCGCCGCAGCCCGGCCCGTATGGTGCGATGGCGGAAGCATGGACGGTGGGCTTCCTGAAGGACATCCCGGCGGCGATCGACATCCTGAAGCGCGCCGAGGCGCGCTATCCGGACGACCCGACCCTGCCCGCCGCGCGCGCCCAGCTTGCGCTGCTCGTCGACGACCGCGCGCAGGTCCGGGAGGCGATCGCCCGTTCGCTCTCGCTCGACCCGGACGACCCGATGGCGCTGGAGGCCCGCGCCAACTACAGGGCCGACGTCGAGGGCAATCTCGATGCCGCGCTCGGCGATATTTCGACCGCCGCAGAGATCGCGCCGGGATCCACCACGATCTGGAATACGCTCGGCAATATCCAGCATACGCGTGGTGCCACGCTGGAAGCCGAGGCGGCGCTGAAGCGGTCCATCGAGCTCGATCCCAACGACCCCGTGGGCTACGCCAATCTGGCGTTCCTCTATCTCGACCAGGATAGGGTCAGGGAAGCCAAGCCGCTGATCGACCGGGCGCTGGAACTCGATCCGGCCTTCGATGTCGGCCTCGTGGCACGGGGTCGCTACTATCTCCAGACGGGCGAAATGGACAAGGCGATGCAAGACCTGCTCGCCGGCTCGACCGCCAATCCGAGCTACGCGCAGGGGCTCCTGCTGCTTGCCGCTGGCCACTACGAGTCGGGCGACCGCGGGCCGGCCGCGCAGGCGCTGGAGAATGCCGATCGCCTCGATCCGAACGATCCGGTCATTTCCAGCTTCGAGACGGCGATCGCGATCGACGACTACGATTCCGACCGCGCCATCGCCAGCGCGCAGGCCACGCTGCGGCGTTCGCGGGCGCGAGGCGGGGATTTCGCGCCGCTGAGCGCGAACACCGACGCCGGCTCGACGCTCAACGAGGCCTTCCGCCTGCAAGGGCTGAACGCCTGGGGCCGCTACTATTCCGACAGCACCTTCGATGCGTTCTCCGGCGCCGCGCATGTCGACCAGGCGGTAGCCGGCAGCGTCAATCCTTTCGCGAACGCCAATTCCTATGGCGGCGACCCCGTCGCGCCGACGACCAACCCGGCCGGCTTTTCCGCCCTGTTCCAGGGGCTGATGTTCTCGCCCGAGATGATTTCCGGGCGCAGCCGCAGCGCCAACCTGATCCGCCGCCCGTTCCTGGAAGGCGCGGTCGGCGGGGGCTTCACCAATGCCGGCGACAAATGGGGCTACCTCGGCGAGGTCGAGCTGCAAGGCTATTTCGCCGCTCCGATCCCCTGGAGTTTCTATGTCGACGGTAAGGCACGCCGGGTCGACGAGAACCGGGCCTTCTCGGCACCGGGCGCGGAGATACCCTACAGCAGCGCCGACATCAGGTTCGAGGATCTCTCCGGCACCGCCTGGGTCACCGCGCGCCCGACGCCGGCCGACCGCGTCGTCGTCTATGGTGACATCCAGAGGCCGGGCGAAACCTACGCCAACGGCATCACCTTCATCAATTCGCCGCAGTTTGCCTTCGATGCCCTGGCTTATGGCCGGGACGTGGACGTGCGCTCCGCCACGGGCGGCATCGGCTGGAGCCATACGTTCGGCTACCACAACGTGGCCAATGCCGCGCTCTTCGTCTCCGAGGTAAAGCAGTCGAGCAACGAATATGCGACGGTGTTCGTGGCGCCTCAGCCGATCGGCTTCCAGATGCAGCAGATGCGGACCACGCAGCGATACGTGCAAGGGGCGCTGAACCACACGATCGAGGCCAAGAATGTCGTGTGGCGCTACGGCATCGAGGCGGGAGCCCTCGATCTCACGCAGGACAGCGTCTCGGGCACGCTCATCCCCGATCTCGGCATCAACGATGTGACGAGGGACGGCTCCGACGCCTCGGTGTCCTTCGGGCAGGCCTATGTCGATGCGTCCTACGAATTCGCTCCCGGCCTGCGCGGCGAGGCGGCGCTGTTCGGCAACTTCATCTCCGGCAGCCTCGACGTGACGCGGCTGGAACCCCGCATCGGTCTCGAATGGGCGCCGACGCAGAGGCAGTCGCTGCGGGTCGGCTATCTGCGGGAAACCTCGCTGGCGGCGACCACCACGCTGGCACCCATCGGCGTTTCCGGCCTGCAATCGAACCAGATGCCGCTCGATATCGGCGGCTACGCCGATACCATCGCGGCACGATGGGATGCGGAGTGGACGGACCGCTTCTTCACCTCCGTCGACTATCAGCATCAGCAGCTGCATGACCTCTCGATCCGCATTCCCGGGTCGATCCAGAACATCGCCCTGTCGGACGGGCGGCTCGATCGCGTCGCGGTGTCGGGCAATGTCTGGCTGGGGCACGGTTTCGGCCTGTTCGGAACGGTCGCCTGGGCCGATTCCGAGAACGAGGATCCGACGAATGCGGGCTTCGGCGACAGCCTTCCCTTCCTTCCCGAGCTCGGCGCGCAGGCCGGCGTGACCTGGGTCAACCCGGCGAATGTGAAGGTGACGCTGGCTGCCACCTATGTCGGCGAGCGCGCCAGCCAGGCGGCTGGCGTGCGACTGCCGGACTATTGGTCGGCGGACGCGTTCCTGACCTGGGAGCCGCTGGACAAGCGCTTCGAGCTGCAGCTTGCCGGCTATAATCTGCTCGGCGAGGATTTCATGGTGGCCGCCAACACGCCCGGCTGGGGCCGGACCTTTACGGGCTCGCTCAAGGTCCGATTCTGATGGTTGCCGGGGCGGCGGCCGCTCCGGGCGCGCTGGAGAGGCTCGGCGCCGGGCTGGACGGGCGGCGCGGGCGCGTGGCGGCCACGCTGCTCCTCGCCGCCGTGCTGGCCGCGATGGTCGCGCTGATGTCGCTCACCGGGCCGTGGCAGTTCATGGACCGGCGGGTTTACGACTACCTGTCGACGACGCTGCCGCCTGCCTTGCCCGCGGACGGCCCGCTGATCGTGGCGATCGACGAGCCCTCGCTCGCGGAAGTGGGGCGGCAGTGGCCCTGGCCGCGGGAAATGCATGCGCAATTGATCGAGGCCCTGCGCAAGGCAGGCGTACGCCGCATCGGCTTCGACATCATCTTCGCCGAGCCCTCGAACCCGGCATCCGACGAGGCGCTTGCCGCGGCGATGGGTTCGGATGTCGTGCTGGCGGCGGACGAATCCCTCATCGAAACGCCGCAGGCCACGCAGATCGTCCGGGTCGAGCCGCTGCCGCAGCTCACCGAGCGTGGCGCGGTGGCGGGCATGGCCGCGCTGGTGCTGGACGCCGATGCGGCGGCAAGGCGCGTGCCGCGCTATCCCGACGGCTTCGCCGCGCGCCTGATCGGGGCGGACAATCCGCCGGACGTGCCGCCGGGCGCCCTGATGCAGGCCTTCGGGCCGGCGCGGACCTATCCGACCGTTTCCTACTATCAGGCGCTGGACCCGGAGGACTTCCTGCCGCCGGGCACCTTCAGCGGCAGGACCGTCATCGTCGGCCTGTCGATGCAGTCGGCGGCAAAGACCGACATGGGCGGCGCCGATCAGCACGCGACCTCCTGGACGACGCGGACGGGCCGGCTGGTGGCCGGCGCGGAGATCCACGCCGCCATCTTCGACAATCTGCGCACGAAACTGTTCGTGACTCCGGCGTCCGCGGCCCTCGGGATTGCCAGCATTGCCGTCGCGGCGCTGGCGGCGGCCTCGGCCACGCGCCGGCGAACCGGCTGGCTGACCGTGGTCCAGGCGGTCGTCGCGGCCGCCCTGGCCGTGGCGGCGTCCTTCCTGCTGGTGCGCTTCGGCCGCTTCTACGTGCCGCCGCTCGCCCCGGCCTTCGCGCTCGCACTGGGCGCCGGCGCGCGCGGCGCC
>JAFKJW010000034.1 GCA_017305925.1 Hyphomicrobiales bacterium | reverse complement strand
GGCCTGCCGAGCCCGTCGGCGATCTCGGCCAACGGCATGTCGTTTCCCGCCTTCACGACGCTGGCGTAGTGGAATTCGTGGCCGCGGGCCAACTCGCCGCGCCGTCCGAGTATGCCGTCATCCAGCAGCCGCGCCTGCCGATAGCCCAGATTGAGGCGCCGTTTGGCGAAGCTGGTGGAATGGCCGAGCAGGCCGAGCATCGGATGGCTGATGCCGTCTGCGTCCTCGATCGATTCGCCGAGCACCATGTAGCCGCCGCACTCGCCGTGCACCGGCCTGGTTTCGGCAAAGCGGCGCATGCCGCCCTGAAATCTTTCGGCCGCCGCCAGCCTGCCGCCATGCATCTCCGGATAGCCGCCGGGCAGCCAGCAGACATCGCAGTCGTCCGGCGGGGCCTCGTCGCCGAGCGGCGAGAAGAAGCGGAGCTCGGCCCCGGCCTCCCGCCATGTGGACTGGAGATGCGGATAGAGGAAGCCGAAAGCGTCGTCGTGCGCGAAGGCAATGCGCTGGCCGGGCGGCGGAAGAGACGATACCGTCGCCGGACCTGCGAGTGAAAGCTCGGCGCCGAGTGCGACGATCGCGTCGAGGTCGAGCGAGCGTTCCATCACGTCGGCGATACGCTCGATGAAGGCGTCCAGTGCCCGGACCTCGCGCGCCTGCACCAGGCCGAGATGCCGCTCCGGCAGCTCCATGTCGGGATTGCGCATGATCGCACCGACGACCGGCAGGCCGAGCTTCCCGATCGCCTCCGCGCACTGGCTGCGATGGCGCTCGCTGGCGACCTTGTTCAGCACGATTCCGGCGACGCGCACCCGCGGATCATAGGTGGCGAAACCCTTTGCGATGGCGGCGGCCGAGCGCGACTGGCCCGAGACGTCGAGCACCAGGATGACGGGCAGGCCGAGGCGCGCGGCAAGGTCGGAGGCCGCGCCCGAGCGCCCTTCACCGGCCTCGATGCCGTCGAACAGGCCCATCGCGCTTTCCACCACGACGATGTCGGCGTCGTCGGCCGCTTTCCGCGCCAGATGGGCGAGCAGGTCGGGCGGCATCGCCCAACTGTCCAGATTGACGCCGGGCCAACCCGTCGCGGCCGCATGGAATTCCGGATCGATGTAGTCCGGCCCGGACTTGGCGCCCCGCACCGACAGGCCGCGCCGCGACAGCGCGCGCAGGATGCCGATGGTGACGCTGGTCTTGCCGGACCCCGAGCGCGGCGCGCCGACGATGAAGCCCCTGGCCGTCATGCGCTGCGGACCTCGCGGGCGAGTTCCACCAGCTCGGCGCGCATCGCGACGATCTCGCCGACGACGATGAGGGCCGGCGAGGCGAGCCCGGCGCGCTCGGGATGCGTGGCGATCCCGCCCAGCGTCGATACCAGCACGCGCTCGTTCGGCATGGTGGCGGACATGATGACGGCGATGGGGGTTGCTGGCCTCAGTCCGCCCGCCATCAGTGCGGCGGCGATCGTGTCGAGGTTCCGCAGTCCCATATAGACGACGATGGGCTGGCCGGTCCTGGCAAGTGCCGTCCAGTCGAGATCCTCCTCGCTGCCGGCCGCATGGCCCGTCGCCAGAATGATCGCCCGGTTGTAGCCGCGCATCGTCGCCGGAATGCCGGCGCCGGCCAGCGCGCCGAAGGCGGAGGTTACGCCCGGCAGGATGCGGTAGGGGATGCCGGCATGGACGAGCGCCAGCGCTTCCTCGCCACCTCGCCCGAACACATAGGGGTCTCCGCCCTTCAGCCGCAGCACCTTCTTGCCGCGCCGCGCCAGCGCGATCAGCAGCGAGGTGATCTCGTCCTGCCGGGCGGAATCGCGCCCGGCCCGCTTGCCCATGAAATGCAGTTCCGCCTCCGGCGCGGCGGCAA
>JAFKJW010000110.1 GCA_017305925.1 Hyphomicrobiales bacterium | reverse complement strand
ACTTGCATGTGTTAAGCCTGCCGCCAGCGTTCGTTCTGAGCCAGGATCAAACTCTCATGTTTATAAGACTTTGATTTGGCTTTTTGGTCACGCATGAATCGACGAGAACATTCACACCTAGATGCTTTCACATCTTGGTAGACTTATTCTCACGAAACGTGATCCGCCAAAGTCTCGTTCGGACCGGCTTCCTTTCGGAAGCTGTGGTCCAGCAGAACTCTGCCGCCCACGTTTCTCTTTCTTCAATATTCAGTTTTCAAAGAACAGACATTGCGGACGCAGTGTCGTGGCCCGTTTCGCTTCTGGCTTCGGGGCCTGTCGAGTGTCGCTCACGCGGCTCTCTTGATTTCGTCCAACTCGGGCTTTCTAGAAGCGAACTTCTCCGCGCCAGCGGCGCACCGCCCTCGTTGATGAGGCGTATATAGTCGGCGGCCTCTTCCGGTGTCAACAGCGATTTCGAACTTTTTTGAATTTTTTACGACACGCGACGCGGGCCGCCCGAAAACCCTTCGGGCCGCCCAAGGAACCATGCACCGGCGGCCCGGGAAGCCGCGAATCGCGCGCGCGTGCGTACTTTGATATGCGCTGGAAAACGCCGCGATGCAACGCCCCGCTTTGCCGCCGCGGAGCCCTATTGCCGCCTCAATACGGTCGCATCAGCCGGAGACGGCATTCAGCCGGCGGGGCACGTCCGGGACTGGGGGCATCCGGAGGGAAGTCGGCCGGTTTCGTTGACTTCGCAGGCCGCGGCAGGCAAAGGTCGCGGTCTTGAGCAAGCAGGCCCGAGGGAAAAGTCGCCCTTTCGATGGACGATACGGAACAGACCATAGCCGCTCTCGGCAGCGAGCCGCCGCTGGTCGCCGACGGGCGGACCAAGCCGCCGGACCGCCGCGAAATCTCGGCCCGCTGGCTCTCCGGGACCTTCCTGACGGGCGTCACGTCGAGCATCCTCATGGGCGTGGCGCTGCTCGCCGCGCTCGACGGGCGCGAGCAACTGGCGACGCCGCCGGAGATCGCCGACATCACGGCCGTGACGGGCGACGACGAAGGGGCCGAGGCCAAGACGGTGCGAATCGCACCGCCGCGGCAGATCGCGCGTGCCAGGGACCGTCGCCGATTCGAGATATCCACAGTCAGCAAGGTCGGCGACCGCGACGTGATTCGCATGACCCCCTTCGTGGACGTGAAGATGGCGCTCGCGGCCGGCCATACCACCAACAAGAGCTACCCGCCCTTCGATCCGCTCGACGCCTTTTCCGAAAGCGGCGCCCAGGCGGCGAAGCCGCTGGCGCTCGCCAGCCAGATCTACGGGGAGAAGGTCGAGAGCGAGATGACGGGCGTGAAGATCGTGCAGGAAAACGTCACGGTCGCGCCGCGGGAGCTGGCCGACCAGGAGGCCCTCTCCTACGCGGAGGACATCATCCCGTTCACCGAGGAGCGCGGGATCGTGAATGCGTTGGCCGATTCCAACTATGCCGGCGACGACGCCAAGGACATGGCGGCGGCGATCGGACGGCTTTTGAACACCGACAGGCTGAAGGCCGGCACAGTGCTGCGAATCGGCCTGGAAGTCCGCGGCGACCGGCCGGAGATCAAGCGCACGAGCGTCTATGACCGCACCCGCCACCTGCTGACCATCGCCCGCGACGACAGGGGGCAGCTCGTGCCCGCCTCCGAGCCGGAGCCGAATCCGGAGGTCGCGTCCGCCTTCGACGCCCAGCCAAAGACGATTGCGCGCGGCAACCTTCCCTCGGTCTACGACGGCATCTACCGCGCGGCGTTCTCCTACGGGCTTTCAGGCGAATTGACGCGTGGCCTCATTCGCCTTCTCGCCTCCGATGTCGACTTCCAGTCCAGGCTCGACCCGAACGACCGGCTGGAGGTGCTGTTCTCGCAGCCCGACGAGGACGACAAGGCGTCCCCCGATTCGGAGCTGCTCTATGTCGCAGCGACCTTCGGCGGCACGACGCGGACCTTCTACCGCTTCCAGATGGAGGACGGGTCCGTCGACTATTTCGACAAGGACGGCAAGAGCTCCAAGCAGTTCCTGCTGCGCAACCCCGTGCCGAACGGGCGCTTGACGTCCGGCTTCGGCGCCCGGCGGCATCCGATCCTCGGCTATGTGCGCATGCACACCGGCACGGACTGGGCCGCCCCCATCGGTACGCCGATCATCGCCACCGGCAACGGCGTGGTCGAGAAGGCGGGCTGGTCGAACGGCTACGGCAGGCAGACGGTGATCCGCCATCCGAACGGCTACGAGACCTCCTACAACCACCAGAGCGCCTTCGCCAAGGGCGTGCAGCCCGGCGCACGCATCCGCCAGGGCCAGGTCATCGGCTATGTCGGCTCGACCGGCCTCTCGACCGGCGCCCACCTGCACTACGAGCTCATCGTCAACGGCAACAAGGTGGACGCGATGCGCGTGCGCCTGCCGACCGGCCGCACGCTGACCGCCGGCGAGCTGACCGCGTTCAAGGCCGAGCGGGACCGCATCGATTCGCTGCTGAAGGAGCAGGCCGCCGACCCGCTGAGCGTGGCGAGCGCCAAGGTGCAGGGGTAAGGGCGGCAGTCGGGGACAGGCAGTCGGCAGTCGGCGGATGGTTTCCCGCCCCGCGCTGCCGCGCCGTTCAGGCATGGATTCCATGGTCTGCGCAGCCTGCGGCCGCTCCGCCATGGAATGACGAACGTGGAAAAGTTGTCGCGAGACGCCAGCGCCTGCGATTGGCTCAAGCGCCCAGGTTTGCGATTGGCTTAAGGATTCAAGACTTCGTCATTCCATGGCGGAGCGGCCGCAGGCCGCATAGACCATGGAATCCATGCCTGAACGGCGCGGCAGCGCGGGACGGGAAACCATCCGCCGACTGCCCACTGCCGATTGCCGCCTCAATCCACGAATTCCACCGGCACGCCCGGCCTTACGAGCTTCGCCAGTTCGCGCGCGTCCCAGTTCGTCAGGCGGACGCAGCCGTGGCTTTCGCTCTTGCCGATCTTCGAGGGCTCCGGCGTGCCGTGGATGCCGTAGGTCGGCTTGTCCAGCGCGATCCAGACCGAGCCGACGGGGCCGTTCGGCCCGGGCGGGATGGTCAGCACCTTCGTGTTGTCGCCCTGCTTGAAGTTCAGGTTCGGGTTGTAGGTGTAATTGGGGTCGAGCGCGACGCGGCTGACCGCATGCGTGCCGGAGGGCGACGGCGTGTCGGCCGAGCCGATGGTCGCCGGATAGGCCGCCACAAGCTTGCCGGCCTCGTCATAGGCGCGAACCTGCTTCCTGCCCTTGTCGGCGACGATCCTGGCAACCGGCGCCGAGGCGAGCCGGCCGAAATTCGCGACCTTGACGATCGTGCCCGGACGATTGAAATCCAGGCCCGGATTGAGGGCCTTCAGATAGGCCTCGTCCATGTGGAAGCGCTCGGCGAGCGCCTCCGTGACGGAGGTGAAGCTCATCCGCTCCAGCTGCGCCTTCTTGCCGTAGTCCTCGGGGATGGAGGCCACATACGGACCGGCCGCGTCCTCCGCCGTGATCTGGTAGCTGGCGAAGGGCTCGCCGCCGCTTTCGGCCAGGCGCTTCTTGATCCCTTCCGTATCGGTCGATTTGAGGTTGTCGCCGGTGATCTCGCGATAGGCGGCCAGCGCCTTGTCCACATTGGAGCCGAAGCGGCCGTCGATCACGCCGGGCGAGGCACCCTTGCGGTCGAGGAGGATTTGCAGCGCCGCCACTTCCGGACGGGAATTGCCGGTGATGGTCGGTTCCGCCGTCTTGTCGGACGGCAGAGCCGTGTCGGCGGGCTGCGTCGCCGTCCCGCCGTCCAGGGAGGCTCTCGCCGAAGCGCCGTCGGCGGGCTCCGCCGAAGCCGTCTCGGCCCGCGGCGGCGTGCTGCCCACGGGCCTCTCGTCGAGCTGCCGCCTCTCGACGGTGTCGCGACCGGCGGTTTCCGGCCTCGACGCAGGCTTCACGATCTCGTCGCCGGGGGCCTCGGGAAACGCGTCCGGATCGACCTCCGGGACATTGTCGTCGGGATAGCGGCTGTAGTCGCGCGGCAGTCCGTCCTCATCCAGCTCGTAGCGCCGCTCGCGCAGCCGCGGGCGCTCGAGAGCCGGCGGGACGTCTCCATAGGACGGATCGTCGTCATAGAAGCGGCCCTCGCGCTGCAACGCCCGCTGGCGCTGAATCCGCCGCCATTCCTGCCGGGAAATCCGCCGCTCGATCGACAGGACCTCGCCGGTCTCGCGGTCCACCAGAACGCGACGGCCCTCGCGGTCGTAGTAGACCTCGGCCTCGCCGACCTGGGCGAGCCGGATGCCGGCCGCGCGCGGAATCCGCTCCGCGGGCTGGCCCTCCGATCGGACCGCGGCGTGCGCGGACACGAAAGGCGCAAACGCCATCAGCGCCATGGCCGGGATAATCGTCCCCTTACGGAACATCATGCTCTCTCCACCTTGACCGCCTCAACCGGTCGGTCGCATCGATCCGGTCAAGCCCCGCAACAGAAACCTCCTGTCATGCTACCCGTTCCATCATGAACGGGGCATGAAAATGGCCGACCTGCCCGCGAAAACGCCCTATCGGGCTTCCGGTCGAAATTTTCATCCGCCCGGCGTGCAGGGTCATGCGCCATGGGGGTCGTCCTCATGGTGTGCGGCGCCCAATCCGGCGCCGAGACCCATTCCGCCCATTCCCATGCCCATGCCGCCCATCATCGCGCCGCCGCCTCCACCCTTGCCGCCCTCCGCGCGCTCGCGCCGTCCCTCGCCGCGGCTGCCGGAGCCCGACGGGCGGGCCGGTCCCTGCGCGGGGATCGCAAGGCCGGCCGGGATGGGATCGAGATCGAGCGCCTTGCGGATGAAATCCCGCAGCGACACGACGAGATCATGCACATGCACGGGGCGGCCCTCGACGAGTTCGCGCGCGGCGCGCTCGGCAAGCCGCACCTGCTCTTCCGTGCCAAGCAGGATGATGTCCGACAGCGCCGCCTCGACGGCGTCGCGGATCCGCCGCGCGCGGTCGGAGCCCTTCGCGCCCTCATCCGAAGGATCGGGCGCCTGCTCTCCGTCCACGGGGTCGGCGGCGTGGGGCCGCCGCAGATCGCGCAGATGGGTCGGGTCGACCGCGAGGTCGCCGGTGAAGGACCCGCCGAGGACCTTGTAGGCGGCGATCAGCGTGCGCAGGCGCTCGTTGATCTGCCGGTTCATGCGCTCCCGCCGCTGCTGGATGGTGAACATCATGATCAGGCGGATGCCCATGCCGATCAGCGTGACCAGCAGCAGGCCGAGGATGGTGGTCAGGACGCCCTGCCAGGAGGAAAAATCCAGATTGCGCACGGCATCGCCTCCTTTCGGGCGACATGCTTCGGGTTCCTGCTTTGCCGCATGTCGTTTCGAACGTCATGCTTAAAACAAAAGAGCCGGCAGCCAAAGCCGCCGGCTCCCGGTCGTTTCGGATCGAGCTTGCCTTACGCCGCCTCGGCCTCCTCGCCGTCCTTCACCGTGGCCGGCTTGCCGCGGAAATTCAGGCGGTCCGAGCCGGCGGTCACCTTGACGCGCGTGCCGTCCCTGATGTCGCCCATCAGGATCTTCTCGGCGAGCGGGTCCTGAAGCTCCTTCTGGAGGACGCGCTTCAGCGGGCGGGCGCCGTAAGCGGGGTCGTAGCCCTTGCCCGCCAGCCAGTCGATCGCCTCCTTGTCGAGGTCGAGCGTGATCTTGCGATCCTCCAGCAGCTTCTCCAGCCGCTTGAGCTGGATCTCGACGATCCTGTCCATATCCTGCCGGCGCAGCCGGTGGAACAGGATGATCTCGTCGATACGGTTCAGGAACTCCGGCCGGAAGGAAGCCCGCACCACGCCCATCACCTCGTCGCGCACGGCATCGACGTCCTGGTCTTCCCTGAGGTTGACCAGATATTCGGCGCCGAGATTCGACGTCATGACGATCAGCGTGTTGCGGAAGTCCACCGTGCGGCCCTGCCCGTCGGTCAGGCGGCCGTCATCCAGCACCTGGAGCAGCACGTTGAAGACATCCGGATGCGCCTTCTCGACCTCGTCGAACAGCACGACCTGATAGGGCCGGCGGCGGACGGCCTCGGTCAGCGCCCCGCCTTCCTCATAGCCGACATAGCCGGGAGGCGCGCCGATCAACCGGGCCACGGAATGCTTCTCCATGAACTCCGACATGTCGATTCGCACCATCGCGTTCTCGTCGTCGAACAGGAAGGCGGCGAGCGCCTTGGTGAGCTCCGTCTTGCCGACGCCGGTGGGGCCGAGGAACATGAACGAGCCGATCGGGCGGTTCGGGTCCTGCAAGCCGGCGCGAGCGCGGCGGACTGCCTTGGAGACGGCCTGTACCGCCTCGCCCTGGCCGACGACGCGCTTGCCGATCTCGTCCTCCATGCGCAGGAGCTTCTCGCGCTCGCCTTCCAGCATCTTGTCGACCGGAATGCCGGTCCAGCGGGAGACGATGTGGGCAACGTGGTCGGGCGTCACGGTCTCCTCGACCATGCCGCCGCTTTCCTGCTTCTCGGCCTCGGCGAGCTTCTTCTCCAGCTCGGGGATCCTGCCATAGGCAAGCTCGCCGGCCTTCTGGAACTCGCCCTTGCGCTGGGCGATCGCCAGTTCGTTGCGCGCCTCGTCGAGCTGCTTCTTCAGGTCGGCGGCCTCGCCGAGCTTGGCCTTCTCGGCCTGCCACTTGGCGGTCAGCGCGGCCGATTCCTCTTCGAGCGAGGTCAGCTCCTTTTCAAGACGGCCGAGCCGGTCCTTCGACGCCTCGTCCTTCTCCAGCTTCAGCGCTTCCGCCTCGATCTTGAGCTGCATGATGCGGCGGTCGATCTCGTCGAGCGCCTCCGGCTTGGAATCGACCTGCATCCTCAGCCGCGAGGCGGCTTCGTCGACGAGGTCGATCGCCTTGTCGGGCAGGAAGCGGTCGGTGATGTAGCGGTTCGACAGCGTCGCCGCCGAGACCAGCGCGGAGTCGGCGATGCGCACCTTGTGGTGCTGCTCGTACTTCTCCTTGATGCCGCGCAGGATGGAGATGGTGTCCTCCACCGTCGGCTCCTCGACGAAGACAGGCTGGAAGCGGCGGGCAAGGGCCGCGTCCTTCTCGATGTATTTGCGGTATTCGTCGAGCGTGGTCGCGCCGACGCAGTGCAGCTCGCCGCGCGCCAGCGCCGGCTTCAGCAGGTTCGACGCATCCATGGCGCCGTCCGCCTTGCCCGCGCCGACCAGCGTGTGCATCTCGTCGATGAACAGGATGATGCCGCCGGCAGCCGAGGTGACCTCGTTCAGCACGGCCTTCAGCCGCTCCTCGAACTCGCCGCGGTATTTCGCGCCGGCGATCAGCGCGCCCATGTCGAGCGCCATCAACTGCTTGTCCTTCAGGCTTTCGGGCACGTCGCCATTGACGATGCGCAGCGCCAGCCCTTCGGCGATCGCCGTCTTGCCGACGCCCGGCTCGCCGATCAGCACCGGGTTGTTCTTGGTGCGGCGCGACAGGACCTGGATGGTGCGGCGGATCTCGTCGTCGCGGCCGATGACGGGGTCGAGCTTGCCGGCGCGCGCGTCCGCCGTCAGGTCGCGGGCGTATTTCTTCAGCGCGTCATAGCCCTGCTCGGCGCTCGCCGTGTCGGCGGTGCGGCCCTTGCGGATGTCGTTGATGGCGGCGTTCAGCGCCTGCGGCGTGACGCCGGCCTTGGCGAGGATGTCGGCGGTCCTGGCCGATTTCTCCATGACGAGCGCCTGCAGCAGCCGCTCGACCGTGACGAAGCTGTCGCCCGCCTTCCTGGCCAGATCCTCGGCGGTGGAAAAGACCTTGGCCAATGGCTGGGCCATATAGAGCTGGCCGTTGCCGCCCTCGACCTTCGGCAACGCGTTCAGCGCGGCGTCGACGCCGAGCTCGACGGCCTTCGGGTCGCCGCCGGCGCGCTGGATCAGCGAGGCGGCGAAACCGTCATCGTCGTCGATCAGCGCCTTGAGGATATGTTCCGGAGTAAACTGCTGGTTGTTGCGGTTGAGCGCGTATTGCTGCGCGGACTGGATGAAGCCGCGCACGCGTTCGGAATATTTTTCAAGATTCATCTATGTCTCCTTCCATCACCGGCCCGCTTTCGGTGACAGGCCCCCTCGGATAGAGCCGGGCCGGTTCCACGCTGATATGGTGCACGCTCCGCCCGCCCTCAAGAGCGGACAGCGCCGACAACTGGAGATTCCGATGCCCTTTTATCAGACCGCCGCCGGCGTCTCGGCAGGGTGCTACGCGCTGGCGCTCGTCCTGCTGATCGCACTCCATATCGTGGAGCCGCAGCGCAGTCCCGTCAGCACAGCCGTCAGCGACTACGGCACGGGCAAGGCTGCGTGGCTTTTCAAGGCCTACGGCGCGGCGGGCATCATCGGCGCCGCCGCGCTCTGCCGGGCCATGCTGGACTATCCCGGCGCAGAGTTTCGCAAGGCGGCCGTCTATTGCCTGGGCGCGCTGGCGGTGCTCAGGCTCGGCGTGCTGGTCTTCAAGGCCGACGAAGGATCGTTCGGCCGCACGCGCGAGGGGCTGATCCACCTCGCTTTCGCGATCCTCACCTTCACGCTGGCCTACGAGGTCGTCAGCATCGGCGGCCCGACCGTGCTGGCGATCACGGCGGGGCCGCTCAATGCCGCCCTTGCCGCGCTCGGCTGGATCGTTCCGGTATCGCTGGCTCTGGTCGTGGCGACGATGATCCCCCGACTGCGCGCTTTTTTCGGCCTGGCCGAGCGCGCCTTCCTGGTCTCGACGCTGCTGTGGTTCCTGCTGACGGCGGCGCTGCTGTTCGCCGGCGCCTGAGCGGACCGGTCAGCCTTCCGTCGGCTCGAAGGACGGGGCCGCGGACGGCTCGCCGTCGGACTTCCGCGGCTTTGCGGGCGGGGCGGCATCGCCGGCCGCATCGCCTTCGCCGGCCGAAGCCTCCATGCCTTCGCCCTCGCCACGGCGCGGGCGGCCGCGGCGCGGCCTGCGGGGCCGACGGAAACCACCTTCCTCGCCGCTCGCCTGGTCGTTCTCGCTGCCGTTCATGCGAGGCTGATCGTCCGCCTCGCCCTCGGGCGCGACGGCGTCGGCGTTGAGCGCGACCTCGGCCGGAACCCCCTCGATCACCGGCTGCGGACCGGCGCCGCCATCCGTCACGCGCGGCTGGGGCTGGTTGCCCTGGTTGCCGTTGACCTGCGGCTGGGAGGAGCCACCGGCCTGCAGGCCGAACTCGTCGCCCTCCTCGTCGAGATCGTCATCCAGATCGGAACGCGGCTGCTGGAAGTTCTGGATCGGCATCTGCGCCTGCGCGGCGGCGATGATGCGGTTGTAATGCTCGGCATGCTGGAGGTAGTTCTCGGCCATCACCCGGTCGCCGGAGCTTTGCGCATCCCGGGCCAGCGTGGCGTATTTCTCGGCGATCTGCTGGGCGGAACCGCGAATCTTCACATCCGGCCCGTTGCTCTCGTAGGTGCGGGTCAGCGGGTTGGGACCGCGGCGGTTGTTGTTGTTGTTATTATTGTTGCTGTTGTTGCGGCCGCGCATGCGCCGGTTTTGCTGTTGTGGCCTCATCCGAGTCTCTTCATGTTGAAAATCGCCCGCAAACGGCTTCGTCCCGTTTGCATCCGTTGCGGCTCTGTCGCCGTCACGCGCAGGCTTGCGCGGTGATCTGTCGTTCCGGTTTCAATCTGTTTCCGGATGCCCCGCACGAAGCACGAGCATCATTTGCCGAACCGCTGTCTCTGTTCCTTTGGGAACCGAATCGCCAGGTTCACTGCCTGCTTCGTTTCATCCGGTTGCACGAACCCTATCGATATTCCCGTCTATTGCCAAGCGCTTTGTGCATGGTTTTCCGGCCTCAAAGCCTTGAAAACGCCATTGCGCGCCGGTGTCCCAGAAGATCGAGGCCGGTTTGCTCCAGCCGAAAGCCGTGTTCCGCGAATATCCGTTCCACGGCGCCAAACTGGTCGTGACCGATCTCGACAGCCACGAATCCGCCTTCCTCCAGATGGTCCGCCGCGCGGCCCGCGATCGTACGATAGGGCTCCAAGCCGTCCGCGCCGCCGTCCAGCGCCGCATGTGGATCGAAATCGCGCACCTCGCGCGGCAACGACGCTATGTCTCTGCTCGGAATATAGGGAGGGTTTGCGACGATTGCATGGAATTTTTCCGGGACCGCCGCAAACCAGTCGGAGCGGCGCGCCTCGAAGCGGGCAGCCAGCCCGAGCCGCGCGGCGTTTTCCACGGCCGTGCGCAGGGCGTCGCCGGAGATATCCACGCCAAGCGCGGTTGCCTCCGGCAAGGCATGGAGAAGCGCCAGCGCTATGGCGCCGGTGCCGGTGCCGAGATCGAGGATGCGCGGGCCTGTCCCCTCGGCGGCCAGGGCGCGCAGCCGCGTCAAGGCCATGTCGACCAGCGCTTCGGTGTCCGGACGCGGCTCCAGCGTGCCCGGCGACAGGCTGAGTTCGATGCCGTGAAACGCGCGATGGCCGATGATGCGATGGACGGGCTCGCCGGCCAGCCGGCGCAGCAGCGCCTTTTCGACCGCCGCGGCCGTTTCCGGATCGATCGGGATGTCGCCGCGGACGATGGCGTCCGTCTGCGTCGTATTCGTGAAATGCCCGACGAGAAGCCGCGCGTCGAGGCCGGGCGTTTCGACGTCCCCGGCCTGCAGTTGCCGCAGAGCCTGCCGATGAAGATCGTGCAGGGTCGATGCCCGACTCACCCGTTTTCCACGTCGGCCAGCAGTTTCGACTGGTGATCGGCGATCAGCGCGTCGACCACCTCGTCGAGCTCGCCCTCCATCACGCGGTCGAGCTTGTAGAGGGTGAGGTTGATGCGGTGGTCGGTCAGCCGTCCCTGCGGGAAATTGTAGGTGCGGATGCGCTCCGAGCGGTCGCCCGAGCCGACCTGGAGCTTTCGCGATTCGGAGCGCTCGTCGGCAAGCCGCGTCCGCTCCATGTCGAAAAGGCGCGCCCGCAGGATCTGCATGGCGCGCGCGCGGTTCTGGTGCTGCGACTTCTCGGCCGAGACGACCATGATGCCGGTCGGCAGATGGGTGATGCGGACGGCCGAGTCTGTCGTGTTGACGTGCTGGCCGCCGGCGCCCGAAGCGCGCATCGTGTCGATGCGGATATCTTCCGGCCTGATCTCGATATCCACCTCCTCGGCCTCCGGCAGCACCGCGACGGTGGCGGCGGAGGTGTGGATGCGGCCCTGCGCCTCCGTCGCCGGCACGCGCTGCACGCGATGCACGCCCGACTCGAACTTCAGCCGGGCGAAGACGCCCTTGCCGGCCACGCTGGCGACGATCTCCTTGAAGCCGCCGACCTCGCCCTCGCTGGCGGAGACCACCTCGACGCGCCACCCCTGCCGGGCGGCGTAGCGCTCGTACATGCGGAAGAGGTCGCCGGCGAAGAGCGAAGCCTCGTCGCCGCCCGTGCCGGCGCGGATTTCCAGGATGGCGCTGCGCTCGTCCGCCGCGTCCTTCGGCAGGAGCAGGATCTGGATGTCGTGCTGCAAGGCCTCGATGCGCGCCTCGACGGCGGGCAGGTCGGCTTCGGCAAGCTCGCGCATCTCGGCGTCCGTCGCCCTGTCGGCGAGCATCGCCTCCAGGTCGGCGGCTTCCGCCTCGGCGCTACGCAGGGCGCGCACCTTGCCGACGATCTCCTGCAACTCGGCATATTCGGATGCCATCTTCACATAGGCATCGGGCTCCACCCCGGCCGCCATCTGCGCCTCGAGCATGTCGAAGCGCTTGACGACCTGGTCCATGCGGTCACGGGGAAGAGCGATCATGGCGGCGCTATATAGGCGAAGCCGCGATCCCGCAACGCCGCGGATCGCTCCTCGCCGGCAGGGTCAGAGCGGTATGCCGTGCTCCTCGGCCCATCCCTGGAGGAGCATGCGCATCGGCAGTTCCGCGCTGTTGCCGGCCAGATTGTCGGCAAGGAAGGCGCGCAGTTCGGCGACCGGCGTCTCGATCAGCATCGCCTTGACCGGGCCGATGGAGGCGGCCGACATGGAGATCGAGCGGAAGCCCACGCCGAGCAGCGCCAGCGCCGAGATCGGCTTGCCGGCAAGCTCGCCACAGAGCGTGACGGGCGTGCCGCTGCGCTCGCCGGCTTCCGCGATCTGCCGCAGCACGCGCAGGAACGGGACGGACAGCGGGTCGAAGCGGTCCGAAAGCGTCGTGTTGCCGCGGTCGACCGCCATGACGAACTGGAAAAGGTCGTTGGAGCCGACGGAGACGAAATCCACCGCCGCCATCAGCTCGTCGAGCTGGAAGATCAGCGAGGGAACCTCCAGCATGGCGCCGAGCCGCAACTGGGTGGGCAGGTCGTGGCCGAAGCGCGACAGGTGCCGCACCTCGCGGTCGATCAGCTCGCGCGCCTGGCGGATCTCGCCGAGCTCGGTGATCATCGGCAGCATCATCCTGAGCTCGCGGCCGCCGGCGGCGCGCAGAAGCGCGCGAATCTGCGTGCGCAGCAGGCCGGGGCGGTCGAGCGTGAGGCGGATCGCGCGCCAGCCGAGCGCGGGGTTCTCCTCGTGCGAGACGCTCTTGAAATAGGGCAGCACCTTGTCGCCGCCGATGTCGATGGTGCGGAACGTGACAGGCTTGCCGCGCGCGGCGTCGAGCACGTCGCTGTAGAGCCGCTCCTGCTGCTCGGCGCGCGGGAAGGTCGCGGCCACCATGAACTGCAATTCGGTGCGGAAGAGGCCGATGCCGCCCGCGCCCGAATCCGCCAGATGCGGCAGGTCGACCAGCAGGCCGGCATTCATCAGGAGATCGACAGCGACGCCGTCCTTGGACAGTGAGGGCTGGGAGCGCAACTCGCGGTAGATCTCCTGCCGGCGGGCGCGGAAGCGCACCTTCTCGGCGTAGGCCGCCTCCAGATCCGGCTGCGGGCGGAGATGGATGATGCCCTCCTCGCCGTCGACGATGATGGCGTCGCCGTTCTCGGCCATGGAGACGGCGCCCTTCATCTGGCCGGCGACGGGGATGCCCATGGCGCGCGCGACGATGACGACGTGGCTCGTCGCCGCCCCGTCCTCCAGGACGAGGCCGCGCAGCCTGTCGCGCGGATAGTCGAGCAGCTCGGCCGCGCCCATCGAGCGGGCGACGATGATGGAATCCTTCGGCAGCGTCTGGGCCAGCGCGTCCGGCCCATGCCCCATCAGCTGGCGCAGCAGGCGGTTGGCGAGGTCGTCGAAGTCGCTCATCCGCTCGCGCAGATAAGGGTCGGTCATGTGCAGCATGCGGGCGCGCATGTCGCTCTGCACCTTTTCCACGGCCGCCTCGGCGGTCAGGCCGTTGCGCACCGCCTCCTCCAGGCGGCGCACCCAGCCGCGGTCGTTGGCGAACATGCGGTAGGCTTCCAGCACCTGCCGATGCTCGCCCTCGAAGGCGACGTCGCGGCGCGACAGCATGTCGTCGATGGACAGCCGCAGCGAGCTCAGCGCCTGCTCGAGGCGGCGCACCTCCTGGTCGCTGTCCTCGTTGAACAGGTTGGTGACGACGATGCGCGGCTCGTGCAGCACGACATGGCCGAGGCCGATGCCGTCGTTGAAGGAGATGCCGTCGAAGCTGACCGGCCGCGTCAGGTCGAGTTCCAGGCCCGGCCGGGTGAGCCGCACGAGGTCGCCGGTGGCGATCATCTCGGCGATCACCATGGCGGTGGTCTCCAGCGCCTCCAGCTCGTCCTCGCGATAGGTCCGCTTGGTGCGGTTCTGCACGACCAGCACGCCGAGCGTGCGGCCGGCGCGCAGCACGGGCACGCCGAGGAAGGAGTTGTAGGCCTCCTCCCCCACCTCGGGCAGGTAGGCGAAGGCCGGGTGCTGCTGCGCTTCCGACAGGTTGAGCGGGCGGGCGCTGGCGGCGATGGTGCCGACGAGGCCCTGCCCGAGGCGCAGCTGCGCCTGGTGGACGGAGCCCGGGTTCAGGCCCTCCGTGGCGTAGAGCTCGAGGACGGAATCGGCGCGCAGGACATAGAGCGAGCAGACCTCGGCGACCATGTTGGCGGCGATCTCGCGCACGATGCGGTCGAGCCGCGTCTGCGGCTCAAGCGGCTCCTGCATCAGCTCGCGGAGCCGCTTCAGCAATACGCGCGGGCCGCCGGCCGTATCCCGCATCACGTTCGATCTCCAGGTCCCGTCGCCGGCAGGCGTGCCTTCCGGCGAATCCAGATGGCGGTCTTGCCGCCTAATGCTTATCGAGCCCGTAGACCGAATGCAAAGTGCGAACCGCAAGTTCGGTATAAGGGCCGTCGATCAGGATCGAAATCTTTATCTCGGACGTGGTGATCGCCCGGATATTGATCGCCTTGTCGGCCAGCGCCTTGAAGGCGGTGGCGGCGACGCCGGCATGGCTTCGCATGCCGATGCCGATGACCGAGACCTTCGACATGCCGTCCTCATGCTGGACGACGTCGAAGCCGACATCCTTCCTGACCTGGTCGAGCACGGCCAGCGCCTTGGCCACGTCGCCATTCGGCACGGTGAAGGTCATGTCGGTCGATTTGCCGTCCTCGGAAATGTTCTGGACGATCATGTCGACATTGATGTTGGCCTCGGCCAGCGGCAGGAAGATGCCGGCGGCGACGCCGGGGCGGTCGGCGACGCGGCGCAGCGAGATCTGCGCCTCGTCCTTGGCGTAGGCGATGCCGGTGACGACTTGCTGTTCCACGATTTCATCCTCGTCGCAAATGAGCGTTCCAGGCGGATTGAGCAGATCGCCCATGCCGGGCGCGTCCGGGTCGTCGAAGGACGAGCGGACGAAGGTGCGCACCTTGTGCACCATGGCGAGCTCGACCGAGCGGACCTGCAGGACCTTGGCGCCGAGGGACGCCATCTCCAGCATCTCCTCGAACGAGATCTTCGCCAGCCGCCGGGCCTTGGGCTCGATGCGCGGATCGGTGGTGTAGACGCCGTCGACGTCGGTGTAGATGTCGCAGCGGTCGGCCTTCACCGCCGCCGCGATCGCCACGGCCGAGGTGTCGGAGCCGCCGCGGCCCAGCGTGGAGATGCGGTTGTCGGGCGCGATGCCCTGGAAGCCGGCGACGACGGCGACCTGCCCTTCCTCGAAGCGCCTGATCAGGAAGGAGCCGTCGATGTCGAGGATACGGGCCGCG
This sequence comes from Hyphomicrobiales bacterium, assembly GCA_017305925.1. Lineage (GTDB taxonomy): Bacteria > Pseudomonadota > Alphaproteobacteria > Rhizobiales > Rhizobiaceae > Arvimicrobium. The sequence goes on along the minus strand of JAFKJW010000110.1, from coordinate 19,825 downwards.
CCATGCGCGCCATCGGTCTTGATGGGGATCTGCCAGCCCTGCCAGGAGCGGGCGTGGACGCCCATGGATTGCAGCGCGATCGCCAGAAGGCCGGACGTGACCTGCTCGCCGGACGCCACCACCGCGTCATACTCGCGGGCGTCGTAGAGCGGCATGCTGGCGCCGGCGACCTTCGGCGTCTCCTGCACCCAGCCGACCAGCTCGTTTGTCTTGCCGGACATGGCCGAGACGACGACGGCGACCTGGTTGCCAGCATCCACCTCGCGTTTGACATGGCGCGCCACATTGTGGATGCGGGAAAGGTCGGCGACGGACGTCCCGCCGAACTTCATCACGATGCGCGCCATGGAAGCGAAAGGCCCTGTCTGCGGTCCTGGGCGTCAATGCCTTGGAAGATTGATGGAAAGCGCCGTTGCGGGAACCGGCGCCGGAGTTCGCGGCCTCCATAACGAAAAGGGCCTGCGTCCGCAAGCTGCACAGACCACAGGTTGCGCAACATTTCCGTACACGAAAATACTTGTTTACATCGGAATTTTCGTGTACGGAAATACATGTTGGAATCGTCTGGGACGAACCGAAGCGTCAACGGAATCTTGCCAAGCACGGCTTGGACTTCGCGGATTTGACCCTGGAGTTTTTCCTGTCGGCGCGCGTCGAGCAGGCAAGGCAATCCCGCTTTCTCGCTATCGGCGCTTGTGGCGGACAGGCAATCGTTGCCGTGGTGTTTCGCCCGCTTGGCTCCGAGGCCGTCTCGGTCATTTCCATGCGCCCCGCCAGCCGTGCCGAGAGGAGGCGTCGAATGACGAAAAAGCAGTGGCCCAGCTTTTGTACCGGGGACCTCGGCGACACCGACGAGGACGACGCCGAGATGCATCGCCGTTGGGAAGTCTACAATCGCGAGATGCAGGCGCTGATCGCCGCCGGCGGTGTCCACCAGGACGCCGACGGCTGGTGGATCGACGACGCCACGGGCGAACTGATCGGCCCCGATCCATCCATCGAGGAGCCGCTTTCATCTGAGCGGCTGGCCCGCATGCGGCCGTTTCGCGAGGTATCCCCGGATCTCGCCGGGGCCATCGAGCAGGAAATCGCCAAGCGCGGCCGGCCCCGGATGGAGAACCCCAGGCAGGCCGTGACGCTGCGCCTCGACCCCGACACGTTGCGAAGGTTTCAGGCGAAGGGAAAGGACTGGCGCAAGCTCATGAGCAAGATGCTGGACGAAGCCAAGCCGTAGCAAGCCGTCGCTATCGCTTCAGCTTGTAGCCGGTGCGGAAGATCCAGGCGACGAGCACCAGGCACACGGCCAGGAAGACCAGCGTCATGGCGAGGCTCGCCGCCACGCCGACGTCCGACTTGCCGAAGAAGCTCCAGCGGAAGCCGCTGACGAGATACACCACCGGGTTGAAATAGGAGACGGTATGCCAGAGCGGCGGCAGCATGCTGATCGAGTAGAAGCTGCCGCCGAGGAAGGTCAGAGGCGTCACGACCAGCAGCGGAATGAGCTGCAATTTCTCGAAGCCGTCGGCCCATATGCCGATGATAAAGCCGAACAGGCTGAAGGTGACGGCCGTCAGCACCAGGAAGAGCACCATCACGAAGGGATGCTCGATGCGCAGCGGCACGAACAGGGACGCCGTCGCCAGGATGATGAGGCCGAGCAGGATGGATTTCGTGGCGGCCGCGCCGACATAGGCCACGACGATCTCGACATAGGAGACGGGCGCCGAGAGGATCTCGTAGATGGTGCCGACGAATTTCGGGAAATAGATGCCGAAGGAGGCGTTGGCGATGCTCTGGGTGAGCAGCGACAGCATGATCAGGCCCGGCACGATGAAGCTGCCGTAGTCGACCCCGTCCACCTCCTGGATGCGCGAGCCGATCGCGCCGCCGAAAACCACGAAGTAGAGCGAGGTCGAGACGACCGGCGACACGATGCTTTGCAGGAGCGTGCGGAAGGCGCGCGCCATCTCGAAGGTATAGATCGTGCGGATCGCGCTGAAATTCATTTCTGCCTCACGAGGCTGACGAAGATATCCTCCAGCGAGGTCTGCTCGGTCCTGAGGTCGCGGAAGCGGATACCTTCTTCGTTGAGCGCGGTCAGCAGCGCGGTGATGCCGGTGCGCTCGCCGCGCGCATCGTAGGAGAAGACCAGTTCCCTGCCGCCGTCGCGCAGCTCCAGCGGATATCGCGACAGCGCGGCCGGCAGTTCCACCAGCGGGGTCTGCAGCTCCAGCGTGAGCTCCTTGCGGCCGAACTGCCGCATCAGCGCCGCCTTCTCCTCGACAAGCATCAGCTCGCCCCGGTTGATGACGCCGACCCTGTCGGCCATCTCCTCGGCTTCCTCGATATAATGGGTGGTCAGGATGATGGTGACGCCGCTCTCGCGCAGGCGGCGCACCAGCGCCCACATGTCGCGCCTGAGGTCGACGTCGACGCCGGCGGTCGGCTCGTCGAGGAAGAGAAGCTGCGGCTCGTGGGCGAGCGCCTTGGCGATCATCAGCCGGCGCTTCATGCCGCCCGACAGGGTAATGATCTTCTCGTCCTTCTTGTCCCAGAGCGACAGGTCCTTCAGCACTGTCTCGATGAAGGCCGGGTCCTTCGGCTTGCCGAAGAGGCCGCGGCTGAAATTGACGGTCGCCCGGACAGTCTCGAAGGCGTCGGTGGTCAGCTCCTGCGGAACGAGGCCGATCAGGGAGCGCGCCCGGCGGTAGTCGCGGACGATGTCGTGGCCGTCGACGCTGACCGATCCGCCCGTCGCATTGACGATGCCGCACACGATGCTGATGAGGGTCGTCTTGCCCGCGCCGTTCGGCCCGAGCAGCGCCAGGATCTCGCCCTTGCGCACGTCGAGGCTGACGCGCTTCAGCGCTTGGAAGCCGTTGGCGTAGGTTTTCGACAGGTCGCGGACGGAAAGGATGGGCTGCATCGAGCGCTTCGCGGTGCGTGGCGGAAGCCTGCATATAGACATTGCGCGGCGCGGCTCAACTGCCCGCAGGCGCCAACCGCCATTTCCTGACAGGGACCGGGATTGGAAAATTGCCGCCTTGACTTTCCTGCCGCCCCGCCCGACTTGATACGCCCCCAGGAGGCCTGCCCATGCCGGAAGCACGACGATCGACGGTCGACACGCAGGAAGTGGAGCATTTCTCCGCGCTCGCCGCGGAGTGGTGGAATCCGAACGGCAAGTTCCGCCCGCTCCACAAATTCAACCCCGTCCGCCTTGCCTATATTCGCGACCACATAGCCGAGCGGTTCGGCCGCGATCCGCGCGCCGCGCGCCCGCTGGAGGGCCTGCGCATCCTCGACATAGGCTGCGGCGGCGGGCTTTTGTGCGAGCCCATGGCGCGGCTCGGCGCCGATGTCGTGGGGGCCGACGCTTCCGAAACCAACATCGAGGTCGCCAGGCTGCACGCGGCCGAGGCGAAGCTCGACCTCGACTACCGCGCGACGACCGCGGAGGCGCTGGCCGAATCGGGCGAGCGCTTCGACGTCATTCTCAACATGGAGGTGGTCGAGCATGTCAGCGACGTGCCGCTGTTCGTCGCCACCTGCGCGGAGATGGTGAAGCCCGGCGGGATCATGTTCGTCGCCACCATCAACCGGACGCTGAAGGCGCTGGCGCTGGCGATCGTCGGGGCCGAATACGTGCTGCGCTGGCTGCCGCGCGGCACGCACAGTTTCGGCAAGCTGGTGCGGCCCGAGGAGCTGGAAAAGGCGCTGAGGGACGCCGGCATGGCGGTCGCGGACCGCGTCGGCGTCGTCTACAATCCGCTCGCCGACCGCTGGCAGAAATCCCGCGACATGGACGTGAACTACATGGTGCTCGCCGAAAAGCTCTCGGCGGTGTAACGCACAGCGGCCCCGGCCCTGCGGGGCGAACGCCCTGTGCAAGACGCGAACTCTCAAATTGTTCAGCCGCCTCACTTCGTGCAACAAGGGGCGGCTTTCACCGCTATCGTTCAATTTCCCCGGATCGCAGTCATGATGGGTTGGTTCAGGCGTCTGCTCCCCCGGGAGGACAAGTTCTTCGACCTTTTCAGGGCGCATTCGGAAGTGCTCGTGGCGGGCGCCGAGGCGCTGGACCGGCTGCTGGCCGGCGGGCCCGCCGTCGCGGAGGAATGCCGCAGGATCGTCGCGCTGGAAAACAAGGCCGACGCGATCACCGGCGAGGTGCTCGCCGCCGTCCGACGCAGCTTCATCACGCCTTTCGACCGCGGCGACATCAAGGACCTGATCCAGTCGATGGACGACGCCATCGATACCATGCACCGCACCGTCAAGACCGTCATGCTCTACGAGCAGACCGAATTCCATCCGCGCATGCGCGAAATGGGCGGGCTGGTCGTCCAGGCCGCGAATCTGGTCGCCCAGTCCGTTCCGCTGCTCGAAAAGGTGAGCGCCAACGCGGTGCGGCTGAACGCGCTCGCCGAGGAGCTGACGCGCGTCGAGGGCCGTTCGGACGAGCTGCACGACCTCGGCGTGAAGGAGCTGTTCAGGACGCACGGCAAGTCCGACCCGATGGCCTATATCATCGGCCGCGAGATCTATGCCGACCTCGAGAAGGTGGTGGACCGCTTCGAGGACGTCGCGAACGAGATCAGCGGCATCGTGATCGAGAACGTCTGAGCCGGTCATGGACGCCACGCTGGGATTGCCCATCCTCGTCGCCCTGATCGGCGTCGCGCTGCTCTTCGACTTCCTCAACGGGCTGCACGACGCGGCGAACTCCATCGCGACGATCGTCTCCACCCGCGTGCTCAGGCCGCACTACGCCGTGGCATGGGCGGCCTTCTTCAACTTCATCGCCTTCCTGTTCTTCGGGCTGCACGTCGCCGAGACGCTCGGAACGGGCATCATCAGCGCCGAGATCGTCGATCCGGCCGTGATCTTCGCCGCGCTGGCCGGCGCCATCGCGTGGAACGTCATCACCTGGTTCTACGGCATTCCGTCGAGCAGCTCGCACGCGCTGATCGGCGGGCTGATCGGCGCGGGCATCGCCAAGGCCGGCATCTCGGCCGTCGTCTGGAAGGGCGTGCTGAAAACGTCGGCGGCCATCGTGCTGTCGCCGCTGGCGGGCTTCGTCCTGGCGCTGATCCTCGTCCTGATCGTCTCCTGGCTGTTCGTCCGCAAGACACCCTTCGCGGTCGACCGGACATTCCGGGTCCTCCAGTTCGTATCGGCGTCGCTCTATTCGCTCGGCCACGGCGGAAACGACGCCCAGAAGACGATGGGCATCATCGCCGTCCTGCTGTTTTCCCAGGGCATGCTCGGCCCGAGCTTCTACGTGCCGCTCTGGGTGGTGCTCTCCTGCCAGGCGGTGCTGGCGCTCGGCACGCTGCTCGGCGGCTGGCGCATCGTCCACACGATGGGCTCGAAGATCACGCGGCTCAATCCGATGCAGGGCTTTTGCGCGGAAACGGGCGGCGCGCTCACGCTCTTCGGCGCGACATGGCTCGGCATTCCCGTCTCGACCACGCACACGATCACCGGCGCCATCATCGGGGTGGGCGCGGCGCGGCGCGTGTCGGCGGTGCGCTGGGGCGTCGCCAAGGGCATCGTGCTCGCCTGGGTGATCACCATCCCGATCACGGCCGCCATCTCGGCGGCCGCCTACTGGCTGACCACGCTCTTCCAGCATTGACCGCGGCGGGCGGTCAGGCGCTCTGCGCCCTGGTGGTCAAGGCCACGCCGGCGCCGATGACCAGCGCGCCGAGCCAGGTCAGCAGCCGATAGTGCTCGCCCAGGAAGAACGTTCCCGACGCCAGGCCGATGGCGGCGGCCACATAGCCGATCTGGCTGAGATAGACAGGGCCGCCGACCTGCTGGAGCCGGAAGAAGAAGGCGAACATGGCGCTGGCCGAGGCGACCTGCGCGGCAACGAGGATCGGCATGCCCGCGAGCTGCGGGAACGACGACAGCGAACCCGTCACGGCCGAGCCGAGAATCAGCATGAAGGCCGCCGCCAGATGGCTGCCGACCGCCAGTTCGATGGGACCGGTGCCCGACGGCCAGTCGAGCGTGCGGTAGATGTTGCCGGCGGCGAGGCTGACGGGGATCAACAAGCCGGCGAATATCCATACCGGTTCGGCGGGCGCGCCTGCCTCGCCGCGCGTCAGCGCCACGATGACCGCGCCGGCGAAGCCGAGGCAGATGCCGGTCGCGCCGAGCAGGTTGGGGCGCCGGACGCCGAGCAGGATCGAGAAGATCAGCGTGATCACCGGCGACAGGGTGAACATGATCCCGGTGTAGCCGGCCCCCAGATGCGGGATGGCCGAAAACATCAGCAGATTGGGAACCGCATAGGAGATCGCGGCGGCAATCGCGAAATAGCGCAGCCGATGCGCCGTCAGCTCCAGCCGGCGGCCGCGCGACAGCAGCGCGGCGAGCAGCACCAGGCCCGCGCCGCACGAGATCACGAATGCCCAGGCGACCGGCGGCACCCCGGCCGTCGTGGCGATCTTGCCGAAAGGCAGCGTCAGGCCGAGCAGCGCGCCGGTGACCAGAAGGAGGGCGATCGCGGAATTCCAGATCACGGGCAGGTACAACCTCGATGGAGAAGTTTTGGTCCGATCGCCCGAGACGGGAAAGCGCTGCAGCGGGGCCGAACGCCCCTAATTGTGATCTTCGGGAAACACGGGGATCGGCATGAACGCGACGCCATCCTCGGCAAGGCCCCGCGCCTCGTCCGGCGTGGCCTCGCCATAGATGCCGCGCGCTTCCGTCTCGCCGAAATGGATCTTGCGCGCCTCCTCGGCGAACTTGTCGCCGACATAATCGGCGTTCTCGCGCAGCTTCTCCGAAAGCGCCTTCAGTTCCATCATCACCTTCTTCTGGCGCTCGTCCATGGCGAGCGCCATCTTCTCCTGCCGCCGCGACGTCGACACCGCCGGCGCCATCAAGGCCTTTTCGACCTTGTGCGAGCCGCAGGCGGGGCACTCGACGAAGCCACGCTTCTTCTGCGTCTCGAAATCCTCGTTGTTGCGGAACCAGCCCTCGAATTCGTGGTCGTGCTCGCAGGAGAGCGAAAAGCGGATCAAGATGCGGCCCTCAGCGCCGGCTCAGCACCGGCAGCGGCCATGGCGACCTCGAAATCGCGGGCATTCTTCAGATTGGGAACCTTCGCCCGCGCGGCGGCCGAGGCCGTCGTATCGATCTCGGCGACGATCACGCCGGGCTCGTCGCCCGCCACCTCGGCGACCACCCTACCCCACGGATCGACGATCAGCGAATGGCCATAGGTCTCGCGGCCGTCCTCGTGCAGGCCGCCCTGCGCGGCGGCGATCACCCATGCGCCGTTCTCGATGGCGCGGGCGCGCAGCAGGACGTGCCAGTGCGCCTCGCCCGTCTGGCGGGTGAAGGCGGCCGGCACGGTGAGCACCTCGGCGCCTGCCAGCGCCTCGGCGCGGAAGAGCCGCGGAAACCGCAGGTCGTAGCAGATGGCGAAGCCGAGCCGCGCGAAGGGCAGGTCGGCGACGATGGCGGCCGCACCCGGCTCGTAGGTCGCCGATTCGCGCCAGCTCTCGCCCTTGTCGAGGTCGACGTCGAACATGTGGATCTTGTCGTAGGCCGCGAGGCGGCGTCCGTCGGGGCCGAAAAGAAAGGCGCGGTTCGCCACCTTGCCGTCGGGCCGGGCGATGGCGGTCGAGCCGACATGGAGATGGATGGCGAGCTCGCCGGCCAGCCGGCCGGCCGTCGTCGCGATCAGGTCGTGCCCGTCGTCGCGCAGCGAAGCGCGCAGAGCCTCGCGATCGCGCATCAGCGCGCCGGTCATTTCCGGCGTCTGCACGTAGACCGCGCCTTGCGCGGCTGCCTCGCGGACCAGTTCCTCCATCGCCGCGGCGTTCCGCTCGACGCTGGTGCCCGAGCGCATCTGTACCGCGGCGGCCTTGAAAACACTCATCTTTCCAACTCTCCCGTCAGCCGCCTCGTGTCTCGCCGCCGGCGAGCAGCGCGTCCAGCCTGCCCTGGCTGTCCAGCTCGTGCAAATCGTCGCAGCCGCCGACATGCACATCGCCGATGAAGATCTGCGGGAAGGTCGAGCGGCCGTCGGCGCGCGCGATCATTTCCTGGCGGAGTTCCGGCGAGAAGCTGGCGTCGTGCTCGACATAGGCGGCGCCCTTCTTCTCCAGCAAACGCTTGGCCGCCGTGCAGTAGGGGCACATCATCCTCGTATAGATCGTCACGTCGACCATGGTCGCTTCCAGCCGGCTCCAGTTCAAAGGGCTATATAAGCTCTTGGTCCTCCGGCAGAAAGTCCCCCGGCAGGACGCGCGCGAAGGTCAGCACGTCGACGCGCGCCGCGCCCGCGCGCTTCAGGGTCCTGGCGGCGGCGGAGACGGTGGCGCCGGTGGTATAGACATCGTCGACCAGCATGACGGCCCTGCCCCGGATTTCAGGCTTGCGCCGATCCGGCACCCGGAAGGCGCCGCGGACATTCTCGGCGCGTTCGGTCTGGCCGAGCCCCACCTGCTGGCGGGTCCTTTTCACCGAGTTCCGCCGACTGGTTGAAGCGCCGCGACAGGAAGCGCCGCCAGTGGAGCGGCACGGGAACCACGAGCGGATCGCCGGCGGTCAGTTCGGTGCCGGCGCGGACCATCCACCGCCCCATCCAGCGCGCGAGATCGGTGCGGTCGCGGTATTTGAGATCCTGCCGGCGGCCAGGCGATCGCCGCCGGCGACAGCGCTCCTTCGCCCATGTCATGCTCGAGCGGCGTGCCGAGCGCCTCGCACCACGGCCTTTCGAGGAAGCGCAGTTTCGGCCAGCACTCCCCGCACAGCGCCGCCGGCTCCGAGACGCGCAGCCGGCAGCCGGGACAGGCGGGCGGGAACAGCACGTCGGCGGTCCAGTTGAGGCCGGACGACAGCAGCGACTTGATATCGGGCGTGCTATTCATCAAACAGGACCGCGCGGCGGGTTTTGCCATTTGAAGCGCAAAGCCGGCCGCTTGGCCATGGTCTGGAAAAGCGATTGCAGATTCTCTTCGATACGAGCCTGACCGTCGAGCATCGCCTGCGCGCGCTGCGCCTCGGGGACGCCTCGGCGCGCTTCCTGATGCGGCGGGCCGCAGAGGATCTCGAGGAGCGCCTGCTGGCGGTCGGGCGGCGCTTCGAGCGCGCCGCGACGCTCTATTGCTTCGGCGACGAAGCGAAGCAGGCGATCCTGGCCAGCGGCCGCGCGGCGGACGTGCTGCGCATCGAGGCGGACGCCGCCTTCCTTGCCGGCGCGCCGGGCAGGCAAGGCGGCATGGAGGCGCTTCCGCTCGCGCCGGAAAGCATCGACCTCGCCGTATCGCTGCTGTCCATGCACGAGATGAACGACCTGCCGGGCCTGATGATCCAGACGCGGCAGGCGTTGCGCCCCGACGGCCTGTTCCTCGCCGCCTTCGCGGGCAGCGGCACGCTGGCCGAGCTGCGCGAGGCGCTGCTGGCGGCCGAAACCGAGCTGTCCGGCGGCGCCAGCCCGCGCGTGCTGCCCTTCGCCGACGTGCGCGACGCCGGCGCGCTGCTGCAAAGGGCGGGCTTCGCGCTGCCGGTCGCCGATATCGAGACGGTGACGGTCCGCTACGACACGATGTTCGACCTGATCCGGGATCTGCGGGCGATGGGTGCGACGAACGTGCTCGCCGAGCGGTCGCGGCGCCCGGCGACGCGCCGCCTCTTCGGGCGCGCCGCCGAAATCTACGCCGAGCGCTTTTCCGATCCGGACGGGCGGGTGCGCGCCACCTTCTCGCTGGTCTGGGTCTCGGGCTGGGCGCCGCATCCCTCGCAGCAGAAACCGCTCAAGCCGGGCTCGGCCAGGATTTCCCTGAAGGACGTGCTGTAAGGGGCGCCTGCTCCGCCCCGCACTGCCGGACCGTTCAGGCATGGATTCCCGGGTCGCGCCCTTCGCTCCGCTCGGGCTTGCCCGAGAATGACGAAAGTGGAGGCGTTGTCGCCAAACGCCAGCGTTTGCGATTGACGCGGATATCCAGGACGTCGTCATTCCATGGCGGAGTGAGGAGCGCAGCGACGAAGCGCAGACCATGGAATCCATGCCTGAACGGCGAAGCAGCGCAAGACGGAGCAGGATCGCGACAGGCTTGTCAGCAGTCGCCCGAGCGCCTGCCGTCGGCCGAGATGATGCAGACGGCGTTGGGCGAGGATTGCAGGATGCTGCGGCGCATGATGTAGCTCTTGCCGGCCGTCCGGGTCGATCCGGTCGCCATGGTGTCGAGGCCGGGCGGGGGCATATCGTTCAGGGCGAGATCGGCGCGGCCGGGGCCGACGTCGCCGAAATAGGAAGAAACGACCAGCGCAAGCGCGATCGCGGCGGAACTGAACAGCAGCGCTATGCGGACCGGGCTGATCGCCGGCGTGACGCGGTCGAGGCGCGACCGCCCTTCCGGCTCGTTGTCATCGTTGAACCACATGCTCTTTTCCCGCTCGTCCGATCCGTCCGGGACGGATGAAACCCTTCGCTAAGCTTTTCACCTTTCGATGAAGGTTATCTTAACGATGACGCCGGTCAGAGCAGGTCGACGAGGAAGGGGATGAGCGGCGCGTCGGCCGGCGGCATGGGGTAGTCGCGCATCTCCTTCGGGCGCACCCATTTCAGCACCTGGCCTTCCAGAGGCCGGGGAATGCCCTCGTAGCGGCGGCAGACATAGAGCGGCATCAGCAGATGGAAGGCTTCGTAGGTGTGGCTGGCGAAGGTCAGCGGCGCCAGGCACGCCGCCCTGGTCTCGATGCCGATCTCCTCGCGCAGCTCGCGGATCAGCGTCTCCTCCGGCGTCTCGCCGGCTTCCACCTTGCCGCCGGGAAATTCCCACAGGCCCGCGAGCGTCTTGCCGGGCGGGCGCTGCGCCAGCAGGACGCGGCCGTCGGCGTCTAGGAGCGCGACGGCGACGACGAGAAGGAGCCTGCGTTCAGCTTGCATCGGGCGGCTGGCGGTAGTGGTAGCGGTAGAGCTCGCGGAAGCCGATCGACTCGTAGAGGGAGCGCGCGGCGCGGTTGTCCGCCTCGACCTGCAGCCAGGCGATGCGCGCCCCGCGCAGGCGCGCCCATTTCAGCGCCGACAGCACGATGCGCCGGCCAAAGCCGCGGCCCCGCACCTCGGCCGCCGTCGCGACCTCGAACAGGCCCGCCAGGTCGCCGTCCTGCACGCAGATCGCCGTCGACATGGTCGTGCCGCCGCTCTCTATGGCGAACAGCCCGGCCTCCGGCTCGATGGCGCGGACGATCTCGGTCAGGCCCGGCTTGAGGAGGTTGCCGGCGCCCTGCGCCCGCAGCGCGGCGCGGATGAAGCGCGGGACGTCGCGCATCGGGATCTGGTCGATCGCAGCCTCGACCAGCTTGTCGTCCAGCGGCCGGTGCATGACCAGCGAAGGCGGCAGCGAGCGCCAGCCGGCGGCGTCGAAATAAGGATCGAGCTCGCGCGGCGCCAGCGGCGAGAGACGGAAGGTGAGAGGGCGCCCATGGGCGCGGAACTCGGCCGCGGCGCGGGCGATGCGCCCGTCGAGCCCGTCGAAATCGCCCGGATCGAGCGGGTTGACCGAATTCAGCCGCCTGGCCGGATGGCCGGGCGTCAGGCGGATCAACCAGGCGCCGTCATAGCGCACCGACGCCGCCGGCCAGGCGCGGAAGCCTGCCGCCTCGAAGCGGCGCACCGAGGCCAGCGCCGGAATGGCGAGCGGCGACGACATGCGTCAGGACCGGTAGTCGCCGTTGATCTCGACATAGGCCTTGGTCAGGTCGCAGGTCCAGACCGTCGCCTTGCCGCGTCCCAGCCCGATGTCGGCGCGGATGCGGACCTCGTCCTTCTTCATGTAGGCGGACGTGGCGGCCTCCGAATAATCCGGGTCGCGCTCGCCGTCGCGGGCGACGCGTATGTCGCCGAACCAGACCGACAGACGGTCGCGGTCGGCCGGCTCGCCGGCCTTGCCCACCGCCATCACCACGCGGCCCCAATTGGCGTCCTCGCCGGCGACGGCTGTCTTCACCAGGGGCGAGTTGGCGATCGAGAGCGCGATGCGCCGGGCAGAGCGCGCCGACTTCGCGCCGGTAACGGTCACTTCGACCTGCTTGCGGGCGCCTTCGCCGTCGCGGACGACCTGCAAGGCGAGGTTCTTCAGCATGCGGTTCAGCGCGCGGCGGAACGGCGTCAGGCGCGGGTCCTTCGGGTCGGCGATGCGCGGCGCGCCGCGCTTCTCGGCGGCCCCTGTGGCGAAAAGCAGCAGCGTGTCGCTGGTGGAGGTGTCACTGTCCACGGTGATGGCGTTGAAGGAGGTTCTGGTGCCGGCGGACAGCAGCTGCTGGAGGACCGGCGCGGCGAGCGGCGCGTCGGTGGCGATGAAGGAGAGCATCGTCGCCATGTCGGGCGCGACCATGCCGGCGCCCTTGGCGATGCCGTTGATCGTGACCTCGGCATCGCCGAGGCGAACGGTGGCCGTGGCGTATTTCGGGTAGGTGTCGGTGGTCATGATCGCCTTGCCGGCGTCCGTCCAGCGGTCGGCGGAAGCGTCCGCCGCCATGTCCTTCAGGAGATGCGAGAATTTGCCGGCATCGAGCGGCTCGCCGATGACGCCGGTCGAGGCGAGGAACACCTCGCCCTCGCCGCAGGCGGCCGCGGCGGCGGCGGCCCTGGCGGTCAGCGACGTCGTCTCGCGGCCCTTCTTCCCGGTGAAGGCATTGGCGTTGCCGGAATTCACCACCAGCGCGCCCGCCTTGCCGCCGCCGAGGTTCTGCCGGCAGAGATCGACGGGCGCCGAGGGGCATTTCGTCCGGGTGAAGACGCCGGCGACCTCGGTCCCCTTGTCGAAGACCATGAGGAGAAGGTCTGTCCGATTCCTGTATTTGATGCCGGCTTCCGCCGTGGCGATGCGAATCCCGTCCAGCGGCGGGAGCTTCGCGTATTTCTTCGGCGCAAGCGGCGAAACGGCAACGGACATATCGATCGACCTCCGGGTGACGGCGGAAGACCGTTTGCCCCATCGGCAGGCGGCACGCAAGGTTCGCCGCCCGCGAAACCAGGGCAATCGCCTGAAGGGCATGGCGTTCTGCCTTGCCCCTCCGGCCTGCCCGCGAACCTCCCGGCGGCAGGCGGATCCGCCTTCCGCGGATCCGTCTTATTGCTTATTGCGCGGGGGCTTCGCCTTCTTCCGGCTTGGCGTCTTCCGTCGCGTTCTGGCCGTCAATCGCCTTCTTGAGGCCGGCATCCGCGATGTCGATCTTGGCGGCGTCGCGCAGTTGCTTGGCCAGCGCGAAATACTTCTCGCGGATCACCACGTTCTTGATCTGGTCCTTCACCTGGTCGAAGGCCGGCGGCTGCTTGGCGCGCTTGTCCTCGACCTTGATGACGTGCCAGCCGAACTGCGTCTGCACCGGCTCCTTGGTGTACTGGCCGGGCTCCAGCGCGAAGGCCGCCTTCTCGAATTCCGGAACCATCTGGCCGGCGCCGAAATAGCCGAGATCGCCGCCGCTGCCCTTGCCGGACGGATCGGTGGTCTTTTCGTTGGCGATGTCCTCGAACTTCTTGCCGGCGTCGAGCTCCTTGATGACGGCCTCGGCTTCCTCCTTGGTCTTCACCAGGATGTGACGGGCATGGACCTCGTTGGTCGGCGGCGTGTTGGCGACCTCCTGGTCGTAGCGGGCGCGCACCTCCTGGTCGGTGATCCCGGCGGTGACTTCCTTGTCGACGACCTCGCTGTGCAGCGCGCGCTTTTCGAGGAGCGCCAGGCGCTTCTGGAAATCCGGGTCCTTGTCGAGGCCCTTGGCCGTGCCCTCGGCGGCCATCAGATTGAGCTCGATCATCGCCGAAAGGGCGGCCGCGCGCTTCTGGTCGTCGGGCAGGCGGGCCATTTGCGGGTCGAGCTCGCTCGCAGCGATCGTGAGGTCGGATTCGGTGATGGGCTGGCCGTTGACGGTCGCCACGACCGTGTCGTCCGCCGCGCGGGCGGGGCCGAGGGCGGCAAGCGAAACGGCGAGCACGAGGCCGGCGGGCCTCAGGAACTCTCTGGCAAAGGACATGAAAGGTCTCCGGTGAGGTATCGGCCGCATCCAAGGCAGCCCGAATGTGGCGGAATTCGGCGCGACACCGCGCCCTCACGCGGCGTTGACATCGCTTCGGCCCCCTCTTATCTCTCCACCGACTTTGCGTCCAGAAGCGATTTCCGGGCGCTTTTGTTGTTTCCGTCCGCCGCTGAAACGATCTGGCGGGTTTGGCCGACAGCCCTCGGTCGGCCCTTTTGGGATGAAAGGACCACTTGATGGTCAAGTTCGGCTCTCTTGCGCGCAAGATTTTCGGTTCGTCCAACGACCGCAGGGTCAAGGGGATGCGCCCGCGCGTGGCGGCCATCAATGCGCTCGAAGCCGAGTATGCGGCGCTGACCGACGATCAGCTCAAGGCCAAGACCGCCGAGTTCCGCAAGCAGCTCGCCGACGGGGCGGAACTGGAAAGCCTGCTGATCCCCGCCTTCGCGACCGTGCGCGAGGCGGCCAAGCGCGTGCTCGGCATGCGCCCCTTCGACGTGCAGTTGATCGGCGGCATGGTGCTGCACGGCGGCGGCATCGCCGAGATGCGCACCGGCGAGGGCAAGACGCTGGTGGCGACGCTGCCGGTCTATCTGAACGCGCTGACGAGCAAGGGCGTGCACGTCGTCACCGTCAACGACTATCTCGCCCGGCGCGACGCCGAGTGGATGGGCCGCATCTACAAGTTCCTCGGTCTTTCCGTCGGCATCATCGTGCACGGGCTGGACGACGAGGAGCGCCGCGCGGCCTATGCCTGCGACGTCACCTACGCCACCAACAACGAGCTCGGCTTCGACTATCTGCGCGACAACATGAAGTACGAGCGCGAGCAGATGGTGCAGCGCGGCCACAATTACGCGATCGTCGACGAGGTGGACTCCATCCTGGTCGACGAGGCGCGCACGCCGCTGATCATCTCCGGCCCGCTGGAAGACCGTTCCGACATGTACAATACGGTCGACGCCCTCATCGTCCAGCTCAAGCCGGAAGACTACGAGATCGACGAGAAGCAGAAGACCTCGACCTTCACCGAGGAAGGCACGGAGAAGGTCGAGACCATGCTGCGCTCGGCCGGCCTCCTGAAGGGCGACCATCTCTACGACGTGGAAAACGTCGCCATGGTGCACCACGTCAACAACGCGCTGAAGGCGCACCGCCTCTTCCAGCGCGACAAGGACTACATCGTGCGCAACGGCGAGATCGTCATCATCGACGAGTTCACCGGCCGCATGATGCCCGGCCGCCGCTATTCCGAGGGCCTGCACCAGGCGCTGGAGGCCAAGGAGCACGTCCAGATCCAGCCGGAGAACCAGACGCTCGCCTCCATCACCTTCCAGAACTATTTCCGCATGTACAAGAAGCTCGCCGGCATGACCGGCACGGCGCTGACCGAGGCGGAGGAGTTCGGCAACATCTACGGGCTCGAGGTCACCGAGATCCCGACCAACCTGCCCGTCCAGCGCATCGACGAGGACGACGAGGTCTACCGCACGGTCGAGGAGAAGTACCGGGCGATCGTCCGCGAGATCAAGGAAGCGCGCGCCAAGGAGCAGCCCATCCTGGTCGGCACCACCTCGATCGAGAAGTCGGAGCAGCTGGCCGAACGGCTGCAAAAGGAAGGCCTCAAGGACTTCCAGGTGCTCAATGCGCGCCATCACGAGCAGGAGGCGCATATCGTCGCGCAGGCCGGCAAGCCGGGCGCCGTCACCATCGCCACCAACATGGCCGGCCGCGGCACCGACATCCAGCTCGGCGGCAACGCCGACATGCGCATCGAGGAGGAACTGGCCGGGATGGAGCCGGGCCCCGAGCGCGAGGCGGCCGAGAAGGCGATCCGCGAGGACGTGGCCAGGCTGAAGGAAAAGGCGCTCGCCGCCGGGGGGCTCTACGTGCTCGCCACCGAGCGCCACGAGTCGCGGCGCATCGACAACCAGCTGCGCGGCCGCTCCGGCCGCCAGGGCGATCCGGGCCGCTCGAAATTCTTCCTGTCGCTGCAGGACGACCTGATGCGCATCTTCGGCTCGGAGCGCATGGATTCCATGCTCCAGAAGCTCGGCCTCAAGGAAGACGAGGCGATCACGCATCCATGGATCAACAAGGCCCTGGAGAAGGCGCAGACCAAGGTCGAGGCGCGCAATTTCGACATCCGCAAGAACCTGCTCAAGTATGACGACGTGATGAACGACCAGCGCAAGGTGGTCTTCGAGCAGCGGCTCAGCCTGATGGACGGCGAGAATCTCTCCGAGATGGTCGCCGAGATGCGCCAGGACGTCGTCGACGAGCTGGTCGCCAAGCATATTCCCGAGACGGCCTATGCCGAGCAGTGGGATACCGCCGGCCTCAAGGAGGACGTGCGCAACTACCTCAATCTCGACATGCCGGTCGAGGAATGGGCCAAGGAAGAGGGCATCAACGAGGAGAATATCCGCGAGCGCCTGCTGACGGCGGCCAACGAGGCCGCCAAGGAACGCGCGGACCGTTTCGGCCCGGACGTGATGACCTATGTGGAGCGCTCGGTGATGCTCCAGACGCTCGACCATCTGTGGCGCGAGCATATCGTCAACCTCGACCATCTGCGCTCCGTCGTCGGCTTCCGCGGCTACGGCCAGCGCGACCCGCTGCAGGAATACAAGCAGGAGGGCTTCGACCTCTTCCAGGCGATGCTGGGCAATCTGCGTCAGGCGGTGACGGCGCAGCTCATGCGCGTCGAGCTGGTGCGCGAGGCGGCCGAAGCGCCGCCGCCGCAGGCCCCGCAGACGTTCGGGCAGCATATCGACGCCACGACGGGCGAGGACGATTTCGACGAGGGCGGATTCGGCGAGGCCGCGGTGCTGACCCGGCTCGTCACCGAGCGCGTGGTCGCGCCGGAAGACCGCGACCCGAAGAACCCCTCGACCTGGGGCAAGGTCGGGCGCAACGAGGCCTGCCCCTGCGGCTCCGGCAAGAAATACAAGCACTGCCACGGCGCGTTCGGCTGATCGCGCCGGCGGCGGGCCCGCCGTTTCGGGCAAGCCGGGAAGCGAACCGGCTTTCCGGGGCCGACCCAACCGTTTCTTAAACTCTCCCCGCTAGGGTTCCGCCACGTTTCCACCACGCATGGGGAGCTCCTGGTGCGATTTTCCGCGACAGCTGCGGCGGAGCGGCTGCTGCCGCCGCGTTTCGCGGTGATGGCGCGGCCCTTGTTCGATCGGCTCGACTCGATTCTCTCCGCGCCGGACGAGCGCGCGGAGGCGCGGCGCGTGTCGCTGATCGCCTTCGCCATCCGGGTCGTCAGCGCCGTGATCGCCTTCGTCAGCCAGGTGCTGATGGCGCGATGGATCGGCAGCTTCGAATACGGCATCTTCGTGCTGGTATGGACGGCCGCCGTCATCGCCGGCAACCTGTCCTGCCTCGGCTTCCATACGTCGGTCATCCGCTTCATCCCGGAATTCCGCGCCAAGCACATGCTGAACGAGCTGCGCGGCATCCTGGTGGCAAGCCGCATCTTCGTGCTGGTGGCCTCGACGCTGATCACCGCGATCGGGGCCGGCATCGTCTGGGCGCTGTCCGACCGGATCGAGAACTACTATGTGGCGCCTTTCCTCATCGGGCTGCTCTGTCTGCCGATGATCGCGCTGTCGGACCTCATGCAGGGCGTCTCCCGGGCGCACGCCTGGGCCGTCTCGGCGTTTTCGCCGACCTATATCACGCGGCCGGTGCTGATCCTCGTCTTCATGGCCGGGGCGCTGGCGTGGGGCTATCCGGCGACCGCGCTGACGGCCATCGTGGCGACGCTCGCGGCCACCTACGCGACGACCATCGTGCAGCTCGTCACCGTGACCACGCGCGTCGACCGGAAGGTGCCGAAGGGAGCGGCCACCGTCGACCTGCGCGGCTGGCTCGTCGTCTCGCTGCCGATCTTCCTCGTCGAGAGCTTCTTCTTCCTGCTGACCAACGCCGACGTGCTGGTGGTGGGCCGCTTCATGGATCCCGACAGCGTCGCCTTCTATTTCGCGGCGGTGAAGACGCTGGCACTGGTGCACTTCGTTTATTTCGCGGTCAAGGCGGGCGTCGCGCAGCGCTATTCGGCCTACAGCCACGCCGATCCGGCCGGGCTCGCGGCGTTCGCGCGCGAAACCGTGTCCTGGACGTTCTGGCCGTCGCTCCTGATGGCCGTCGTCGTGATGATCGTCGGCGAGCCGATGCTCTCGCTTTTCGGCCCGGAATTCACGCAAGGCTACCCGCTGCTGTTCGTGCTGGTCCTCGGCGTCGTCGCCCGCGCCGCGGTGGGCCCCGCCGAGAGCCTGCTGACCATGACCGGTAACCAGAATGTCTGCGCCGGCGTCTATGCGCTGACGCTGGCGGTCAATCTCGGCCTTTCCTTCCTGCTGATCCCGATCCTCGGCCTCTGGGGCGCGGCGATCGCGACCGCGGCTTCCATGGTGTTCGAGGCCGCCGCCCTTTCCTTCACGGTCTGGCGCAAGCTCGGCATCGCCATGGCCATCTTCATTCCAGCGACCCGGCAGGAGCCAGGCTGATGGCGGCAACTCCCCTCCTGGAGGTCAGCAGCGGCGGCGCGGCGGCGCCAATGATCGCCCGGCTCGCCGGGCTGGCGCCCGATCCGCTCAGCGCCATGGAGCACGAGCTCTTGGAAGGCCGCAAGCCGCCGCGAAAGCTGGCGATCTACTCGGCCTCGGCCGGCTTCGACATGGTCGAGGAGCTCGACTATCTGTGCAGCCGCACCGTCGAGCCCAACGTCTTCTTCAATCCGCGCTTCCTGGCGCCGGCCATGCCGCGGCTGGAGGACCGCGAGGTGCGCCTCGCCGTCATCCGCGACGGCGACGAGTTCAAGAGCCGGCTGCGGCTGCTGGTGCCCTTCTCCATCGAAAAGCCGGGCACGCCGCTCGGCCAGTCCATCGTGCGTGCCTGGGCAAGCCCGTTCGGCCCGCTCGGCACGCCGCTGCTCGACCGCGACGAGCCGGAACAGGTGATCGAAAGTTTCTTTTCGATGATGTCGCGGCCGAGCCTGAAGTTCCCGAAGATCTTCGTGCTGCCGGACATGCGGCTCGACGGAGCCTTCGCCAGCGTGATGACCTCGATGGCCGAGGCGCGCGGCCTGCCGCTGGTCGTGACCAACCGGTTCGAGCGTCCGTTCCTGGAGAGCACGCTGGACGGCGACGCCTATCTCAAGAACGCGCTGAAGGCGCATCACTATCGCGAGTTCCGCCGCCTGAAGCGGCGGCTGGGCGAGCGCGGCCGCCTGGAATACCGGATCGACCGTTCGGCCGACGACGTGCGGCGGGGGCTGGAAAGCTTCCTCGCGCTGGAGGCCTCGGGCTGGAAGGGGCGCCAGCGCACCGCCATGGCGATCGACCGCTACCGCGCCGCCTTCGCGCGAGAGGCCATCAACGGCATGGCGGAAAACGACCTCTGCCGCGTCCACGCGCTGCTGCTCGACGGCCGGGTGATCGCGTCGCTGGTCGTCTTCGTGGAGGCCGGCATCGCCTATACATGGAAGACGGCCTATGACGAGACGCTCTCGGAATTCTCGCCGGGCACGCTCCTGATGATCGAGGCGACGAAGCACCATCTCGACGACCCCAACATCATGATGACGGATTCCTGCGCGGTTCCCGATCATCCGGTGATGAGCCGCCTGTGGACGGAGCGGCGGCCGATCGGCACGCTGGTGGTCGGGATGACGCCCAACAGCGACCGCGCCGTGCACCAGGCCGCCTCGCAACTGCACCTCTACCGGGAGACGCGCAATCTCGCCCGCATCCTGCGCAGCCGGCTGCGCAGCCTGCTCCCGGGGCGCTGAAGACGGGTCTGACGAACG
>JAFKJW010000109.1 GCA_017305925.1 Hyphomicrobiales bacterium | reverse complement strand
GCGGCGCGCGGGCCGGGCTGACGCTCTTCCCGCCGCTCGTCCTGCATGGCGAGGAAGACCGCTTCAGCCCCCGGGCGGACGCCATCAACAACGGACGCGCTTCGCTTTTCGGCGACTGAGTCGCCGATCCCATTGCACAGCCCGGCGAAACGCCTACATCAGCCGGCGAGAACACGGAGACCACCACCCTTGAAGCGCTTCCTGCGTCGTCTGCTGCCCAAAGCGCTCAGAAGCGATGCCACGACCATTCCGGTCGTGCGGCTGTCGGGCACGATCATGAGCGGCGGCGGCCAGTTGCGCCGCACCCTGTCGCTGGCCTCGGTGGCGGGCGTGCTCGAAAAGGCCTTTTCGATCGACGCTCCGGCAGTTGCCGTCCTGATCAATTCGCCCGGCGGCTCGCCGGTTCAGTCCCGCTTGATTTTCAAGCGCATACGCGACCTGGCGGAGGAAAAGAATCGGACGGTTCTCGTTTTTGTCGAGGATGTCGCGGCCTCCGGCGGCTACATGATCGCGCTGGCCGGCGACGAGATTTTCGCGGATCCCTCCTCCATCGTCGGCTCCATCGGCGTGGAACGGCGCGTCCATACCGCCGGCAGGAACAAGGCGGTGCTCGATCCCTTCCGGCCGGAGCGGAAGGAGGACGTCGAGCGGCTGAAGGCGCTTCAGCTCGAAGTCCACGACACGTTCATCGACCTCGTGAAGGAGCGCCGCGGGGCGAAGCTGAAGGACGACGGCGACCTTTTCACCGGCCTCTTCTGGACCGGCAAGCGCGGCGTCGAGCTCGGCCTGATCGACGGGCTGGGCGACATGCGCAGCGTTCTTAAGGCGCGTTTCGGACCGAAGACGAAGGCGAAGCTGATCTCCGCGCCGCGCGGCCTCTTCGGCCTGGGGCGCGGCATGTTCGGGTCGCGGTGGGAGGCCGATGCGGGCGAGTTCGGGGGCGCGGCGGCTTCCGGCCTGATCGCCGCCCTGGAGGAACGCGCGCTCTGGGGCCGCTTCGGCCTTTGAGAAATCCGGGAAACGGTTTAGGGTCGGAACCGACCAAACCCGACAGGGCCGGAATGCCGGCAAGTCCAGGGGAGAACGCAATGCCGCAGCTCATCTTCTTTGCGGCGGTCGGAGCCGCCGCCTATTTCGGATACCGCACCTTCGTGCGCGAGGCCGAGCGCGTGACCGCCAAAATCCGCCGCCACGAGCGGCAGGCACGCACCGGCTCGAGCGGAACGCTGGTCAAGGATCCGGAGACCGGCGAATACCACCTCGCCAAGGACTGACGTCCGGCCTTCATGGATCAGCGGATCCGTCCGACATTCCGGCTGGCGCCGGCCAAGGTCAATCTCGCGCTGCATGTCACCGGGCGGCGCGACGACGGCTATCATCTCCTGCAAAGCCTGGTGGGCTTCTGCTCCTTCGGCGACTTGCTGGCGGTCGAGCCCTCCGAGGAGGACGAATTGATCGTCACAGGCCCTTTCGCCGCCCATGTCCCGATCAGCGACGACAATCTGGTGATCGCCGCCCGCGATCGGCTGCGCGCCTTCCTCGGCTCCCGCGACACGCCGGCGGTCCGGATCAGGCTCGAAAAGAACCTGCCGGTGGCCTCCGGCGTCGGCGGCGGATCAAGCGACGCGGCGACCGCGCTGAAGGAACTGACGGCGCTCTGGGCGCCCGACGTTCCCGCCTCGCGCCTCCATGAAATCGCGCTTGCGCTCGGCGCCGACGTGCCGATGTGCCTGGAAGGCCGCGCGCTCAGGGCCGAGGGCGTCGGAGAGCGGCTCGTGCCGGTCGGCCCGCTGCCGCCCCTGCCGATGATCCTCGTCAATCCGGGGCCCGCGGTCTCGACCGCGCATGTCTTCGGCGCGCTCGAGCGGCGCGACAACCCGCCTTTACCCGACCTGCCGGACTCGCTTCCGCTGCCCGGCCTGCTCGCCCGGCTGGAAGAGACCCGCAACGACCTCCAGCAGGCGGCGGCCGGACTGGCGCCGGACATCACGGCCGTGCTGGCCGAGCTCGGCGAAGCGGGCGCGCGCTTTGCGCGCATGTCCGGCTCGGGCGCGACCTGCTTCGGTATCTTCCCGTCTCTCCTCCTCGCCGAGGAAGCCGCGCGCGGGCTATCGCGCCGGCGGCCCGAATGGTTCGTCAAGGCAACGGTGGCACAATGAGCACAGGCTCTTCCGGCGCGGCGCGGCCGTTCATTCCGGTGCGGATCGCCGTGCTCACGGTCTCCGACACCCGTACCGCCGCAGACGACAAGTCCGGCGACACGCTCGCCGGCCGCATCTTGGAAACGGGCCATGTGCTCGCCGCTCGCGACATCGTCACGGACGACGAGGAGAAGATCCGCGACAAGGTGCTCGGCTGGTCGAAGGATCCCGGCATCGACGTCGTCATCACGACCGGCGGAACCGGCTTCACCGGCCGCGACGTCACGCCGGAGGCGCTGGAGCCGGTCTTCGAGAAGCGCATGGACGGTTTTTCGGAAGTTTTCCACCGCATCTCCTACGACAAGATCGGCACCTCGACCGTGCAGAGCCGCGCCACCGGCGGCGTCGTCAACGCCACCTTCGTCTTCGTGCTGCCGGGCTCCCCCGGCGCCTGCAAGGACGCCTGGGACGGCATCCTGAAGGCGCAACTCGACTATCGCCACATGCCCTGCAACTTCGTGGAGATCATGCCGCGGCTCGACGAGCATCTGAGGCGGGGGAAGAGCTGAGCCCGTTGTTACCACTCCGGTAACATGCTATGAAACGCGGTGCAGATCATAGCGCGCCGGACACTGAAGATCTTTTGGGAGAGCCATCCCGAAGCGCAGACTCCGCTCGTTCTATGGTTCTCGCGTGTCGGCAAGGCGGATTGGCGAGGCCCGTCCGATGTGAAGGCGATGTTCGGCCCGACCGTCGATTTCGTCGGAGACAATCGGCTCATCTTCGATGTCGGCGGCAATAAGTTCCGGCTGGTCGTGCATGTCGCATATGCCTACAGGCGCGTGCTCATCAAATTCGTCGGGACGCACAAGGAATATGATCGGATCGATCCGGAGACCGTGTGATGGATATTCGCCCGATAAGGACCATCAAGGACTACGAATGGGCTCTGGCCGAAGTGGCGGCCTATTTCGACAGCCCACCCGCGGCGGGCTCTGCGGAAGCCGATCGCTTCGATGTCCTTTCCGATCTGATCGAAGTTTTCGAGAACCGGCATTATCCGATGCCCGAAATGGAGCCGGTCGAGGCGCTGAAGGCTTTCATGCAGGAGACCGGGAGAGGGCAAGCCGATCTCGCCCGGCTTCTCGGCGCGCGCTCCCGCGCCTCGGAGATCCTCGGCGGGAAACGTCCGCTCTCCGTCGGCATGATCTATCGGATCAGCAAGATCTGGGGCCTGCCTGCGGACCTGTTGATCGGGCCGCCGAAGCGGGCCGCCTGACAAGGGCGGCCCGCCTGCTCATTCGTCGCGCAGCCTGACGAGGTCGTTCATCAGGCCGCCGGTGCCGTTGTGGATCGTCAGGCGGTCCACCTTGCCGGCGATCGTCTCCAGCGCCTCCAGCTCCTTCAGGCGCAGCATCACCGGGTTCTCGGCCATCACCTTCGCCGTGTTGAGCAGCGAACGCGTCGCGTTCGTCTCTTCGCGGCGGCGGATGACGTTGGCCTCGGCCTCCTTCTCGGCCGCCACCACCTGGTTCAGGATCTCGCGCATCTCGCCCGGCAGGATCACGTCCTTCAGCGCGATGTCGAAGACCTCCAACCCGATCGCGGCCATGTCGGCGCGAATCTTTTCAGCCGCTTCCGCGTCGACCGTCACCTTCTTCTCGAGGATCTGGTCGAGCGTCATGGCGCCCAGCGTCTTGCGGAAGGCGAATTGCAGCGCCCGGTAGAGGCTGTCGGCAAAATCCTTCACCGCCGAGACAGCAAGAACCGGGTCGGCCACGCGGTACTCCGCCGTCAGGTTGATGCGGATCGTCACCCGGTCGCGGGTCAGCACCTCCTGGCCGGCGACGTCCAGCGCCTGCCGCTTCAGGTCGACCATCTTCACCGCGATCTGCCGGCCGAGGTTCCAGAAGCCGTAGGAGCCCGGCCGCAGCGTCTCCACGACGACACCGTCGACATGGAGAAGGCCGACGCTGCCGTCGACGACGGTCGCCGCGACGATCAGGCTCGCCCGCGACGCCGCGACCACGCGGCGGCGCAGATCGGGATCGACATGCGGCGACGCCGACACGTCGATCACGGTCTGGCTCCACGGGCCGGCGTCGGTCCAGACCGTCATCCTGCGGTCGGGCGCCAGGACGGCGTTGACCTGCCCGTCGCGCTCGATGACGGCGACCTCGTCGCGGCCGGTGCGGAAGACGGTCAGGTGACGGGCGGCCGCATCCGGCAGCCGGTCGAACAGGACCTTCTCCAGCGGCGAGGCGAAGACGCCGGAACCGAGATCGTGCATCTGGATCTCCAGGCTGCCATGCGCGTTGGGCAGGCTGTGCTCGCCCGGCCCATAGATGCCGAGCAGCTTGCCCTTGTGCAGGGCGATCGCGCGCTCGTTTTCCTTCACCAGGACCCGCTTGCGGCCCAAAATCGCGTCCAGAATGCCCATCGTCCTCACTCCTGCCGGCATGGCCCCGCCACGCCGCGACCTCTCTTCAGCCCGGCCAAGACCGGGGACCAGTGGCGTCCGTCCGCAGCGGGCCGGCGGGAGAGGGCCGCGAGGCGCAGGAGCGGGCGCGGGCGGCCGAAGCCCTCCTTGCCGGCAATCGCGCGTCTTGGCCGTCACCGCGGGCCAGGCCGCGACCGAACGGCTTCGGACCCCTCCCCGCGCCGCCCGGAGGCGAAGCGGTTCGTGACCCTCGGCATGCCAGTCCCCGGCCCGTTTGGACAACACCGTGCGAGGTGGTGCTGGTTTTGAGGCCAGCGATGGAGAAGGAGTCGAACCTTCGACAGTCAGATTATCAGTCTGATGCTCTACCCACTGAGCTATCCAATGGAGGAGTCTGCGAGAATCGAACCCGCGACCTCCGGACAAAAGTCCGGCGCTCTGCCACTGAGCTAAAACCCCGTCCCGTTCCCCGCCGCGGCACCGTACGCAGGAGCGGCAAAGCCGCCTGCGCGGGCGGAGTTTTGGAGCTCCGGCCGTTGCGCTCACGCCGGTTCACTCGACCGGGAGCGCGCCTATATGCCGCATCCTTCCCTGACGCAAGGGCAGCTCCGTGGAAAAATCATGGCATTTCGATGCGCGGGGGCAAAAGTCGGGCCCGGCCGAGAAATTAACTTTTCGTTAACCATGCGGCGGCTAGCGTTAACAAATCAGTAAGGACCCCCACCCGTGCCGAGCGCCGCAGCCGTTCACACCCCCGCCAGCGCCCCGTTCCAGAAGACGTCCATCCGTTTTCCGGCACGCTCGTTCCTGGCCTTCGCGCTCGCCCCGGAGGCGCCGCTGGCGCAATGGTTCGAGAGCCTCGACCGCTGGACGGAGAATTCGCCGGCGTTCTTCATCGGACGTCCGGTCGTGCTGGACCTCAACCTGCTCAAGCCCGCGGCCCATGCTGTGCGGGGGCTGGTGGCGCAGCTCGCCGAGCGCGGCATCCGCATCTATGCGATCGAGGCGAACGGGCTGGAGGGGATCGACGCGGACCTGCCGCCTCTCCTCAAGGGCGCCCGCCCGACGCTGATCGACGGGACCATCCAGCCGAAGGCGCCGGAACCCGGTCCCGCAACGGCCGAGGATTCGAACACGCTCACCATCGCGAGTCCCGTGCGCTCGGGGCAGTCGATCTTCCACCCGGCGGGCGACGTGGTGATCGTCGGCTCGGTCGCCTCGGGCTCCGAGGTCGTGGCCGGCGGATCGGTGCATGTCTACGGGACGCTGCGCGGCCGCGCGATCGCCGGCGCCACGGGCAAGGCCGACGCGCGCATCTTCTGCCTCCGCAACGAGGCCGAGCTGCTGGCCGTCGACGGCTGGTATCGCACGGCCGAGGAGATGGAGCCGTCGCTGCGCGGCCGGCCGGTGCAGGCATTCCTCAAGAACAACGCGCTGCAAGTCGCGGACCTCAACTAGAAGACTGGAGACAGGGGCATGGGCAAGGTCGTCGTCGTAACATCCGGCAAGGGAGGCGTCGGCAAGACCACGTCGACCGCCGCGCTCGGCGCCGCCTTGGCGCAAACGGGCCTGAAGGTCGCGCTGATCGATTTCGACGTCGGCTTGCGCAACCTCGACCTCGTCATGGGTGCGGAGCGGCGGGTCGTCTTCGACCTCGTCAATGTGACGCAGGGGGCGGCAAAGCTCTCCCAGGCGCTGATTCGCGACAAGCGCATCGAAACGCTCTACCTGCTGCCCGCCTCGCAGACGCGCGACAAGGACGCGCTGACGGAGGAAGGCGTGGCGCATGTGGTCGGCGCGCTGCGCGAGAAATTCGACTACGTGCTCTGCGACAGCCCGGCCGGCATCGAGCGCGGCGCGCAGCTCGCCATGCGCTTCGCCGACGAGGCGGTGATCGTCACCAACCCGGAAGTCAGCTCCGTGCGCGATTCCGACCGTGTCATCGGCCTGCTCGATTCCAAGACCGTCAAGGCGGAGAACGGCGAAAGCGTCGGCAAGCACGTGCTCATCACGCGCTATGACGCGACGCGCGCCTCGCGCGGCGAGATGCTGGGCATCGACGACGTGCTGGAGATCCTCTCCACGCCCCTGCTCGGCATCATCCCGGAGAGCCAGGCCGTGCTGCGCGCCTCCAATGTCGGCACGCCCGTGACGCTCGCCGAACCCGCCAACGCGGCGGCGCGCGCCTATTTCGACGCCGCCAAAAGATTGCAGGGCGAGGAACTGCCGATGGTGCTGCAGGCCGAGAAGAGGCGGTTCTTCGATCGTCTTCTGGGAAGGATGGCAGCATGAGACTGTTCGACTTCTTCCGGCGCCGCCGCAGCGCGCCCGTGGCGCGCGAGCGCCTCAAGGTGCTGCTCGCCTATGAGCGCGCCAACCGCAACCTGCCCGACCTCGTCGCCGTGCTGCGCGAGGAGATCCTTGCGGTCATCACCCGCCATGTCCGCGTCCGGCAGGACGACGTGCGCGTCACCATGGACCGCGGCGACACGAAATCCAGGCTGGCGATCGACATCCGCATCCCGAACGGCGCGACGATTGCCGGAGCCTTCTGAGGCGGACCCGCTTCAACGCGGCGCGGCGAAGATTTCCGCGGCAAGCGTTTTTACCGCCAGCCCGCGGGCGAGACCGTCTGCGTCCGTGGCGTTGCGCGCCAGGGACATCGCCTGACGTTTAGAGATCAGCAGTCCATCGGCGAGCGCGGCGGTCCTCGAGAGCATCCGCTTCAGGAACGGCGCGCGGCCCGCCTTCGCGCGGCTGAACCGGGCCGCCATCGTCTGGCGCGAGACATGGGCGAGCACCGGCTCCATCCAGCCCTCGGCAAGGCGCGCGCCGGGCTCCAGCACCAGCAGCCACTCTCCCTTTGCCTGAGAGACCGCGGCGGCCAGCCCGTCCGTCGTGAACCGGCATCCCGCATGTTCGGCGACATGATGGGTCTGGTCCGTCGAGCCTTTGTCGATCACGACCACTTCGCGCACGACGCCCTCGACCGCGCCGGAAATCAGGGAGGCCAGCGTGCGCGCGAGCGCCTCCTCGCTGTTCCTCGTCTCGATCAGAACGGTCAGCATCCCTTACCGACTATCGCAAAGATCGGCCGGGCGCCAGACGGCCGATTTAAGAAAGTTCTTGATTTGTTCCTATTCCGATCCTAGGAATAATTTCATGAGACCAGCGATTCGACAGCGGGCGGAAGCGCCCTGGGAGCGAGCGAAAGTGGAACAGATCGTGCGCGCGGACATCGCCGCCTTCGGGGCGGGACGCGCGGAGATGGCCAACGCCATGATCGAGGAAAGCGGGATCAGGGTGCGGCCGGACCGGAACCACGGCCGCTCCGCCGGGATCAACCCGTCGGGACGCTACGAGCCGCTGTCGCGCAGCGTGTTCGACGACGGGTGGAACTCGCTGGAGGAGCTTCCGCCCTTCAGGACCGAGGTGCAGGTCGAGCGGCCGCGGACCATCATCACGCGCAACGATTCGCCCGACATCTCCTTCGACCGCTCGATCAATCCCTATCGGGGGTGCGAGCACGGCTGCGTCTACTGCTTCGCCCGCCCCAGCCACGCCTATATGGGCCTGTCGCCGGGACTGGACTTCGAAGCGCGCCTGTTCGCCAAGCCGGATGCGGCGAAGCTGCTCGACCGCGAACTGTCGAAGAAGGGATACGAGCCACGCACCATCGCGATCGGCACCAACACCGATCCCTACCAGCCGATCGAGCGGCAATACCGCATCATGCGCGAGGTGCTGGAGGTGCTGGAGGCGCGGCGGCATCCGGTCGGCATCGTCACCAAGTCGGCGCTGGTGGTGCGCGACGTCGACATATTGGCGCGCATGGCCGAGAAGGGTCTGGCCAAGGTGGCGCTGTCGGTGACGACGCTCGACCGCAGGCTGGCGCGGACGATGGAGCCGCGGGCCTCGACACCGACGAAGCGGCTGGAGGCCATGCGGCGGCTGCACGAGGCCGGCATCCCGGTCTCGGTGATGGTGGCGCCCATCGTGCCCGGGATGAACGATCCGGAGATCGAGCGCATTCTGGAGGCGGCGAAGGCGCAAGGGGCGGCGGAGGCTGGCTACGTCATTCTCAGGCTGCCGCTGGAGGTGGCGCCGATCTTCAAGGACTGGCTGCTGCGTCACTATCCCGACCGCTACCGGCACGTCATGTCGCTCATCCGCTCGATGCGGGACGGCAAGGATTACGATTCGGAATGGGGCAAGCGCATGAAGGGCAGCGGGCCCTACGCCTGGCAGATCGGCAGGCGCTTCGAGATCGCGGCCAAGCGGCTGGAGCTCAACATGGAGCGGCGCAGGCTGCGCACCGACCTCTTCCTGGGCGGCGAGAAGGAGAGCGCGCAACTCACCTTGATCTGATCTAAAGCGTGTCGCGATCTTTCAGATCGCTCCTCACGCTTTAGCTTCTTGTTCCTACGCATGTCTTTGTCCCGAAACCGGGACCACTTTCGGGAGACATGCTTTAACCCGCCGGCAAGACCGGCGCCACGCATTCCGTCCGGTCCGCCCCCAGACCGGACGGAAGTGCCCTCCCCGCCATTCCCCGTGGCCGGGACGGCCTTGCGGAGAATCGGAGCCGATGCGACCATCGCCGCACCATGGCTCGCCGGACTTCCGATTCTCCGCCCCTCTTCATCCTGCCCCTGAAGCCCGATTTCTCGATGGAGCGCGAGGCGATCAGCCGGGGCAACACTCCTGTGGCAGGCATGGACGAGGCCGGAAGAGGCCCGCTGGCCGGGCCCGTGGTGGCCGCCGCCGTCATCCTCGATCCGGAGCGGATCCCCGACGGGCTGGACGATTCGAAGCGGTTGACGCCGGAGCGGCGTGAAGAGGTGTTCGAGGCGGTTCTCGCGACGGCGCGAAGCGTCTCGTTCGCATCGGTCGCGGCAGAGGGAATCGATACGCTCAACATCCTCAGGGCAAGCCTCGAGGCGATGCGCCGTGCCGTGTGCGGGCTGTCGGTGCGTCCGGTTCTGGCGCTGGCCGACGGCCGCGACGTGCCGCCCGGCCTGCCCTGCGAGGGCCGCGCGCTCGTCAAGGGCGACCAGCGCTCGCAGTCGATCGCCGCAGCCTCGATCGTCGCCAAGGTAATGCGCGACCGGATGATGCGCGGCTGCGGCCGTGCCGATGCGCGCTACGGCTTCGAGATCCATATGGGCTATGCGACGGCGCGCCACCGCACCGCCATCGAGGCGCATGGCGCGGTGCCAAGGCTCCACCGCGCGTCCTTCGCGCCGTTCCGCGTGACCGTGGAGGCGCGGGAGGAGGCCGAGGAACTGCTGTAGCGCGGTGCATCCTTCGAGGCTCGCCCTCATGAGGTTATCGCCATTCTCGGCCACGCCGTGCGGGCTCGCGCCTCAGGATGAGGACCGTCGTTTGTCAGGCCCATGACGAAGTGGGCTCGATGCGCCGACCGACCTCATCCTGAGGTGCGAGCCCGCAAGACTTTTGGGGGTTGCCACTCAACATCGACGGGCGAGCCTCGAAGGACGCGCCAAAACAAAAAGCCGCCCGGAGGCGGCTTTCCGTGGAGCGTTTTCCGCGAAACTCAATTGAGCCTGGACTTCACCTGATCGAGCGACGAGGCGAAGAGCGCGGCGTTGGTGCCGGCATCCACCTTCGTCCCGAGAAGCTTGCGCGCGGCCTCGACGGCAATGTCGACCGCCGTGGCGCGAACCTCGTTCACGGCCTCGCGCTCGGCCTGACCGATCTTCTGCTCGGCCATGGTGGTGCGGCGGGCGACGTATTCCTCGGTCCGCTTGTGCGCCTCCTCGGCCAGGCTGGAGGCCTCGCGCTTGGCCGCCTCGACGATTTCGGCGGCCTCCTTCTCGGCTTCCTTGCGCTTGCTCTGATATTCGGCGAGCAGCGCCTTGGCTTCCTCGCGCAGCCGCCTGGCCTCCTCGAGCTCGCCGGCGATCTTCGCGGCCCTCTCGTCGAGGGCCCTGGAGATCCAGCCGGGCACCTTGAAATAGACGGTGATGGCAAGGAAGATGATAAGGGCGACCATCGCCCAGAAAGTGGCAAGGGATGTCGCGTCCATAACGGGCTCCTACTTCGCCACTGCCTTGACCGCGGCTGCGACGTCGGCCTTCGACGCCTTGCCGGCAAGCTGTTCCACGATCGCGGCGGCGGTCTCCTCGGCGATCGCGCCGACGTCCTTCATCGCGGACGCCTTGATGGAGGCGATGCGCTTCTCGGCGTCGGCGAGCTTTCCGTCGAGCTCGGCCTCCACCTGCTTGCGCTTGGCCTCGGCCTCGGCCTTCGCCTCGTCGCGGGCCTTCTGGCCGATGGTGTTGGCATTGGCGCGCGCCTCGGCCAGTTCCTGCTCGTAGGCGGCCACCGCAGCGTCCGCCTCGACCTTCATCTTGCCGGCCTGGTCGAGGTCCGACGCGATGCGGTCGCGGCGCGCGTCCAGTATGTTGCCGATGCGCGGCGCGGCGGTTCGCTTCATGAACCAGTAGAACAGCGCGAAGGTGATCGCGATCCAGAGGATCTGCGAGGGGAAGTGCGCCGGGTCGAAGGGCGGGAATCCGCCCTGATGCCCCTCCGCCGGCACTTCGGTGCCGGCATGGGTGGTCTCGGCCGGCGCTTCCGTGCCGTGCGTTCCCTCGGCCTCGGTCGGCTGGGCCTCTTGCGCATGGGCAGGCGTTACGAACATCGGATTTCCCCGAATCCGAGGCGGCCGCCGGGGCGGCCCGCCTCAACCTCTTGCGACGCGATCAGCCGAACAGCGCGAGCAGCGCGATCAGCAGCGAGAAGATGCCCAGAGCTTCCGTCACCGCAAAGCCGAAGATCAGGCGGCCGAACTGGCCGTCAGCGGCCGACGGATTGCGCAGGGCGCCAGCCAGGTAGTTTCCGAAGATCGTGCCGAGACCGATGCCGGCCCCGCCCATGCCGATGCAGGCAATGCCGGCGCCGATGTAACGTGCTGCTTCAGCTTCCATTTATTCCACTCCTTTTGGATCTCTTCAGGTTCGGGTGTTCCGGCACCGCGCCGGCGTTCTCAGTGCCCCGGATGCAGGGCGTCGTTCAGATACATGCAGGTCAGCACCGCGAAGACATAGGCTTGCAGCGCCGCGACGAGGAATTCGAGGGCGGTCAGGGCGACCGCCATGGCGAGCGGCAGGACAGCGCCGGCCACGCCGACGGCGCCGAAAGCCGAAAGCGACACGACGAAGCCGGCAAAGACCTTCAGCGTGATGTGCCCGGCCAGCATGTTGGCGAACAGACGCACCGACAGGCTGACCGGTCGCGAAATGAACGAGACGATCTCGATCAGTATGACGAGCGGCAGCAGTATGCCCGGCACGCCTTGCGGCACGAAGAGGTTGAGGAAATGCAGCCCGTGCTTCCAGAAGCCGTAGATGATGACGGTGCCGATCACCAGGACGGACAGGAAGAAGGTGACGATGATCTGGCTGGTGACGGTGAAGAAATAGGGGAACATGCCGAGCAGGTTGGCCACCAGCACGAACATGAACAGCGCGAAGACGAAGGGGAAGAACTTCATGCCGGCGGAGCCGGCCGCGTCGCGCAGCATGTTGGCGACGAACTCGTAGGCCATCTCCGACATCGACTGGAGGCGGCTCGGGACGAGCGCGCGCTGGGCGGTCGACCAGTAGAGGAAAGCCCCGGCCACCAGGATGGTGATGACCATGAAGAGCGCGGAATTGGTGAACGACAGATCATATCCGCCGATGTGAATCGGGATGATCGGATTGATATGGAACTGATGGATCGGATCGACCTTGTCCGCAGCAGCCACGTGTCACCCCTCGGCCCTAGGGCCTCTCTTCACCTCGACGCCGGCCGAGACCGGCGCAATTCAATCCTCGCGGCTCCTTCCGGAGCCTTTTCCGAACTCGGCCACCTTGCCGACCGAGCGCAGCACGTTCAGAATGCCTGCGCAGAAGCCCAGCAGCAGGAACACCACCAGACCCCACGGGGTCGAGCCGGCCAGCCGGTCGATCGCCCATCCCAAACCCGCCCCGACCGCTATTCCCGCGATGAACTCGCTGGAAAGCTTGAAGGCCTGAGCATAGCCGGTGGCGGGGCCGGATTCCCTTGCATTCCCCCTCTCCCGTTCGTCCGGCACCTTGGCGGCCAAAGCGGCGCCAAGTTCCTGCCGGCGGCGGTCGAGTTCTTCGTCGCGAAAGGCCTGTGCCCCCGTGCTCCGAGGGCCGGATTTTCCGGTTTCGTCTGGCCGTTCTTCGGCGGCCATCGCAACCTCCCTATCCGGCCGGCGAGCGCTCGTCCGTCCGCTTCAAAGTCGCGCGCAACATAGTTAGGGGTTCTCTGGCAGTCAAGCCACGGCGTTGACTACCCAAGGCATCTATTTATAATATAAAATCAATAAGTTACCGTGGTGCGACATCATGCGCGGCAAGGTTTTCGAACGCCGTGTATGAGAATCCCGGCATTTGTCGACGCTTCCGGCCTCAGCTCCAGCCGCCGCCATAGGTGCGGTAGAAGATGTGCAGGCCGATCTTGGTCATGCGCTTCATGGCGCGCGCCCAGCCCGGGCTGACATATTGCGCGTAGTAGTGGGTGGACGACCCCACCTCGGGGATGAAAATCCTGCCCGCCGTCACCGCCATGGCGATATCCTTGGCGCGGCGATAGGCGAACGGGTTGAGGACGCGGTCCTTCACGCCGTCGCAGGCGAAGGAGAACTGGCAGGCGTTCCTCCACTGCGAGTTCTGGTAGACGACGCCGCAGATGGAGTCGGGATAGGCCGGGTTGCGCACACGGTTCAGCACCACCTGCGCCACCGCGGCCTGCCCGCGGGTCGATTCCCCGCGCGCCTCGAAATAGATGGCGTTGGCGAGACATTCCTGCTCCCTGGCGGAAAAGACCGAGGCCGGCAGCGGCGTCTCCATCCAGGAATGGTCGCCCGGCGCCAGCGGCGGGATGAAGCGGCCGTGATCCGGGTCCGTCTCGCGCAGCAATGTCTCGAAGGGCGACGCCGTGGCATAATCGGGTTCGGCCGGCGCGTAGGCGGTCGCCAGGACGTCGGCCTTCTTGTTGGTCACGAGGTCGGCGAGATAGGCCGGCACGTCGTCCGCCGCCTTCTTCACCGCCGGATGGAACACCGAGGCGATCTTGATTTCCTTGCCTTTGATCTCGGACTTGGCGAAGGCCATTTTGAGGTCCCCGTCGATCGCCGGGCGCAGCAGCCGGCTGGTGCGCTGCAGGATGGATCCGGCGGTGAAGGCCTTGGGCGGGGCGACCGGGGCGACGTTTACCACCCGGCCCTTCTTGTCGGCGCGGTTGATCCGCTCCTCGTCGGGCGTGTCGGCGGCGATGCCGCGCTTGCCACGGAAGGCGACCTTGCCGATGCCCGGCATCTCGACGCCCGAGCCGGAGATCGAACCGGTCACGGCATCGCCGTCGACGAACGGCATCTCGGCGGCGTGCACCGACCCGGCGACGGATTTTTCCACGAAGGCGGCCCAGCGGACTTTCTGGCCCTCGAGGCCCGACACCATGCTGGTCATGTCCTGAAAGGCCGTGACGGTCGGGAAGCTCAGCCAGAGACCGAGGCCGACCAGAAGGGGAGACAGGAAGGACCGGCTCGCGGGAAGCTCAAGCCTCACCCGCCGCGACAAAGCAATCCGCCGCACGCAAACTCTCCAGAACGCTACAGAAGCCCACCGGAGGAGACAATGATGCATTAACCTTGATGGAGGGTTAACGGGCCCTTCGCCCTCGGCCTATCCCCGCTTGCGGGACCGGCCGGCGAAGGGGTTTTCGGAGGTGCGCAGGGCGACGCGGATCGGTACGCCCGGCATGTCGAAGGCCTCGCGCAGGCTGTTCACCAGATAGCGGACATAGGACTGCGGCATCGCATCCGGGCGCGAGCACGAGACCACGAAGCCCGGCGGCCGGGTCTTGGCCTGCGTGACGTATTTGATCTTGAGACGGCGGCCGGCGACCGCCGGCGGCGGATGATGGGCCAGGATGCCCTCCAGCCAGCGGTTGAGGCGGCCGGTCGGCACGCGGCGGTTCCAGACCTGATGGGTGGAGACGACGGCCTCCAGAAGCTTGTCGAGACCGCGCCCGGTCTCCGCCGAGACCGGCACGGCGCGGATCCCGCGCACCTGCGGCAACAGCCGCCCGGTCTTCTCCCGCAGTTCCGCCAGCACCTGCTGCGGCTGGTCGATCAGGTCCCATTTCGAGAAGGCGATGACGGGCGCCCTGCCCTCCCTGACGACCAGGTCGGCGATCTGGAGGTCCTGCTTCTCGAAGGGAATCGTGGCATCCAGCACGATGATCACCACTTCCGCGAAGCGGACGGCGCGCAGCCCGTCCGAGACGGAGAGCTTTTCCAGCTTTTCCTGGACGCGCGCCTTGCGGCGCATGCCGGCCGTGTCGAACAGCTTGATCCGGCGCCCGCGCCACGTCCAGTCGACGGAGATGGAATCGCGCGTGATGCCGGCCTCCGGGCCGGTCAGCAGCCTCTCCTCGCCGATCAGGGCGTTGATCAGCGTCGACTTGCCGGCATTGGGACGGCCGACCACGGCGATGCGCATCGGCTTGGTGACGTCGTAGGCCGGCTCTTCGTCGGCGTCCGGGTCGACGTCCTCGCCGATCAGCGCCTCGCTCTCGGCGATCGCCTCATCCCCCTCCGCCTCGTCGGCACGGCCCAGCGCGCGCTCCTCGCCGAGCGCCTCGACGATCGCATCGCGCAGGTCGGGAAGCCCCTGGCCATGCTCGGCGGAAACCGGTACCGGTTCGCCCAGGCCGAGTTCCCACGCCTCCAGCAGCCCGCCGGCCGCGCCGCGTGCCTCCGCCTTGTTGGCGACCAGAACCACAGGCTTGCCGGAGCGTCGGACGATATCGGCGAAGGTCTTGTCGTCCGGCAGAAGGCCGGCCTTGGAATCGACGAGGAAGAGGATGACGTCCGCCTCGCGGATGGCGATCTCGGTCTGCCTTCGCATGCGGCCGGCAAGCGTCTCCGGGCCGGCATCCTCGAAGCCCGCCGTGTCGATGACGTCGAAGGAAAGGTCGTAGAGCTTCGCCGCATGAACGCGGCGGTCGCGCGTCACGCCTGGCGTGTCGTCGACCAGGGCGAGCTTCCTGCCGACAAGGCGGTTGAACAGCGTCGACTTGCCGACATTCGGACGGCCGATGATGGCGGCGGAAAAGCCCATGCCGCGGGGAGCCGCGGATGAGCTCGGCCATCATGCCGGCGCGCTGGCGGCTGTTGCGCGGCGCGCCTTCGTCGCCGCCGATCTGCTCGAAATATTTCAGCGCGTCGGCCGCCTTGCCCGCCTTCCAGGCGGCGAGCCCCAGCGCCTCGCGGGCGGAGTGGCGCAGCGGGTTGGTGTCGTCGGCCAGCGGCTCGGCGCGGGAGGCGACGTCGTCATAGGAGCCGCTGTCGACCAGCAGGAAGGCGGCGCGCAGCCGCGCCATGTCGCGCAGCGCCATGGGAATCGCGCTGTCCGCCGAAACGGCGTCGAAGCCGGCCACGGCGCCGGCCGCGTCGCCCTTGTCGACCAGCTCGGTCGCGGCGCGCATGCGGGCGAGCAGCGGATAGGCGCCGTAGCCGTCCTCCTCCAGTTCCTTCAGCGCGGCAAGCGCCTCGTCGGTCTTGCCCTGGTTGGCGAGCAGCAGAGCCTGCGAGAACTTGTCACCCGACGCGTTGGCGCGCGAGGTGGTCCAATAATCGTAGGCCACGTAGGCGGCGGTCGCCAGGACGACCAGCACCGCGGCGGCGATCAATGTCGGGCCGAAGCGATCCCAGATGGCCTTCGCCTGCTCGCGGCGGAGTTCCTCGTTGACCTCGCGGATAAAGCTGTCGTCCGACATGACCTGGGTTTTTCCGGCTCTCTGCCATTGTCGCCCGGCCGGGCGGTCTCATGTGCCGGGGTTTTAGCGAAATTTCGGCGGGTTGGAAGGGCCCCGGCTGAAATTAGCGGCCGGAGGCGGCTAACCGAGCGGCGCGACCCCGATCAGCCACAGATGCAGCCGCCAGATGAAGAGCAGGTAGACGACCAGCGCGGTGGCAATGGCGATCCCGTCCCATTTCACCGGGCCCGGCGCCGGGACCGCCGCGCCGCGACGCTTCACCGAAATGCGATCGGCCACAGCCCAGGCGAGCACGGCTCCGAAGAGCACGAGGCCGGCCGCATCGCCATTCGCCAGAAGATGCGCCAGCGCCCAGATCTTGATCGAGACCAGCATCGGATGCTTGAGCATCGGCTTGAGGCGACCGGCGGGGAAGACGTAGACCGCCATGGCGATGAAGGAGAACAGCATCAGCAGCGCGGCGAGATGGCGCACCCAGACCGGCGGGCTGTAAAGATATCCGGCATCGGCGCGCGCCAGGCTGAAGCCCCAGATGATGCCCACGAGGCCGACCGCCGACACCAGCGAGTAGAGACCCCGCCACGGACCGGCGCCCAGCCTCGCCGCAAGGTCGTCCCGCACCGCCGGCGCGAAGATCCGGATCGAATGGATGCCGAGGAAGAGGATGAGACCGACGATCAGGATAGACATGGCCGTCTCCGGGGGCTGGCGCGATGCTGGCGGACCGCCAGCCTAGACGATGCGCGCCACGGAGCAAGCCTGCTTCGGAGCTCGGACAAGACTGTGAATTCAGGCCATGGATTGCACGGCTGCTATGCCGGCCAGGTTCGGGACCTTAAGAACTCACGTCGCCGGCTGCTCCTTGGGCGGCACGCCGGCGGCCTCGCGCTCCAGATAATGCCGGTCGATCTCCGGCAGGGCCTCGCCCTTCAGCGTCGCCTCGAAGGCGCGCAGGCGCTTGTGGACCGATTGCAGCTCGACGATCGTCGACCAGGAGCTGACGAGGAACTGGAAAGCGCCGGTCACGCGCCCGAACGCATTCGAGACCTGGTTCAGCGTGCCGAAGGTGATCTTGTGCGCCACCAGCGAGGGGCCGAGGATCAGGAAAGAAAAGATGTTGTCGGCCTGGAGGTAGGTGTACCGCACGATGTTGAAATAGATGTAGTGGAAATAGAGGCGGAAATAGTTGCTGCGCACATTGTCGAACAGCTCCGCCGTCGTCTCCGGCTGAGCGCGGTCGGCATGATCCTCGCCATAGACCAATTCCTTGCGGTAGGCGGCCTCGACGCGCTGCTTGCGGAACTGGAGGCCCGGCAGCCTCATTCCGGCGACCATGACGGAGATCGTTCCGAAAAGACACCATGCGATCGCCGCGATGACCAAAGGCTGCTCGATCCGGCCGATGATCGGCAATTCGGTGATGTGGACCTGCAACTGGATCATCACCGGCAGGAAGGCGATCAGCGTCATGACGGACTGCACGAAGCTGGAGCCGAGATCCTCCATGATCTGGGAGAACCGCATCGTGTCCTCCTGGATGCGCTGCGATGCGCCTTCGATGTGGCGCAGCCGGTCCCAGTTCGCCATGAAGTAGTTGTTCATCGCGGTGCGCCAGCGGAAAATCCAGTGACTGACGATGAAGGCGTTGACGACCTGGACGTTCATGCCGATCAGCGCCAGCCAGGCGAAGCTGGCGATCCCCTTGTAGAACTCCGCGTTGGTCGAGGTTCCCGAGCCCGACATCAGGCCCTGGACATAGTCGAAGAACGGCCCGTACCAGGCATTCACCGCCACGCTCACCTGCACCGAGAAGTAAATGAAGAAGAGGATGACGGACGTGACCAGGATGGACCAGTTCTGCCACGGATGGGGCGCGTACCACCGCCAGAAGGCATAGAACAGCGCCACGCAGACCGCGAAATAGATGTAGAACCAGAGGAAGGGCGGCGACCAGAACACGGAAATGCCGATGACCGGCTCCGCGCCGGGCGCGGCGGGAGGCAATCCGACATAGGCGCCGAGTGCCGCACCGCCGAAGAACCAGAAGAGGATCGCGGCAAGGCTCCAGACGGCTGCCGAGATGAAGAAGGGTTTCGGCCTGGGGAAGAAGGAGACGAACACGTCGGCCAGATCCTCTCTGGAAGCTTCGAAAGTGGGCCGGCATCAAGCACAGATCGGGCGCGATTGAAATGGTCGGGCCGGGCGAACCTCCAACACAGGGCGAAAATGGCGATTTTGGCGGGCAACCCTCCGGCCGGGCGATCACGATTTCGAGCGCTCGCCGCGAGGGCCGCACGGCTTTTTCGTAACCTATTGGCGGCGCGCGGCGGGAGGTCTATCTGAGGTGATCACGCAACGGCAGGACAATCATGACCACATTCACCCGACTCCCCGGCCTCTACATCGATCCGCAAAAGCTGGACAAGCTGGCCGAGGTGGCGATCAAGGTGGGGCTGCGGCTCCAGCCCGGGCAGGATCTGGTCATGACGTCGCCGCTGGCCGCGACGCCGCTGGCGCGGCGCATCGTGGAACATGCCTACAAGGCCGGCGCCGGCCTCGTCACCTGTCTGTTCAACGACGACGAGATGACGCTCGCCCGCTTCCGCCACGGCGGCGACGCCAGCTTCGACCGGGCGGCCGGCTGGCTCTAAGACGGCATGGCGCAGGCCTTCGCCAAGGGTGCGGCGCGCCTCGCCGTGCGCGGCGAGAACCCGATGCTGCTGGCCGGCGAGGATTCCGAAAAGGTGTCGCGGGCCAACAAGGCGAACTCCGTCGCCTACCGCCCGGCGCTGGAGAAGATAACCGGCTTCGACATCAACTGGACGATCGTCGCCTATCCCGATGCCGAATGGGCGAAGCTGGTGTTTCCGGGTGACGACGCCGACGCGGCGGTCGGCAAGCTCGCGGACGCGATCTTTTCGGCGTCGCGCGTCGATGTCGACGATCCGGTCGGCGCCTGGCAGGCCCACAACGCGGCGCTGAAGAGCCGCACCGAATGGCTGAACGCGCGGCGTTTCCATGCCCTGCATTTCTCCGGCCCCGGCACCGACCTCACGGTGGGGCTTGCCTACGGTCATGCCTGGAGGGGCGGCGCGTCGCTGGCCAAGAACGGCGTCACCTGCAACCCGAACATCCCGACGGAGGAAGTGTTCACGACCCCGCACGCATGGCGCGTCGAGGGTACGGCGCGCAGCACCAAGCCGCTCTCCTACCAGGGCACGCTGATCGACGACATCTCGGTGCGCTTCGAGAAGGGGCGTATCGTCGAGACGACCGCCTCGAAAGGCGCCGAAGTGCTCGGCAAGGTGCTCGACACGGACGAAGGCGCGCGGCGACTGGGCGAGGTGGCGCTGGTCCCGAACTCCTCGCCGATCTCGAAAAGCGGGCTGCTGTTCTACAACACGCTGTTCGACGAGAACGCCGCGTGCCACATCGCGCTCGGCCAGTGCTACTCGGACTGCTTCCTCGACGGCGCCTCGCTGAGCCCGGAGCAGGTCGCGGCACAGGGCGGCAACAAGAGCCTCATCCACATCGACTGGATGATCGGCTCTGGCGAGATCGACATAGACGGGCTCGACGCCGACGGCAAACGCACGCCCGTCATGCGCAAGGGCGAGTGGGCCTAGCGGCCGGCGGTCTGCTTATTCAAACGGCTCTGATATTTGATTTATGTCTTGGTGCGTCCTTCGAGGCCCGCCATCGCAGAGTCAACGCCTTGCTCATCGACGTCCTGCGGGCTCGCGCCTCAGGATGAGGACGGTTGGCGCATGGAGCCCATTTCGTCATGGGCCCGGCAAAACCACGATCCCCATCCTGAGGTGCGAGCCCGCACGGCATGGCCGAGAATGGCGATAACCTCATGAGGGCGAGCCTCGAAGGACGCACGGCAACCGCCAAGACCGTCAAGCAGCGGCCTTCGGTGTCATTCCCCCTTCAGCGCCTCGGCATAGGCGTCGGCCCTGAAGCCGAACAGCAGTGCCTTGCCGGTGTCGAGGACCGGCCGCTTGATGAGGTTGGTCTCCTCGAGGATCATCTGCCGCGCCACCTTCTCGTCGAGGGCGGCCTTCCTCGCCTCGGGCAATTCCCTGAACGTGGCGCTGTTGCGGTTCAGCACCTTCTCCCAACCGGCGCGCCGGAACCAGCCGTCGACCGTCTTCGGATCGAGGGGCTGCATCCGGTAGTCGAAATAGGTGTAGGAAGCGCCCTGGTCGTCCAGCCATTTGCGGGCCTTCCTGACCGTGTCGCAACCCTTGAACCCGTAAAGCGTCACGCCCATTCCATCCCCCGATATCCGGAATTTTCCGCGGCCCTGCCGATGCAGCCGGCCGCTACTCGCCGAAGGCGAAGCTGTCGGTGATCTCGAAGCGCTCGGCCTTGCCGATCCGGATCATGTTGAGATCGACCTCGCGGCTGAGTTGGAGGGGCGCGGAGGAATCCGACCCTTCCACCTTGCCGCCGTCGAAGCGGATCGCGCGGCTGCCGCCGTCGGGCCAGGTCACCGTCACCACGGCCTGCCCCGCGCCGGTGCGCACCACATGCGCCACGCAGCGCGCCATGGGCTGGCCGCGGTAGCGGGCGCACGGGATCTCGCCGTCCTCCTGCGACGCCGCCGCCTGCACGGCCTTTCCGGCCTGCGGCGGCTCGACGGAGGCCACCTGCTCGGCGTCCGGCCGCGCCTCCGGCACCGGGGCGCTCGCCGGCGAAGCGGGCTCTTCCTGCGGGGCCGCTTCCGGTGCGGCCGCGTCCTGCTGCGCCCCGCCAGCGGCTTCGGCCGGCGGCGTCACCACGGCACCGGTCGCCATGGTCGCGGCGGCATCCGGGTTCGCGACCTCCTTGCGGGCGGAAGGCAGATCGACAT
>JAFKJW010000108.1 GCA_017305925.1 Hyphomicrobiales bacterium | reverse complement strand
CCAGCCAGATCGCCGCCAGCACCGCCGGCAGGCCCGCCACCACCGACAGCGAGATGGTCAGCCCGCCGCCCATCACGCCTTTCATGGTGTACGCGCCCAATCAAGGGCATCTGCCATGCGCCTTGAACTGAAGCCGGCGCCGACCTCCGCAGCGCTCGTCCTCTATCCCGCGGGCGCGATCGCGGTGACGCTGCTCGTCATATCGCTTCTGGTGCTGACCGCCGGCGCTTCGCCCTTGAATGTCCTCTACCTCGTCGCCAAGGGTGCGGCCGGCTCGCAATTCGCCATCGTCGAGACGCTGACGCGCGCCACGCCGCTGGTCTTCACCGGGCTGGCGGTGGCCGTCGCCTTCCGCGCAAAACTCTGGAACATCGGCGCGGAAGCGCAGCTCTACATGGGCGCGGTGGCGACCGTCGTGCTGGGCACCGGCGCGCTGCCGCTGCCCGCGCCCGTCCTCATCCCGCTCCTGATGATCGCGGCCATGGCCGCCGGCGCGCTTCTGCTGCTCGGGCCGGCGCTGCTGAAGACGCGGCTCGGGGTCGACGAGGTGGTGACGACCCTGCTGCTCAACTTCATCGTCCTGCTCTTCGTCTCCATGTTGCTGGAAGGCGTGCTGAAGGACCCCATGGGGATGGGCTGGCCGCAGTCGCGCAAGGTGATCGAGGCCGCGCAGCTGCCGCGCATCATCACCGGCAAGCGCCTGCATTACGGCTTCGTCATCGCGCTGGCGGCGGCCGTCCTCGTCTGGGTGGTCATGAAGAAGACCGTGCTCGGCTACGAGATGCGCGCCGTCGGGCATAACCCGAATGCCGCCCGCTTCCTCGGCATCCCGGTCAATGCGGTGCTCGCCCGGACAGCCCTTCTCTCCGGAGGGCTGGCGGGCCTTGCAGGCTTCTCCGAGGTGGCGGGCCTCAAGGGCAACCTGACGCTCGACCTGTCGCCCGGCTACGGCTATTCGGGCATCGTCGTCGCCATGCTGGCCATGCTCGATCCGCTCGGCGTCGTGCTCGCCGCGATCTTCGTCGCCGGCGTCTTCGTCGGCGCCGACGCCATGAGCCGCGCCGCCGGCGTGCCGAGCTACATCGCCGACGTCATGGTCGCCACCGCCTTGCTGACCATGGTCGCGGCCATGCTGCTCGCCCGCTACCGGGTGAGGTGGAGGTAGATCGGTGCCGGCGCCCTACGTTGCCCCCCTCTGTCCTGCCGGACATCTCCCCCACACGGGGGGAGATCGGATGGCATTGCGGGTTTCGCCAGTCACCAGCGTTGCGGAACGAGAACATGGATTGAAGCTGCCGATCTCCCCCCACACGGGGAAGATGTCCGGCAGGACAGAGGGGGGCGCGAAAGAGCGCGATGCCGGGCCATCCCGCGAAGGACGCACGTCATGAGCGCCGCCCTCGACATCCTGCTCACGGCGTCCTTCTGGGTGGCGGCGATCCGCATCGCCTCGCCGCTGATCTTCGCCACCATCGGCGAGCTGATCTCCGAGCGCGCCGGCGTGCTCAACCTCGGCATCGAGGGCATCATGACGGCCGGCGCCTTCGCCGGCTGGTTCACCGTCTATTCCGGCGGCGACC
The DNA here is from genome assembly GCA_017305925.1 of Hyphomicrobiales bacterium. Taxonomy (GTDB): domain Bacteria; phylum Pseudomonadota; class Alphaproteobacteria; order Rhizobiales; family Rhizobiaceae; genus Arvimicrobium. The sequence goes on along the minus strand of JAFKJW010000108.1, from coordinate 20,083 downwards.
TGTGGACGGGCGTGCTGGTCGCGGCGCTGACCGGCATGGCCTTCGGCCTGCTGCATTCCTTCCTCACCGTGCCGCTCGGCCTGTCGCAGCATGTGGTGGGCATCGGCGTCACGCTGCTCGCCACGAGCCTGACCTATTTCACCTACCGGCTGGCCCTTCCGGAGGTCAGTTCCCCGCCCAAGATCGAGCCGTTCGCGCCGCTTCCGATACCCGGCCTGTCGAGGATCCCCGTGCTGGGCGAGGCGCTGTTCTCGCAGACGCCGCTCACCTATCTCGCCTTCGTCCTCGTCGCGCTCGTCGCCTGGGTGCTCTACCGCACGCCGCTCGGCCTGGCGATCCGCGCCGCCGGCGAGAACCCGGCGGCGGTGGAGGCGCAGGGCATCAGCGTCACGGCGCTGCGCATGGGGGCGGTGGTCGCGGGCGGCGCGCTGATGGGCATGGGCGGCGCGTTCCTCACGCTCTCGGCCTTCAACTCCTTCTTCTTCGAGATGATCAACGGCCGCGGCTGGATCTGCATCGCGCTGGTGGTCTTCGGCTCGTGGCGGCCCGGCAAGGCGCTGCTCGGCGCGATCCTCTTCGCCGCCTTCGACGCCTATCAGGTCCGCCTCCAGCAATTGTCGGGCGGCGCCGTTCCCTATCAGGTCTTCCTGATGCTTCCCTACGTGCTGTCCATCGCCGCGCTGGTGCTGATGGCGCGCCGCGCCGCCTATCCCAGGGCGCTGATGGTCCCCTACAGGAAGGGCGAGAGATAGCGTCGATCCGACCGTCAGGAGCGGCGGGCCGCCCGGGCTGTATACAAGCGCCTCGGGGTTCGTTACCTAAGGCATCGGACCGGAAAGCACGGCGCGCTTTTCGGATGAATCCGATGCGATCACAAAGAGATGGAGCGGCCAAGGCGATTCCGGTCAGGCGCCCGCCGCTCCGGTTTCGGGAGAGGCGTGACATGCGGCAGACGTGGCGGTGGTTTGGCGAGGACGATCCGGTCACGTTGGACCACGTCCGGCAGGCGGGTGCCGCCGGCATCGTCTCCGCGCTCCATCATGTCTATGACGGCTCGGCCTGGCCGCAGCACGAGGTGGACCGGCGGCGCGACGTCATCCGCGCGGCCGGCCTCACCTGGGACGTCGTGGAGAGCATTCCCGTCCGCAACGAGATCAAGATCGCCGACGGCAGGCGCGCCGAGGCGATCGGCAACTGGATCGACTCCCTGCGCGCGGTCGCGAGAGCCGGCGTGAAGATCGTCTGCTACAACTTCATGCCCGTGGTGGACTGGACGCGCACCGACCTGCGCTGGAAGCTGCCGACCACCGGCCTGGCGCTCCGCTTCGACGCCGTCGACTTCGCCGCCTACGACATCTTCGTGCTCGAGCGCCCGAACGCCGAGGCGAGCTATGCGCCCGAGCGCGTCAGGCAGGCGAAGGCCCGCTTCGAGGCGATGGACGCCGAGAAGCTGGCGACGATCGAGCGCAACCTGATCGCCGGCCTGCCGGCGACCGAGCGCACCTTCGACCGCGCCTCGTTCAGAGAGGCATTGCTCGACTTCACCTCCATGCGCGACGAGGAGCTGCGCGCCAACCTCGCGGACTTCCTGCGCGCCGTCGTGCCGGTCGCGGAGGAGCTGGGCGTGCTGCTCTGCATCCACCCGGACGACCCGCCCTTCTCGCTCTTCGGCATGCCGCGGGTTGTCTCGACGGCCTCCGACGCCCGGCAGATCCTGAAGGCATACGAGTCTCGGAGCAACGGCCTGACCTTCTGCACCGGCTCCTACGGCACGCGCGCCGACAACGACCTCCCGGCCATGATCCGCGAGTTCGGCGACCGCATCCACTTCGCGCATCTGCGCAACGTCGCGATCGAGCCGGACGGCTCCTTCCACGAGGCCGAGCATCTGGAAGGCGGCACCGACATGGTCGCGGTGGTCGACGCCTTCCTCGCCGAGCAGCAGAGGCGCAAGGACGCCGGCCGCGCCGACTGGATGATCCCGATGCGCCCGGACCACGGCCATCTGCTCGCCGACGACATCGACCGCGAGCGCATCAATCCCGGCTATTCGCTGATCGGCCGCATGAAGGGCCTGGCGGAACTGCGTGGCATCATGCGGGCGCTCGGCGCGACCAAATATCCGGGGCTGGGGCTTCACTGACGGTCTGTCCCTCCGATGCGGAGCGCTCTATCTGTCCTGACGGAACCCGCCGATGGAGAAGACCATGCGCCAGAAGATGCCGGCAGCGCTTGCCCTGCTCGTCCTCGCCTCCGGCTGCACGACGATCACGCCGGAACAGCAGCGAGCGGCGGACGAGGCCGAGTGCCGCTCCTACGGCTTCACCCGCCGCAACGACGCTTTCGCGCAGTGCCTCCAGCGTCTCGATCTCGACCGCCGCGCGCAGCGCCGCGCGGACATGCTGGCCATGCAGCCCTCATGGCCGGACCCGCCCATCTACCGGCCGGTCATCGTCTATCCCGCGGGCAAGTGAGGCCGCGCGACGGGCTGGCCCAAGAATCTCGCCGGCCGGAGGGCTTGCGCCCGGAGCCCGGCGGTTCTACCGCCATCCTGTTCGGCCGGGGCTGAAAGCATCCGCATGTCCTTCACCACCAGCAGCCTGATAGCGAAGACAAGCCTCGGCGCCTTGGGGATAGCGCTGTTCCTCTGCGGCAATTTCCTCTACGCGGTCAACGACGTGATCGGCAAATGGGCGGTCATGAGCTTCTCCGTCGGCCAGCTCCTGGTGCTGCGCTCGGTCGGCTCGCTGGCGGTTCTCGGCTACACGCTCGGAAAGCAGGGACCCGCGCGGATATTCAAGCTGGAGCGGATCGACCTCCAGCTCCTGCGCGCCGTGCTGGCGGTCCTTGACACGGCCCTTTTCTTTGCGGCCGTCGCCTATCTGCCGCTCGCCGACGTGCTGACCTTCTATATGGCCGGTCCGATCTATATCGCCGCCATGTCGCATTTCTTCCTCGGCGAAAAGGTCGGCTGGCGGCGCTGGCTGGCGATCCTCATCGGCTTCTGCGGCGTCGTCATCGCGCTGCGTCCGTCCTCGGCCGCCTTCTCCCTGCCGTCGCTTTTCGCGCTCGTCGGCAGCTTCGGCTTTGCCGGCATGCTGGTGCTGAGCCGCCGCCTCAAGGGAACGAGCGACACCGCGCTGGTGACATGGCAGGTGATCGCGTCGCTCATCCTGGGGGTCGTGCTTTCCGTGACGACCTGGAAGTCGCCCTCGACCGGCGAGCTTTCCGCAATGCTCCTGATGGGCGTCATCTCCGTCTTCGCGCAGCTCATGATCACGCGCGCGTTGAAGCTGGCGCCGGCCTCGGTGCTGGCGCCATTGCAATACAGCATCCTTTTGTGGGGAATCCTCTTCGGCTACATCTTCTTCAACGACGTGCCGGACACCGCGATCCTGATCGGCTCGGCCATCATCGTCACGGCGGGGCTGTTCATCTTCCACCGGCAGAAGGTCGTTTCCGACGTGCCCAGGGAGACGGTGCCGCAGAACCTGCCCTGAAACGCCGCAGGGCGTTTCCGCCTGAGCGGCCGGGATCGTCATTTTCGCATCCTGCCCGGCGGGAGCGTCATGGTGATGCCGTCATGCCTGCGCTAACATGTGTCGCCGCCACGGCAGGCGGCTTCGGCACGGAGAGGCCCGATGCAGGCTGTCAGGGACAGGGAAGCGTGGAGTGTCGGCGGTTTCCCGCTGCTCTTCCTCTGGCTTGCGCTGATGGGCGCGGCGGCGGTCTTCTTCTGGCCGCTGATCATTCCGATCGCCGTCGTCGGCGTCCTCGTCGCCAGCGGCTTCACCGTCATCCAGCCCAACGAAGCGCGCGTCGTCACCTTCTTCGGCCGCTATGTCGGGACGCTGCGCAAGAACGGATTTCTTTATACCGTTCCCTTCAGCGCCAAGAAGAAGGTGCCGCTGAAGCTCGTCAATTTCACCACGGACCATCTCAAGGTGAATGATCGCAACGGCAATCCGATCGAGATCGGCGCGGTCGTGGTCTGGCGCGTCACCGACGCCGCGCAGGCGAGCTTCAACGTCGACGACTACAAGACCTTCGTCGCCAACCAGAGCGACATCGCCATCCGCGCGCTCGCCGCCCACTATCCCTACGATTCGGAATCCGAGACCTCCCTGCGCGGCAATATCGACGAAGATCGCCGGGGCCATGCTGAAGCGCCAGCAGGCGGTCGCCATCTTCCAGGCCCGGCGCTACATGGTGGAGAACGCCCTGGCCATCATCGACGCGGTCATGCGGCATTTCGACGAGAGCTCGGGCGTCGTCATCTCCGACGACAAGAAGGCGGATCTCATCAACAGCCTGCTGGTCGTCATGACGTCCGAGAAGGAGTCCAATCCGGTCATCAGCGTCGGGCGCTGACCGGGACGCGAAGTGAGGCATCGGCCCGGGCTGGCTTGCCGGACATGGCGTTCAGGCCCTATGAATTGGTCCAGCTCGCGACTATCGCAGGCCCGATCGTCATCTCAGGGGATTTCAGCAATGTCCGCCAACGCCTCGCTTCAGTCCCGCCGCGTCGCCGCCGTGCCGCGCGGCGTCGGCAACGCCTTTCCGATCTATGCCGACCGCGCCGAGGACGCCGAGGTGTGGGACGTCGAGGGCAACCGCTATGTCGATTTCGCCGGCGGCATCGCGGTCCTGAACACCGGCCACCGCCACCCGAAGGTGGTCAAGGCGGTCCGCGACCAGCTCGACAAATACACACACACCTGCTTTCAGGTCCTGCCCTACGAGCCCTATGTGGAGCTCGCCGAGCGCCTGAATAAAATCGCGCCGTTCAAGGGCGACGCCAAGACGATCTTCTTCTCGACCGGCGCCGAAGCCGTCGAGAACGCCGTCAAGATCGCCCGCGCCCATACCGGGCGCCCCGGCGTCATCGCCTTCGCCGGCGCCTTCCACGGCCGCACCGCGCTCACCATGTCGCTGACCGGCAAGGTCGCGCCGTATCGCAAGAAGTTCGGCACCGCCGTGCCCAACATCTATCACCTGCCGTTCCCGACGCCCGACAACGGCGTGACCGTCGCCGAGACGCTTCGTGCCTTCGACACCCTATTCCGCGCCGACATCGAGCCGGCGCAGGTCGCCGCCATCATCATCGAGCCGGTGCAGGGGGAGGGCGGCTTCCACCCCGCGCCAACCGAGCTTCTGGAGGCGCTGCGCGCCGTCTGCGACCAGCACGGCATTCTCCTGATCGCCGACGAGATCCAGACGGGCTTTGCCCGCACGGGCAAGATGTTCGGCATCGAGGTGAGCGGCGTCGAGCCCGACCTCGTGACCATGGCGAAGTCGCTGGCCGGCGGCTTCCCGCTGTCGGGTGTCCTCGGCAAGGCGGCGATCATGGATGCGCCGGAGCCCGGCGGGCTCGGCGGCACCTATGCCGGCAATCCGCTGGCGCTGGTGGCGGCGCTCGCCGTCCTCGACGTGATCGAGGAGGAGAAGCTGGTGGCGCGCGCCGAGCATGTCGGCAGGAAGATCAAGGACGCCGTGACCAAGGCCTCGCAGCGCAACGACACCGTGCCGGTGGCCAATCTGCGCGGGCCGGGCGCCATGGTCGCCTTCGACATCGTCAGGAAGCGCGGCACCAGCGAGCCCGACGCCGACGCCACCAAGCGCGTCATCCAGTCGGCCATCGCAGACGGGCTGGTGCTGCTCTCCTGCGGCGTGCACGGCAACACGCTGCGCATCCTCGTCCCGCTGACGGCTTCGGACGCCATTCTGGACGAGGGTCTGGCCAAGCTCGAAAAGGCGCTGGTCGCCGCCAACGGCTGAGCCGGACTGCCGGCGGCGCCCGACGCCTGCACCTCGGCGGTCGCGAGCCGGCGAACGTGCCGGCTTCAGCCGCTTCTCTTGCGGCCGGCGGCGAGTCCCTCGAAGTCGGTCTCGTGGAAGGCGACGCCGCGCAGGGCGTGATCCGTCTCGCCCTGCTGCTCCAGCCTGCGCAGCTGCACGCGCCGGATCTTGCCCGAAATGGTCTTCGGCAGCTCGCTCACGAACTCGATCTGCCGGATGCGCTTGAACGGCGCCAGCCGCTCGTTGAGGAAGCGGAAGATGGAGAGCGCCGTCGCGCGGTCGGGCGCCGCGCCGCGGCTCAGCGTCACATAGGCCTTCGGCACGGAGAGCCTGATCGCGTCGGCGGCCGGGACGACCGCGGCCTCGACGATCGCCTCGTGCTCGATCAGCACGCTTTCCAGCTCGAACGGGCTGATGCGGTAGTCGTTCGACTTGAACACGTCGTCGGAGCGGCCGACGAAGGTCAGATAGCCGTCGGCGTCGCGGAATGCCACGTCGCCCGTCCGGTAGAAGGCGCCGTCGGCGCCGCGCAGTACGCCGTCCTCGCCCCGGTAGCCCTGCATCAGGCCCACGGGGCGGTCCGCCAGCGCGATGCAGACCTCTCCTTCGGCGGCCGGCTGGCCGTCGGCATCCAGCACGCGGACGTCGTAGCCCGGCATCGGCCGCCCCATGGCGCCGGGCTTGACGATCTGGCCCGGCGAATTGCCGGCCATCGCCGTCGTTTCCGTCTGCCCGTAGCCGTCGCGGATCGTCAGTCCCCAGGCCTTGCGGACGACGTCGATGACCTCCGGATTGAGAGGCTCGCCGGCGCCGCAGGCCTCGCGCAGCCCGACCTCGTAGGCCTTGAGATCCTCGCGGATCAGCAGCCGCCACACGGTGGGCGGCGCGCAGAGGGTGGTGACGCCGCAGCGTCCGATCGCCGACAGAAGCGCCGGCGCGCTGAAGGACGGCTGGTTGACCATCAGCACCGTCGCCCCGGCATTCCACGGTGTGAAGAAGGAGCTCCAGGCGTGCTTGGCCCAGCCCGGCGAGGAAATGTTGAGATGCACGTCGCCGGGCTTGAGTCCCAGCCAGTACATGGTGGAGAGCGCCCCGACCGGATAGCTGCTGTGGCTGTGCAGCACGAGCTTGGGCTTGGCGGTCGTGCCGGAGGTGAAATAGAGGAGAAGCGGATCGTCCGCGCCGGTCTGCCCGTCCGGCGCGAAGCCTTCCGGCCGGTCGAAGGCCGCCTCGAACGCCTTGAAGCGCGGATCGTCCGGAGCGTCGGCGGAGATGAGCAGCACGCCCTCGTCCGCATACGGCGCGCATTTCGCCAGTTGGTCGGCCGTCGCCACGATGGCGCGCGCCCTGCCGCGCTCGATCCGGTCGGCGAGCTCGTCGCCGGTGAGCAGCGTGGTCGCCGGAATGACGACGAGGCCGAGCTTCATGGCCGCCAGCGTCGTCTCCCACAGCGCCGGCACGTTGCCGAGGATGAGCAGCAGATGGTCGCCGCGCCGCAGCCCGAGCCCGCGCAGATGGTTGGCCACCTGGTTCGAGCGCCGGCTGAGCTCCTCGAACGTGCGCGTCTGGTCGGCGCCCGACTGCGCGTCGTGGACGCGCAGGGCCGTCCGCCCGCGCGTTTCCGGCGCCGCGGCGAGCTCCGCGTCGAACCAGTCCAGCGCCCAGTTGAAATGCGCCGGTCTCGGCCAGCGGAAACCGGCACGGGCGCCTTCATAGTTTTCGCGATGCTCCAGCAGGAAATCGCGGGCTCGTTTGAATTCGGACATGGCAGCTCTCGCCGGTGGCTTCGGAATCCGGGCTGCGCAATCTAATCGCATCCGGCCCGAAAGCCAGTGCGGCAAGCTTCGGCGCCATCCTCCACGTTTGCGGACCGTCTGGTCCTACCAGATTTTCCCGGCTAGACTGCCGCAACGGCTTGGGAGGGCATCATGAAGATCGGGTTCTGCATGTTCCTGTGGACGACCAACGTCACGGGAAAACACGAGGCGCTGCTGCGGGACATCAAGGCGACCGGCTATGACGGCGTCGAGATCCCGATCTTCGAAGGCTCGCCGGACGGCTACAGGCGCCTTGGCGACATGCTGGACAGGATCGGCCTGGAGCGCACCGCGGTCTCGGCCATGGGCGATCCGGCGATGAACCTGATCGGCGCCGATGCCGCCACGCGCAGGCGCGGCATCGAATACATGAAATGGGCGATCGACTGCGCGGCGGCGCTCGGCGCGCCGTTCCTCTCCGGTCCGCTCCATTCGACGCTCGGGCATTTTTCGGGTTCCGGGCCGACCGCCGCCGAGCTGAAGCGCTCGGTATCCTCGCAGCGCGCCATCGGCGACCATGCGGCGAAGAAGGGCGTCACCATCGGGCTGGAGGCGCTCAACCGCTTCGAATGCTACCTGCTGAACACCATGGCCGATCTTTCGGCGCATATCGACGCGGTGGGGCACCCCAACATCAAGGCCATGTACGACACGTTCCATGCCAATATCGAGGAGGCCGATCCGATCGGCGCCTATGCGAAGCATGTGCGCAACATCGTCCATGTCCACATCTCGGAGAACGACCGGGGCGTCCCCGGCCGCGGCAACATCCCGTGGAAGGAGACCTTCTCGGCGATCCGCGGGAGCGGCTATGACGGCTGGCTGACCATCGAGGCCTTCGGCCGCGGGCTGAAGGATCTCGCCGCCGCCACCAAGGTCTGGCGGGACTTCGCCGAGAGCCCCGAGGCCGTCTACCGGGACGGATTCAGGCATATCGAGGCCGGCTGGAGAAAGGCGGGATAGGGCACCGCGCCTTCTGTGCCAATCCACGAAGCTTGGTATCGCTGCGCTTCTCCACTATGTGAGACGCGGATCTGCCGGGAAAACGTACCATGTCCGTCACAAGGGAAGCCGTCGTCGCGAAGCTGAAGACCATCCAGGGTCCGGATTTTTCGGGCAATATCGTCGACCTGGGGCTGGTCTCGGAAATCTTCATCGCCGACGGCAAGGTATTCTTCTCGATCACGGTGCCGGCCGCCCGCGCCCAGGAACTGGAGCCGCTGCGGGCCGCGGCCGAGCGCGCGGTCAAGGCGGTGCCCGGCGTCATGGGCGCCGTCGTGGCGCTGACCGCGGAAAAGAGGGGAGGCGGCATGGAAGCCGCGCCCCGGCCTCGCGCGCCGGCGCGCCCGGCGCCGTCCGCTGCGCCCCCCGCGCAGAAGCAGCCTGCCCGCCAGAGCGGCAAGCGCGGCGTTCCGGGGATCGACGCCATCATCGCGGTCGCCTCCGGCAAGGGCGGCGTCGGCAAGTCGACGACCGCGGTCAACCTGGCCCTCGGCCTCAGGGAAAACGGCCTTTCGGTCGGCCTGATGGACGCCGATGTCTACGGCCCGTCGATTCCCCGGCTTCTCGGCCTGAAGGGCAAGCCGCAGACCGTCGACGGCCGCGTGCTGAGGCCGATGGAGAAATTCGGGCTGAAGGTCATGTCGATGGGTTTTCTCGTCGAGGAGGAAACCCCGATGATCTGGCGCGGGCCGATGGTCATGTCGGCGCTGACGCAGCTCCTGCGCGAGGTCGAATGGGGCCGGCTCGACGTGCTGGTGGTGGACATGCCGCCCGGCACGGGCGACGCGCAGCTCACCATGGCCCAGCAGGTTCCTCTGGCCGGCGCCGTCATCGTCTCGACCCCGCAGGACCTCGCCTTGATCGACGCCCGCAAGGGGCTCAACATGTTCCGCAAGGTCGACGTGCCGCTGCTCGGCATCGTCGAGAACATGAGCTACTTCGTCGCGCCCGATACCGGGAAACGCTACGACATCTTCGGCCATGGCGGAGCGCGGGCGGAGGCGGAGCGCCTGGGCGTCCCCTTCCTCGGCGAGGTGCCGCTGGAGATGCAGACCCGCGAGATGTCCGACGCCGGCACGCCGGTGGTCGCGGCGGCCCCGCAGAGCCCGCAGGCCCGCGTCTACCGCGAGATCGCCGTCAAGACGTGGGACCGTGTCCGGCAGGAGCAGGAAGCCGCCCTGGCGGCCACGCCGGCCATCGTGTTCGAGTAAGGGCGGCAGTCGGCAGGTCGGCAGTCGGAACAAAAGTTGAGGCGCGCAGCGCCTCGCAAGGTATTTTTGCCGACTGCCGACCTGCCGAGGACCTCTATCCCCCGACCTTCTCGCTGAACGTCGAAAAAAACTCCCCCGCGAGCTTCTTCGAGGTCGAGGTGATCAGGCGGCTGCCGAGCTGCGCGATCTTGCCGCCGACGTCGGCGCTGGTCGTGTATTTCAGGATGGTGGCGTCGGGGCCGTCCTCGACGAGCCTCACGTCCGCGCCGCCCTTGGCAAAGCCGGCGATGCCGCCCTTGCCTTCGCCCTGAATGGTGTAGGCGTGCGGCGGGTCGAGGTTCTTCAGCGTCACCTCGCCGTTGAAGGTCGCCTTGATCGGGCCGATCTTCAGCACCACCGTCGCGGCCAGCTCGGTGTCGGATTTCTTTTCCAGGCTCTGGCAGCCCGGAATGCAGTCCTTCAGCGTCGCCGGATCGTTCAGCGCGGCCCAGACCCTGGCGATGGGGGCGGCGATCCGCTCCTCGCCCTCGATAGACAGTGCCATCTCGATATCCTCCCGTCAAAGCATTCCGGCTGCCTGCCGCATGGTGCCGGAAAGTCGCGGACATTCCGAAAACATCATGCGGGAAACACACAGATAGAGCGAAATGCCGATTCAGGGAAACGGCATTTCGCTCTATCCGCCTCCCCTTCCTGCTGTCCTTGTGGACACTTGAGGGATGCGGAATCCGGGGGCGGGATCCGGGGGAGTGCGAAAGAGTCGCTCTTGCCCGGATGGTAGCGTTGCCATATCCATGGGGAAAGCATTCCAGGGAGTGACCGATGGACGGGCCAGTTACCAAGAAGAAGTATCGTTCGCAGGAGTGGTTCAACAATCCCGACAATCCCGGCATGACGGCGCTCTATCTGGAGCGTTACCTGAATTTCGGCCTGACGCGGAAGGAATTGCAGTCGGGCAAGCCGCTGATCGGCATCGCCCAGACCGGTTCGGATCTCTCGCCCTGCAACCGCCATCACCTCGAGCTCGCCAAGCGCCTGCGCGCCGGCATCGAGGCGGCGGGCGGCGTGCCCTTCGAGTTTCCGTGCCACCCGATCCAGGAGACGGGCAAGCGGCCGACCGCCTCGCTCGACCGCAACCTCGCCTATCTGTCGCTGGTCGAGGTGCTCTACGGCTATCCGCTCGACGGGGTGGTGCTGACCATCGGCTGCGACAAGACCACGCCGGCACTCCTGATGGCGGCGGCGACGGTGAACCTGCCGGCAATCGCCTTCTCGGTCGGGCCGATGCTGAACGGCTGGTACAAGGGCCAGCGCACCGGCTCGGGCACGATCGCCTGGAAGGCGCGCGAGCTTCATGCCGCCGGCGAGATCGACGAGGACGAGTTCATCGATCTCGTCGCCTCCTCGGCCACCTCGGTCGGCTATTGCAACACCATGGGCACGGCGACCACCATGAACAGCCTTGCCGAGGCGCTCGGCATGCAGTTGCCCGGCTCTGCCGCCATTCCCGCCGCCTACCGCGAGCGCGGCCAGATGGCCTACAACACCGGCCTGCGCATCGTCGACATGGTCAAGGAGGACCTGAAGCCCTCCGACATCATGACCCGCAAGGCCTTCGAGAACGCCATCGTGGTCAATTCGGCGATCGGCGGCTCGACCAACGCGCCGATCCACCTCAACGCGATCGCCCGTCATCTCGGCGTGCCGCTCGACAATGACGACTGGCAGGCCGTCGGCCACAAGATCCCGCTGCTGGTCAACCTCCAGCCCGCCGGCGACTATCTCGGCGAGGACTATCACCATGCCGGCGGCGTGCCGGCGGTCGTGGCCGAGCTGATGAAGGCGAACCTGCTGCCGCATCCCGACGCGCTGACGGTCAACGGCAGGACGATGGGCGAGAACTGCGCCAACGCCCAGAACCTCGACCACAACGTCATCCGCACCGTCGCCGACCCGATGAAGGCGAATGCCGGCTTCATCAACCTGAAGGGCAACCTCTTCGACAGCGCCATCATGAAGACCAGCGTCATCTCGCCGGAATTCCGCGACCGCTATTTGTCGAACCCCGACGACCCCGAGGCCTTCGAAGGCAAGGCGATGGTGTTCGACGGCCCCGAGGACTATCACCACCGGATCGAGGACCCCTCGCTCGGCATCGACGAGCACACCGTCCTGTTCATGCGCGGCGCCGGCCCGGTCGGCTATCCGGGCGGAGCGGAAGTGGTCAACATGCAGCCGCCGGCCGCGCTGTTGAAGAAGGGCATCCATTCGCTGCCCTGCATCGGCGACGGCCGCCAGTCGGGCACCTCCGGATCGCCCTCGATCCTCAACGCCTCGCCGGAGGCGGCCGTCGGCGGCGGGCTTGCGCTGCTGCGCTCCGGCGACCGCGTGCGCATCGACCTGAAGAAGGGGACCGCCAACATCCTGATCTCGGACGAGGAGCTGGCCGCCCGCAAGGCCGCGCTCGCCCGCGACGGCGGCTACCACTTCCCGGGGCACCAGACGCCGTGGCAGGAGATTCAGCGCGGCATGGTCGACCAGTTCGACCAGGGCATGGTGCTCAAGCCCGCCGTCAAGTACCGCGACGTCGCCCACGCCAGCGGCGTGCCGCGCGACAACCACTGAGGGTGGGGGTGGCGAAGCTCAGCCCTTCCCAGGGACGATCGCCTGATCGGGGATAGCGCCTCTTCGCACCTCTCTGTCCCCCACAAGAGGGGGCGATTGGCAGCTTTGATTTCGTCGCCTGTCCTGCAACGTTGGCGATTGGCGAAACCGGAGATGTCAGTCTATCTCCCCCCTTGTGGGGGAGATGTCCGGCAGGACAGAGAGGGGCGCGAAGAGACTCGGCCTCGATAATGCCTCTTCAGCGGTCGTCTATCCGCCCATGCCGCTCTTCGGCAGCGCGATCAGGTCGCCGAAGCGCTGCCGCAGCCGGTCGTCGATCTGCCGCGGCACATGGTGCGGGAAACGGCTCGCCAGCACGCGCTTCTTCTCTTCGATGGCGCGCGACAGGATGTCGGGGCGCCCCTTCTCGTTCCATTCCTTGGGCGAGAAGCGGTCGCCGACCGCCGGATAGAAATATTCCGTCTGCATCAGCCTGAGCGTCTGCTCGTTGCCGAGATAGTGGCCCGGCCCGTTCATGCAGACATCGGCGATGGTCGCGACGGAAAGCGCCGCATCCGACACGTCGATGCCGCGCACGCAGCGCAGGCAGTGGCCGAGCATGTCGTTGTCGATGATGAGGCTTTCGAGGCAGAAGCCGAGCAGCGAGGCGTGCATGCCGGCCGCCTCGTAGACGATGTTGAGGCCGGCGAGCCCCGCCATGACGTCGGTGATGCCCTTCTCGTAGCCGGCCTGGATGTCGGGCAGCTTGGAGTCCGACATACCGGCCGCCGAGCCGCCCGGCAGGTCGTAATATTGCGCCATCTGCGCGCAGCCGGCGGTGAGGATCGCCTGCTCGGCCGAGCCGCCCGACATGGCGCCGGTCCTCAGATCCGAGACGAACGGCCAGGTGCCGAAGATCGCCGGGTGCCCGGGCTTCAGCGCGTTGACGTAGACGAGGCCGGCCAGCACCTCGGCCACCGCCTGCACGATGGCGCCCGCCACGGCGGCCGGCGCGGTGGCGCCCGCCTGGCCGGCCGACAGCAGCAGGATGGGGATGCCGCCGTCCACGCACGCCTCCAGAACGCCGCAGGCGTCCTCCGCGAACTTCATCGGCGGCACGACGAAGCAGTTGGAGTTCGACACGAAGGGCCGGGCGCGGAAGTTCTCCTCGCCGCCGGCGATCGCATAGAGCATCTCCAGCGCCGGAGCGACGTTCTCGCGCACCGTGAACGAGGTGCCGACATGCTTCGACGTGCCCATCACGCAGGCGTAGAGCGTGTTGAAGTCCATCGCCAGCGGATCGGGAATGTCGCGCGGCACCATCGGCCGCTGGAAGAAGTGGATGTTGTCCAGCCCTTCGACGATGCGCGCCGCGTCGTAGATGTCCTGCAGCAGGCTTTCGCGGTATTCGCGCTTCTCGACGTCCACCACATGCACCGCCGCGCCCGCCGTGCCGTAATGCACGCGCGTGCCCTGAATCAGCATGTCGTGCTTCGGGTCCTGGCCGTAGAGCGTGAAGTGGCGCGCCGCGCGTCTGATCGTGTCGAGCACCAGCGCGCGCGGAAAGCGGATGCGCCCGTCCGCGCCATAGGTCGCGCCGACGCGGGTCAGCGCCTCGATGCAGGAAGGAATGGCATTGGCGAAGCCGACCGTTTCGAGGACGGTCAGCACCGCTTCGTGGATGCGGTCCAGATCGTTCTGGACCAACGGCTTGTACCTGCCGCCTTCAAGGCCGGGGCGGACCGGACGAATGTCGTCCGAGAGCGGCGCGGCTCTCAGCGCGCGGCGCGCCTCGCGGCCGCCGGATCGCCTGCCGGCCTTCTCGGAGGAGATTTCGGGCACTTCGAGGGTGTTTTCCATCGCAAGACCTCCGTCCGGCGCCGGAAATCCCGGTTCTGTACGACCGGTTGACAGGATGGCGCCCGCTCTTGCGGCGGCATTATCTAGCCGAGCCGGAAAGCCGCGGTTGGTCCAGCGGATCGCTGACGATGGTCCATGATCCGTGGTGAGGCGCCGTGCCGGCTAAGCCGCCGCCGGCCGTCGCCCCGCTGCGGTCGCCAGTTCCCTGATGCCCGGCTCGATATGCTGGAGCGCGATCGAGGAGATGCCCAGCCGCATGAAGCGGCTCGGCTTGTCCGCCTGGTCGAAGAACCGGTCTCCCGGCTCGATGATGACGCTGCGCGTCGCCGCCGTCTCCGCGATGGCGCGCGCGTCGGTGCCGCGCGGCCCTTCCAGCCAGATCGAGGTTCCCCCGGCCGGGTTGGTCGGCCGCCATTCGGGCAGGAAGGCGGAGATCGCATGGACCAGCCGCTTGCGCCGTTCCTCGAAGGCCGCCGACAGCCGGCGCACCAGCGCGTCGTGATGGCCGAGCGAAAGGAAGAGCGCGATGGCGCGCTGGTTGTTGGCGGGCGGATGGCGCAGCATGAAGCGGCGCAGCGCCCTCAACTCCGCGACCAGCTCCGCCGAGGCGACGATGTAGCCGATGCGCAGGCCGGGCGCGAGCGTCTTCGACATCGAGCCGACATAGACGACGCGCCCCGAGCGGTCGAGGCTCTTCAGCGCCTGCTGCGGCGCCTCGTCGAAGAGCTGGCTGTCGTAGCCGTCCTCGATGATGATCTGGTTGTCGCGCGCCGCGCGCGCCAGAAGATCCTGCCGCCGCTCGGCCGACAGCGGCACCATGGTGGGGCAATGGTGGCTTGGCGTCGCGAACACGAAGCCGGCGTCCGATGGAATGGCAGAGGTGACGATGCCCGAGGCGTCGACCGGCACGGGCGCGATCTCGGCGCCCGCCAGCCGGAAGATCGAGCGGGCGTCGGGATAGCCGGGGTCTTCCATCGCCACCTTGGTGCCCTTGCCCATCAGCAGCGTCGCCAGCATGTAGAGCGCGTTCTGCGCGCCGAGCGTCACGATGATCTCGTCCGGATTGGCGAAGATGCCGCGCCGCGGCAGGAGGCGCGCCTGGATCTGCTCGATCAGCAGCGGATCGTCGCGATCCACCATGTCGGCGGCCCAGTTGCGGATCTCCAGCACGGCCAGAGCCATGCGGTTGCACTCGCGCCATTCCGCCGTGGGAAACAGCGTCGGATCGAACTGGCCGTAGACGAAGGGATAGCTCGACTTGATCCAGTTGCCGTAATTGGCCGAGGGCGGCATCTCGCTGGCGACGATCTTGCGCCGCGCCTTCCAGTCGACCGCGTTGGCCGCCTCCGGCGGCTTGCGCGCCGGCTTGGCGGGCGTCGCCAGCACGTCGGGGTTGACGAAGTGCCCGCGCCGCTCGCGCGCCACGAGGAAACCTTGGTCCACGAGCTGCTGGAAGGCCAGGACCACGGTGCCGCGTGCCACCCCCAGCTTCTCGGCGAGGATGCGGCAGGACGGCAGCGGCATGGACGCCGCGATCTGCCTGTCGAGGATGGCGGCGACGATCGCCTGTCGGATCTGGGCCTGGAGCGTCTGCCCGGATTCCGGCGAGATGCGGAACAGGCCGGACCAGATAGCGGCGTCGTTGCGCTGCGGCATCGGAACCTCCCCATGCTGGCCCAGCAATTTGCCGGGCTGGAACAACCATTTGTATGCGTGGTCCAATCGTTTGCACCAGTCAATTTTCCTGATCGCTATGATTTATGCCAGTGATCGATCCGGGGTGGTGCCAGCGGAGGCCGGCGCCTTTTTCGGCCGGGCCGCCGCGGCAAATCGGGCCGCGCCGCTTCAATCCGGCCGCGTCTGGCCCTATAGGTAGCTTCCGTCCGTCCACCCGATCCGGAGACCATGCCGTGGCCCGATCCGCCTTCCTGTCCGCCCTCGACACGCTCAAGACCCATCGCCGGGAGGCGCCGGTCGACCTGCGCGCCGCCTTCGCGGCCGACGGTGGGCGATTCGCCGCGTTTTCTCTGAGGCTGGACGACCTGCTCCTCGACATCTCCAAATGCGCGGTCGATGCCGGCACGCTGAGGCTCTTGGCCGAGCTTGCCGCGGCGGCCGGCGTCGAGAAGCGCCGCGACGCCATGTTCGCGGGCGACAGGATCAACGTCACCGAGCACCGCGCCGTCCTGCACACCGCTCTGCGCGCGCCGGCCGGCGCGGTGATGAAGGTGGACGGCGAGAACGTCGTGCCCGAGGTGCACCGGGTGCTGGACGCCATGGCCGCCTTCGCCGACGCCGTGCGCGGCGGCGCCGCGAAGGGCGCGACGGGCAGGAAGATCACCGACATCGTCAATATCGGCATCGGCGGCTCCGATCTCGGCCCGGTGATGGCGACGCTGGCGCTGGCGCCGTATCATGACGGGCCGCGCGCCCATTTCGTGTCGAACATCGACGGCGCGCACATCCACGACACGCTGAAGGGCCTTTCGGCCGAGACGACGCTGTTCATCGTCGCCTCGAAGACATTCACCACCGTCGAGACCATGACCAATGCCGAGACGGCGCGCCGCTGGGTCGAGAAGGCGCTGGGCAAGGCGGCGGTGGCGGACCATTTCTGCGCCGTCTCGACGGCGCTCGACAAGGTGGCCGCCTTCGGCATCCCGCAGGATCGCGTCTTCGGCTTCTGGGACTGGGTGGGCGGCCGCTATTCGCTGTGGTCGGCCATCGGCCTGCCCATCATGATCGCCGTCGGCCCGAAGAATTTCCATGCCTTCCTGGCAGGCGCCCACGCCATGGACGAGCATTTCCGCACCGCGCCGGTGCTCGGGAACCTGCCGATGATGCTCGGCCTGATCGGCTTCTGGCATCGCGTGGCGTGCGGCTATCCGGCGCGCGCCGTCATCCCCTACGACCAGCGCCTGTTACGTCTTCCCGCCTATCTCCAGCAGCTCGACATGGAATCGAACGGCAAGAGCGTCACCCTCGACGGCCATGCGGTCGCCACGCCGACCGGCCCGCTGGTGTGGGGTGAGCCCGGCACCAACGGCCAGCACGCTTTCTTCCAGCTCCTGCACCAGGGCACGGACGTCATTCCCGTCGAGTTCATCGTCGGGGCGAACGGCCATGAGCCCGATCTGGAGCTGCATCAGCAACTGCTGCTGGCGAATTGCCTCGCCCAGTCGCAGGCTTTCATGAAGGGGCGCACGCTGGAGGAGGCCAAGGCGCAGATGGCGGCCAAGGGCATGAGCAAGGCCGACATCGACGCGATCGCTCCGCACCGCGTCTTTGCCGGCAACCGGCCGAGCCTCACCATCGTCCATCGCATTCTTGATCCCTACGCGCTCGGCCGGCTGATCGCGCTCTATGAGCACCGCGTCTTCGTCGAGGGCGTGCTGTTCGACATCAACTCCTTCGACCAGTGGGGCGTGGAGCTCGGCAAGGAGCTGGCGACCAACCTGCTGCCGGTCGTCCAGGGGAAGGCCGGGGACGCGGGCGACGCCTCGACGGCGGGCCTTGTGGCTCATGTCCACGCCCTGCGCGAGGGAGCGTGAGGCATGGCCGCGATCAAGGGAATCCTCTTCGACAAGGACGGCACGCTGGTCGATTTCCAGCGCACCTGGTTCGCCATCGGCGACCGCATGGCGCTGGAGGCGGCCGACGGCGACCGGCAGAGGGCGGACGCGCTGATGCGCGAGGCGGGCTATGATTTCGACAGGGGCTGCTTTCGCGCCGATTCCGTCTTCGCGGCTGGCACGAATGCCGACATCGTGGCGCTGTGGTATCCGCAATTCGCGGGCGATGCGCGCCTCGCGATGGTCGCGCATTTCGATTCGGTGACGGCGGAGGAGGGGGCGCTGAAGGCGGTCGCGCTGGAAGGGGCCAGGGAGGCGCTGGCGCTTCTCCACGACTCCGGCCACCGGCTTGGGCTCTGCACCAACGATTCCACGGCCGGCGCGGAAAAGACGCTGCTGGCGCTCGGCGTCGCCCAGATGTTCGACGCCGCCTATGGCTACGACGCCGTGGCCAATCCCAAGCCCGCGCCGGACGCCATCCGCGCCTTCTCGGACCTGACGGGGCTGAAGCCGGCGGAGATCGCCATGGTGGGCGACAACCGCCACGACCTGGAGATGGCCAGGGCCGGCGGCGTCGGGCTGGCGGTCGGCGTCCTGTCGGGCACGGGCACGCGGGCCCCGCTGGCGCCGCTGGCCGACGTGATCCTCGATTCCGTCGCCGGGCTCCCGGACCTGCTGGCGGCGCGCGGCGCCGCCTGATCCCTCAGCCGCGCGAAAAGGCGCCGCGCAGCGCCACTACGGCCAGCACGAGGCTGGCGACCGCGTTCCAGCCGGCCATCGACAGGCCGAGCACGCGCAGCGCCGCCTTGTCGCAGGAGGGCGGGATGACCTTGTCGAGCTGGTCGAGCACGCCGTTGCCGCTGTCCGTCGTGCCGGGATCGACCGCGCCGCAGTCCGTGGGTCCCGCCCACCGGCCCCATTCGACGCCCGAATGGTAGACGCCGAGATAAAGGCCGTAGAGCATCAGCGCCGCGCCCGCCAGCAGCAGCAGCCGAGTGAGAACGGCCGGGAGCCGCAGCATGGAGGAGAGGAAGGCGAGCAGCATCAGCGGCGCCCCGACATAGTAGGGCGTGCGCTGTTCGTAGCAGAGCTTGCAGGGAATGTAGCCGCCGATGTGCTGGAAGCCGAGCGCGGTGCCGACCACGGCCGCCATGGCGAGCGCCAGGAAGAGCGCGATCGCCGTCTGCTGGCGGCCGGTGGGGGAGACGAGAGCCATCATCGAGAGAAAATCCGGTGAGGGGACGTGCGCTGCCGCTGGCAGCGTCAGGTTGCGAGCTTATACAGGATGAAGATCAGAATAAGGACGCCGGCCAGCGCCGCGGCGATCAGCCCGAGCCGCTTTTCGATGAAGTGGCGGATCGGCTCGCCGTAGCGGCTGAGCAGC
The DNA here is from genome assembly GCA_017305925.1 of Hyphomicrobiales bacterium. Lineage (GTDB taxonomy): Bacteria > Pseudomonadota > Alphaproteobacteria > Rhizobiales > Rhizobiaceae > Arvimicrobium. Next base: position 834 of record JAFKJW010000108.1, on the reverse strand, counting down.
CAGGCCAGCAGCCACCAGCGCGCGCCGCGGGCCACGATGGCGGAGACGATGAACACCCAGATGTTGACGTGCAGGACGCCCGCCAGGATCGTCACCACCTTGATCGGCGGCAGGTGCGCCAGCCCTGACGTGACCAGCAGGAGGAGGATCCACTCGGTTCCCCAGGCGCGCCATTTCTCCAGCGCTTCCAGCCCGCCGAAATGCTCCAGCATGGGCTTGGCGAGCGTCTCGTAGGCGTAATAGCCGATCATCCAGCCGGCGATGCCGCCGAGCACGGAGGCGATCGTCGCCACCAGCGCATAGCGGTAGGCGCGGTCGCGCCGCGCGATCGCCATCGGGATGTAGAGCACGTCGGCCGGCACGAAGAAGAACGAGCTTTCGATGAAGGCGATGACGGCGAGCCAGTATTCCGCCGACCTGCGCGCGGCGAGCGACATCGTCCAATCGTACAGTCCGCGCAGCATGGATGCCCCCTTCGTGCCGCGCCTGTCTAGAGAATATCGGCGCGCCGCACAATCGCGCGGTGCGGTGCGTCTGCCGCGTCTCCACGCGCACCGCGATGCGCGGCTGTTGACGGCGGGCGGCCTGTCGGCTAGCCGTTCCTCGCCGCCTCGCGCGGCGCGGGCCCCATTGGCGGAATTGGTAGACGCGGCAGACTCAAAATCTGTTGCCTTCGCGGGCGTGCTGGTTCGAGTCCGGCATGGGGCACCATTTTCCATATCTCACGGCAGTTCGTTTCGCTCTCGCCTCCGACGGGGCGGCCTGGCCGCCCGACCGGCGGTCGCCCTTGCGAACCCTTCCGGTTTGATCTTTTGCCGCCGAGGCGCGCCGCCG
>JAFKJW010000107.1 GCA_017305925.1 Hyphomicrobiales bacterium | reverse complement strand
TCGTGCATGGTGAAGACGAAGGCTCGGAAGCCCTGCGGGTTCGCATCGACCGCGAGCTCAAGTGGAACGCCGTCGTTCCGCGTCAGAACCAGAAGTTCGATCTATGACGTCGACGGACATGGCCATTCCCGCTCAACCGACGCTGCGGGTGCGACGCATCCATCTGCACACCCACCATCAGGCTGTCGTCGTCATGCGCTCCGATTGCCACGTCTGCCGGTCGGAGGGACTGTCGGCGCGCTCGCAGGTGCTCGTGTCCAACGGGAATGGCGAGGTGCAGGCGACCCTGTTTCAGGTCGATGGTGACGGGCTCATCGCCATCGACGAGGTCGGCCTTTCCGAGGCCGCGTGGGAACGGCTTGGCCTGACCGACGGTGATGTGGTCCGGGTCAGCCATGCGCCAGCGATTGACTCCCTGGCGAGCGTGCGTCAGCGCATCTACGGCAATCGGCTCGACTCCCGAGCCTTTTCCGAGATCCTGCGCGACGTGGTCGCCGGGCGCTACACGGAGGTCCACCTTGCGGCCTTTCTGACCGCCAGTGCTGCCCTCCCCCTCGACGAGAACGAAACTGCCGACCTGACCGGCGCCATGGTGGATGTCGGCGAACGGATGCGATGGGACGCGCCGATCATCGTCGACAAGCACTGCGTCGGCGGCCTTCCTGGCAATCGGACCACACCGATCGTGGTCGCGATCGTTGCCGCGAACGGCCTGCTCATGCCCAAGACCTCCTCGCGCGCCATCACCTCCCCGGCCGGCACCGCCGACACGATGGAAACGCTGGCGCCGGTAGAGCTCGACATCGCCACGCTGAGGCGCGTCGTGGAGAGCGAAGGCGGCTGCGTCGCGTGGGGCGGCGCCGTGCATCTGAGCCCCGCCGACGATATCTTCGTGCGCGTCGAGCGCGAGCTCGACATCGACACCGAAGGCCAGCTCGTCGCCTCCGTGCTGTCCAAGAAGATTGCCGCGGGATCGACCCATGTCGTGATCGACATTCCCGTCGGACCCACCGCCAAGGTGCGCGGCGAGGACGCCGCCAGCCGCTTGGCGGAGCGCTTGAGCGCAGTCGCGGCCCGCTTCAACCTCGCGACGACCTGCGTCCAGACCGATGGCTCACAGCCTGTCGGACGGGGAATCGGCCCCGCACTCGAGGCGCTTGACGTGCTTGCCGTTCTGAACAACGCAGACGAGGCGCCCGACGATTTGCGCCGCCGCGCCGCTGCTCTGGCTGGAGCCGCACTCGAGATCGGCGGCAAGGCCGCGAAGGGACAAGGCACCGACCTCGCGCTTGCAACGCTCGCCAGCGGCCGGGCCTGGTCGAAATTCGAGGCGATCTGCCAGGCCCAGGGCGGTCTTCGTGTGCCGCCGAAGGCGTCCTACGTGCATCCGCTGACGGCTGCCCATGCCGGTCGCGTGGTTCATATCAACAATCGCAAGCTCTCCCGGCTCGCCAAGCTCGCGGGTGCGCCGGAAGCGAAGGCGGCTGGCGTTCACATGAAGGTCAGGCTCGGTGACGAGATCGATCGCGGCCAGCCGCTCCTCCATGTCCACGCCGAGACGACCGGCGAGCTCGCCTATGCGCTCGATTATGCCGCGCGCGCCGGCGACATCGTCGAGGTCGAGGCTTGAGATGGCGTTGGCCAGGGTCGATGCGTCGAGCACATCGACCGGACGGATTCCCTCTCGCGCATCGGCTCATGCATTGGACGGTGCTGGTTCTATGCCTCGTCCAGGTGCCGACGGCCTGGGCGATTCAGCGCACCCACATGGCGCATCTGTTCATGAAGCCGCGTCCCATCGACCTGTTTCTGCATCAAGTACACGCCTGGAGCGGTTGGGCGATTCTCTTCCTCGTGCTGGCGCAACTTGTGCTGCGCTTCGCCTACGATCGGCCAGCGCCCGTCCCGGGCTTGTCCCCCTTCGAGCGCATGAGTGCCGCCGCCATGCATGCGGCGCTTTATGCAGTCCTGGTCGCGCTGCCCGTCACCGGCACCATCGCCATGTATCTGACGTTCCGGATCGCGCCGGTTCACAGCCTGCTCAGCTGGACGCTGCTCGCTCTCGTCCTTCTTCACGCCGGCGCCGCGCTTTGGCACCATTTCTGGCGTCGCGACCAGGTCTTGTGGCGCATGATCCGAGAAGCGCGATGACGCTCGCCTCGCGGCAGAGCTGCCTGCTTTCGGGAGGTTGGCGATGGAATCGCTGATTTCGAAGCTCGGCCTTGCCCTTGCCATCGGCCTGCTGGTTGGCCTCGAGCGCGGGTGGCGCGAGCGCGACGCGCCGGACGGAGCGCGCACGGCCGGTATTCGCACCTATGCGATCACAGGCCTGCTGGGCGGACTGTTCGCGACACTGGCCCGCAGCCTCGAGGCGCCTTCGGTGCTCATTGCGGGCCTCTTCGCCTTCACGGCTGTCTTTGCCTGGTACAAGAACCGCGAAGCCATCCATGATGCCGACTTCAGCGTAACCGGCGTTGTCGCTGGGCTCGGTGTGTTCGTCCTCGGCGCCCTAGCGGTCGTGGGCGATCACCGCGCTGCTGCCGCTGGGGGCACCGCGCTTGCCGTTCTTCTCGCCAGTCGCGATCTCCTTCATGGTTTGCTCAAGCGCATCTCATGGATCGAGCTGCGCGCCGCGCTGGTGCTCGCTGTCATGACAGCGATCATCCTACCCTTGCTTCCCGCGGAGCCGATCGATCCCTGGGGCGGCTTCAATCCCCGCGAGGTGTGGCTGTTTACGGTGCTCACCGCCGCGATCTCCTTCCTCGGCTACATCGCCGTGCAAATCCTCGGCACCACAAGGGGCGTGCTCGTCGGCGGACTGGCGGGCGCGGTCGTCTCGTCCACGGCTGTCACCCTTGCATTGGCACGCGCGGCGGCGGCGGGGGAAAATCCCTGGCCACTTGCCGGCGCCGCGACGCTCGCTTCCGCTGTCTCGGTCCTGCGAGTCGCCGGCATCGTGACCATCGTCGCACCCGCGGTGCTCGGCGTCGCCGGCCTTGCTATTCTCGCAGCGGTGGCCGGCTTGGCGATATGCGGCGCCGTTTTCCTCACCCGTGGTCGCCTCGCGGCGACCAGTGACAGTTCTCCCCGCAATCCCTTCGAGCTTGGACCGCTTCTGGCTTTCGCGGTGCTGTTCGCCGTCGTCTCGACCATCAGCGCTGCTGCGTCGGGATATGCAGCAGGGACGGTTGCGACTTCGGCGGTCTCGGGGGCCTTCGATGTCGACGTCGCGGTTCTGAGCGCGCTGCGGCTTCTTGGATCGACGGCTGATCTCGAAACGGTCGGGCACGCTGTCCTGATTGCGCTTGCAACCAATGCCGCCGGCCGCCTCCTCGTCGCCGGCGCGACGGGGCCGATTCGCTTTTGGCTTCCTCTCGCGATCGCCTCCGTGCTGGCGGGTGCGGCCGGCTTCGCAGCTTTCATGGCCCTACCGCACTTCGGTTGGCCCGCAGCGACGCCAGTCGTCGGGTGAAAAAATGGCTCGGGCATCAGAACGTCTATCGGTGGCAATGGAATAGGCAAATGCCCCGACAGATTGATCCCGATCAATCATGATTTAAGCGTGCTGAGATATTCTTTTATAAACAGGTCCTCAAGGCAGATGCGTTTACTGGCCAGCGTTGTCGGTTGCATGAGAACGGCGCTGGTTGCCGTGCTTGCGCTCGCCTTGCTCGGCATGTCGGTCGCAAGCGCACACGCCATGCCCTGCCCGAACACGGGGCATTTGGTCGAGCACGTCCTGGGCAACGAGAGCGCGGGCAATCCAGTCGGCATCCATGCGCAGACCAACGCTATCGACAAACTGATCCGAACGCATGCAGACCGCTGTTGCACATCGGTGTGCAGCCTTTGCAACGCGGCCGCAACCACGGGATCGGACGAGAGGCCGCGACCGATGCCGGTCAAGCATCGACTCGATCGCGGCGACCCGATTGCCGGGATCTTTGTCGGTCAGCCGCACAAACCTCCTCGACGCTGATCCAGTCGCCCCCGATGCTCCGGGTTTTGGCGCGCACCTTCACGGTGCGCTCAATCAGCACGCCTAGCCTATTCAGGCACGACGAGGATTTATGATCATGAACAGACGCAGTTTTCTTAACACCATGATGGGCGGCGCGGCCGCTCTCGGGACTGGCGCCCTTGCTCGTCCCGCGATTGGCTGGGCGCAGACGCAGGCCGGCCGCTCACCCACCAAGCTCGCGGCCGCGAGCCGCACCATCGAGGTCAATGGCCGCGCCGCACGCGTCCTCGGCCTCATGCAACCCAATGGCACGCATGGCCTGACATTGGATGCGGAGGCGCTCTTCGACGTAGAGCTTACGAACGAGATCGGTCAACCGACGCTCATTCACTGGCACGGGCTGACGCCGCCGTGGGAGGCGGACGGCGTGCCGGACAATCCCTTGCCATTGCTCAAACCGGCAACCAGTCATCGCTATACGTTCCCCGTCGGCGATGGCGGGACGCACTGGATGCACGCCCACACGCTGCAGGAGCAGAATCTGCTCGCAGCCCCGCTCATCGTCCGCCGGGCCGCCGATCTGGCGCGCGACGAGCAGGAGGTCGTCATCCTCCTGCACGATTTCTCTTTCACGCCCGTCGAAGAACTGCTCGCGCGGTTGCAGCAAGGCCAAGGCCACGACGCGGGTAAGAAATCAGGCGATATGGCCGGCATGTCGATGATGAACGACTCCGGGATGGGGCACGGCGACATGGGCAAGATGTCGATGGAGGCGATGCCTGGCATGCAGATGGCCGGAATGGACCTCAACGACATCGATTACGATGCCTATCTCGCCAATGAGCGGACGCTCGACGACCCCGAAATCGTGCGCGTGGAAAAGGGCGGTCGCGTTCGCCTTCGCATCATCAACGGCGCAACCGCGACGGGCTTTACGATCGATACCGGCGCGCTCAAAGGAACACTTCTCGCGGTCGACGGCCAGGACGTTGAACCGATCATGGGTTCGACCTTCCCGGTCAGCATGGGGCAACGCCTCGACATCTCTCTCGCGCTGCCGACGGGCGAAGGCGCGTACCCCGTCCTTGCGCTGCGCGAGGGCGCTGCCGAACGAACGGGCGCGATCCTTGCCACGTCCGGATCGACCGTAAAGCGCGTCGCCAATGCGGGTGACGCGGCCGGGCCGATCGTCGGGACCGATCTCGAGCAGCGACTGCGCGCACGACATCCTCTGGAGGTAAAGCCTGCAGATCGCAGTTTCACGCTGACGCTGACAGGACAGATGCAGGGCTATGCGTGGTCGATCGATGGCGGCGACGCGCTGCGTGCACGGCGCCGGCAGCGCATCGAGATCACCATGCGCAACGCATCGATGATGTCGCACCCGATGCACCTGCACGGCCATCATTTCCAGGTCACCGCCATCAACGGCGCGAAACTGGCCGGCGCGGTTCGCGATACCGTCCTCGTTCCGCCGGGGGCCTCGATGACGATCGCCTTCGACGCCAACAACCCCGGGACATGGCCACTGCATTGCCATCATCTCTATCACATGGCGACTGGGATGATGGCTTACGTCACCTATGATGACCTCGGCTGAACCGCGAGACGCCCGATGCCGGCATCGTCGTCGGCATCGGGCAAGCGGCCATCATTGAGTGCTGAACCAAGCCCTGCAAGGGCGCAAGAGGGTCAGCCGAAAAGCACTTCCTGGCTGATTTCACCAAGTATCAGCGGCCCTATCGGAGGGCGGCAACCTTAACTTCGATCAAAGATCGTCGGCGCACACGCTGGCAAGCAGGTGATGTCCGCAGCCCCGGTCAAGAGACCGGCGCCGGGGCGATTGCCGCAACCTGTCGAGGAATACCTGCAATGTCACAGGAGAGCTCCGTCCGCGTCGCAGTGAATGGATTCGGCGTGATCGGCAAGCGCGTGGCCGACGCCGTGCGCCTTCAGGATGACATGGAACTCGTCGGCGTCTGCGATGTCGCCAGCGATTGGCGCCTACGTTCGCTGGATCAGAAGAAAATCGCGCTCTATGCGGCTACCGATGAGGCGCACGGGGCGATGACGGCAGCCGGCCTCACGGTCGCCGGTCCCCTCGATGCGCTTCTCGACCAGGCCGACGTCATCATCGATTGCACGCCCAAGCGTATCGGCGCCGCCAATGTCGAGCGCTATCGTTCTCGGTGTATCAAGTTCATCCTGCATGGTGGCGAAAAGCACGCCGTGACCGGACATTCGTTCGTTGCCGAAAGCTCCTTCGCAAGCGCCATCGGTCGCGAGTCGACACGCGTCGTGTCCTGCAACACCACATCCATCGTCCGCACGCTCTCGGCGCTCAAGCGAGCTGGTCTGCTGAAGCACGCGCGCGGAACCCTGCTGAGGCGCGCCACCGATCCCTGGGAAAGCGATGCCGGTGGCATCATGAACACGCTCGTGCCCGAGCCGAAGATCCCGAGCCATCAGGGGCCCGACGCCCAAAGCGTCGATCCTGATCTCGATGTCGTCACCATGGCGGTGAAGGTGCCGGAGACGCTTGCGCATCTCCATTACTGGGCGGTCCAGCTGACACGACCGGCCGACAAGGAAGAGGTGCTTCAGGCCTTCCGATGGTCTTCACGCATTGCTTTGATCCGGACCACGGACGGACTGGCTGCCATCAACACGGTCAAGGAACTTATGGCCGATCTCGACCGACCCCGCGACAATCTTTACGAAGTGGCGCTGTGGGAGGATATGCTGCGCACTGAAGGTGACGAGCTTTTCTACGCCTATATGGTGGACAATCAGGCGATCGTCATCCCCGAGACGATCGACGCGATTCGCGCGCTCACCGGCCTCGAACCCGACGCCCACGCGTCCATCGCGCGCACGAACGCTTCGCTCGGCATCCGCCAACGGTTCTTCTGAAGGCCATGGGCGGCATCGGTCATCAAGCGGGGCCGCCGACGTGATCTTCCGGTTCGTCAAGATCCTTGCTGCGGCCGCCTCGCTTGTCCTGCTGTATCTGGGTGAGCGCCGACGCGGAGTCGGCGCCGAAGCCTCGGCCCTGCCGGCCCGTCTGCGGCGGACGCTCGATGATCTCGGCGGCAGCTTCATCAAGATCGGACAGGCCCTCAGCATGCGGCCCGATCTGTTCCCGGAGCCATATCTGCGGCAGTTACGCGACCTCCGCGAACACGCCCGGCCCTTCTCCGCGCAAGAGGCGAAAGCGGAACTCGAACACGCGCTGGCTCGCCCGCTCAGCGACGTGTTGCGGTCCTTCGACAGCGAGCCGTTTGCCGCCGCGTCGATCGCGCAGGTCCATCACGCCACCCTGCCCGACGGCAAGGACGTCATCGTCAAGATCCGGCGTCCGCACATGCGCGAGCGTATTGATGGTGATATGCGGATTCTCGTTGCCGTCGCCCGGCTCGCCGGAACGGCGATCCCCAGCCTCCGGCGCTTACAACTCGAGCGCCTCGCCCGCGAGATCTGGACCAATCTCAGGCGCGAAACCGATCTTCTGCAGGAAGCACGCAATATCCGGCGCTTCTGTGAGGCCTATAAGCAGCGAACCGACGTCTATGTGCCAGAAGCGATCGAAGCGCTATGCAGGGAGTCCATCCTCGTACAGGTCTTGAGCCACGGCCGATCCATCGACGATCCGGCCGTGGTGCAGGACGGTCCCCGCATCGCGGGCGTTCTCGTCGATTTCTATCTCGAGCAGTTGCTGAAGAGCGGGCTGTTTCACGGCGACCCTCATCCCGGCAACCTCTTCCTGATGGAAGACGGCCGGATCTGCTTTCACGATTTCGGCCTCGTCGGCTATCTCGACCGCACCACAAGGCGCAATCTCGGAATATTCCTTCAGGCCTTCGTTCAGCAGGACGCTGGCTGGATGCTCGACGCCGCCATCGAGCTCTCGCTGATCGACCGCACAGCCGATCGAGCGCTTTTCGTACCTGGTATTGAAGAGATTCTCAGCGACTATTCATCGCTTTCCCTCAAGCATTGGTCGATCGCCGACGCCTTTCTGAGAGTGATGCGGCTCGGCGATGGCGCCCATGTCGCGGTGTCCTACAACCTCATGGTCCTCGTCCGCGCGCTCTTTCTGATCGAGGGTTGCCTGCGCCGGCTGGACCCGGACTTCAACGTGCTCGATAGCCTCATCGCCAAGGGTGAAGCCGCGATCGCCGATACGCTTGGCGGCAGGCCCGAGCGCGCTGCCATGGCGCGCCTCAAGACCGAGCTTGCGCTCTCGGCCCAGGATCTGCCTGCGTTGCTTGCTTCGCTGCTGCATCGCGCCCATCAGGACGGGAAAGAACCTGCTCTCGGGCTGCGCATCGCGCGTTCGGAGGAAATCGAGCGGAGGCTGGATCGCCGCGCGGGGCTCCTGGCGCTCGCACTCCTGTCGGTTGGCCTGCTGGTGGCGTCCGCCCTGCTGGCGCAAGTAAATGCCGGCCCCCACGTGCTGGGGATGCCAGCGGCGGCCCTGATCGGCTTTGCTCTCGCGATCTGGCTTTGTCTACGCGTCGCGCGCTTGGCGCGATCGCTCTGGCAAGGTTGAGTGCCCGGGCGATTACGCCAGGGCGGGCGTGGCCCGCATGTGCCAGATCAGCGCCAGGAGATAGGCGGAGATCACTGCGCCGCCAAAGCAGAACACCGAGATGTAGGCGTAAGAGAAAAACACGTAGGTGACGATGAGGACGCCTGCGACGAGCAAGCCGAATGTCTTGATCTTCCAGTCGCGCACCAGCAGGAACGGCACGATGACCACGGTGACATAGATCGCATAGGTCACGATCCGCGAGACCAGCCCGTCGAGCAGATTGATGTCCTGGTAGCGGACCGCCCAGCGCAGGAACGTCGTGGTTAGCCAGCCGTCGTGGACAAAGTACGGAACGAACTGCAGGCCGCCGAGCATCGCGCCGGCGATGACGAACAGAAGGATGATATTGCTCCGCGCGCCGCGCTCGAGAAAATACGCCGAGACTGGCACCCAGATCGGCCAGGCAATCCATGTGAAGAACATGTAGAGAAGTGAATACTGAGCGACATGGTGCGCGTTGCCGGCGCGACCCTCGATCCAGACCAGTCCTTCCACCAATTGTTGCAGGCCGAACAGAAAAGGCAGTGTCGCGATCATCAGGTAGCGGCGATCCCGCCGCCAGGCCGATGCGGCGGCGACGGCTCCGGCCGGGATGAGGACGGCCGAGGCGGCGAGACTGACCTCTGCGGACAGGCACATCTCAAGCAGCCTCGACCAGATTGACGGCGCGTCCGGCTGCAAAGCCTTCGATGTTGGCGATCGTGGTCTCCATGATGCGCGCCAGGGCCGCGTCGGTGTTGTAGGCATTGTGCGGCGTGACCAGGACGTTGGGGAATCGCAGCAGCACGTGATTGGCGACCAGCGCCTTGAGATCAGACGCATCGACCGTCTTGTCCTGGCGAAAGATCTCGGCTTCCTCCCGGATCAGCGGCTCCTGCGGCAGCACGTCGAGACCGGCTGCACGCAGCTTGCCGTTCGCCAGCGCCCGGACCAGCGCTTCGGAGTCGACGACATTGCCGCGCGCCGTATTGATGAGGATGGCGCGATCCTTCATCGCCGCGAATTGCCGCTCGCCTATCAGTCCCACCGTCGACGGCGATGACGGCACATGCAGCGTCACCACATCGGCGTGCGCCAGGACCTCGTCGAGCGGCCCATAGGTGAAACCCAGCCGTGTCGCGGCAGGCGCGTCCTGAACTTGATCGAAGGCGACGACACGCATTCCGAAGCCGCGCGCGATCTCGATCGTGCGGCGCCCGATGCGCCCCGTTCCGACAACCGCGATGACCTTGTCACGCAATTCGAGGCCGCGCGTGCCGGCCATTGAGAAGCCGCCGCGCCGCGTGAGCGCGACGCTCTCCACGATGTTGCGCGCGAGCGCCAACAGCAGCGCGAAGGCGTGTTCGGCGACTGTCGCGTCCCCGTAATCCGGCACATTGGCAATGGCGACGCCGTGCTCGCGGCAGACGGCCAGATCGATATGGTCGTATCCCGCCGAACGGGTCGCGATGAGTCTCAGCTCGGGCAGTCGATGGATGATGCCGGCATCGAGGCGGGAGGCCACGAAAGGACTGATTACCTCCGCGTCCTTGAATTCGCCGACCGTTGTGATGTTGAGCGGAACCGTCGTGCAGCGGACGTCGTGCTGACGCATCAATCTAGCGCAGGCTTTCTTTTCCCAGTCCTCCGCCTCGAACAGAACAACCCTCATCCAGATTCCTTCTGAATCGTCAGATCATCCTTAAACCCCGATCCCACCACGCTGTCGACCACCAGCCGCACGACGTCGATTTCCTCTTGAGAGCCCATGGCGCCCGCAACGTGCACCCGGCCGGCCGCGACATGGAGCTCCGGCTGCCGTCGCAGCACGGTGCCAGCTTCTTCGAGCCGTGCCCGCAAGGCCCGCAATACGGCCGCATCACCCTTGACCTCGGCGTCAGGTCCGCCGGCCGAAATGACTTTGAGCAGGTCTGCCCGGCTGACGATGCCCACCAGTTGCGCGTCGCGCAGCACCGGCAGCCGTTTGATCCGATGAGCGCCGAGGAGCTGCGCCACCTGCGACAGCGGGGCCTCCTCCGCGACCGTCAGGACCGGCGACGACATGAGCGCGCCGACCTTCCAGCTCCGGCTTCGGACATAGGCGCGGGCGCGGGCCTCCACGCCACCGTCTGCGAGGGGAGTTCCAAGCTCGGAGCGCCGCAACAGGTCGCCTTCGGTGATCAGGCCGACCAGGGCCCGGGCGTCATCCAGCACCGGCAGGCCGCTGACATGTTCACTGAGCATGACCCGCGCGGCGTGCCAGACGCTGTGCTCGGGGCTGATCGTGACCAGCCGGGTCGACATCACATCCAGCACGCGCATCGCTTGTCTCCCGGTCAACGCAAGTAGGCTTCGGTGACGTAGCGCCGCATCATCCGATGGGAATTGAAGGACGGGCCGATCTTGCTGATCGCCTGCTTCATCATCCAGATCCAGCGTCCCCGATCACCGTCGTAAAGCGGAAGCACCACGTCCCTGAGCTTGTCGTACAGTGCGCCCGCGTCATTCGCGTCGGCGCCATTGCTGGGGATCGACCAGCCCGTCACGCCGTCGACGCAGCCCTCGATCCACCAGCCATCAAGGACACTGAGATTGAGCACGCCGTTGAGCGCGGCCTTCATCCCGCTGGTGCCGGAGGCCTCGAGCGGCGGCAGCGGGGTGTTCAGCCAGACGTCGCAGCCGGCCACCAGCGCCGCGGCGATGTCGAGATTGTAGCCCGGTACAAATACCGCCGGAACTACACTGTCGAGAGCGTCGATATGCGAGCCGAGCTCGCGAATCGCCTCCTGCCCGCCGCCGTCGCTTGGATGCGCGAGGCCGGCCAGCACAATCTGAAATGGACGGTCTTTCGCTATCGCGCGCAGCCGGTCTAGGTTGGAGAAAATCAACTCGGGGCGCTTGTAGGCGGTCATGCGCCGCGCATAGCCGATCAGCGGCAGATCGGGACGCAGCTGTTTGCCCCTCGCCTGGGCGATGCGCGCCAAAAGATCACGCTTGGCGTTTTCGTGCGCCGACCACAGCGCGTCGTCGTCGATCTGATCGGCGAAGGCGAGAACCTCCGGCTCATGCGCCCAGTTCGAGAATTGCTGCTCGAAGAGCGTGGCGATGGCGCGGTGCGTCCATCGATGAACATGGACGCCGTTGGTGATCGAGGCGATCTGATAGCCTGGAAAGAGTTTGCGCGTGGTTTCCGCGTGTCGGCGTGCGACGCCGTTGACATAGCCGCTCAGGTTCAGCGCCAGCCGCGTCATGTTGAGCTGATCGGGGCCGGCCAGATGCGTCAGGACATCGCGTTCGATGTAGTCGCCGAGCACGCGCTGAACGAGATCGTAGTCGAATTTGTCGAACCCCGCCTCCACGGGCGTGTGCGTCGTGAACACACACCGTTCGCGAACCGCCGCGATGTCGTAGCCGCGCACCGGGTCCGACGCCTGATCGCCGTCTGGCCGCTGGGTCTCCCGCAGCAAGGGCAACGTCAGCAGCGCGGCGTGACCTTCGTTGAGATGATACTTCTCGATGCGGAAGCCGAGCGCGCGCAACACGCTCTGGCCGCCAATGCCGAGCACGATCTCCTGCTTCAGCCGATAGGCCTGATCGCCGCCATAGAGCGTATCGGTGATGCAGCGATCCTCGACGGCGTTCTGCTCGAGATCGGTGTCGAGCAGCACGACCGGAACGACATGTCCCAGCGGGCATTCCAGCCCATAGAGCCAGGGGCGCACCCATACGGCGCGCCCCCCGATCGACACCGCCACCATCTGCGGCAAGGCTGTCGCGAAATCCTGCGGCGCCCACGGATCGGGCTGGCTGATCTGCCCATGACGGTCATCGATCGCTTGCCGCACATAACCCTGCCGGCTCACGAGCGTGACGAATACGATCGGCAGATCGAGATCGGCGGCCGAGCGCGCCGAGTCCCCGGCGAGCACGCCCAGGCCGCCGCTGTAGGTATGCATCTCGGCGCGAAGCGCGATCTCCATCGAGAAATAGGCAAAGCGCGTCCGCCGGATGGACCGATCGAGAAAATCCAAGAATGCTCTCCCGGCGTGAGGCCAGCGCTCGTCGATGCCGCTCGCGCGGCCGCCCGATTATTTCTTCTTCTTGGCAACTGCTGCAGCCTCACCCGTCGCTTCTGGCTCGGCGCTTTCCCCCGCGATCTCCGTTTCGGCGCGTAGCCAATGCTCTACGTCGTGGCCCTCCGGGCAGCCCTCGTGTACCCAGATCTCATACGCCCGCAGCTCGATTCTCGGACGAAGGACAGTCTGCTCCGGGGTGGCCTGCGCTTCTGACATGATCTGCTCCTTCATCGATGTCGGACTGTGTTAGGCGCCCGGCAGCTTCCGCTCGCGACACGCCGACATCGTTGATGGATGTTAAAGATCGCTGCTAGCGCTACTTCTTTCAGTAGCGCGCGAAGACCTGTCGCCGCCGCGGACCAAACAGCACGACTTCATAGCGTTCCGCTTGACCGGCGATCTCCATGCCCGGAGATCCCGCGGGCATGCCGGCCACGGCAAGGCCCGTGGCCGCCGGCCTTTCGGCCAGGATGCGGAGGATGTCCTTCGCCGGCACATGGCCTTCGATCACATAGCCTGACAGCGTCGCCGTGTGACACGATTGCAGATCGGCCGGCACGCCAAGCCGGTCCTTCAGAGGCGCGAGATCGTCCAGGAGCTTGTCCTCCACCGAAAAGCCTGCCTGACGCAGATGGGCGATCCAGGCCGAGCAGCAGCCGCAGCTCGGCGAGCGCGTCACCTCGATCGGCGTACCGGCGGCCGAGACGCTGGTGATGCCGATGAGTGAACCACCGAGCCCTCCGGCAAGGCCGATGAATTTCCTGCGGCTGAAAGTCACGATTGTCTCCCTTGATGCGAAAGTATGGTGCTGCTCGATCATGGCGCGCTATCGATGGCGCCGCGCGAGCGGCGCGGCTTTCCCGCCTCGCCCTGTTCCAGATCGGCGAGGATCGGGCAGTCGGGACGGTTGTCTCCCGAGCAGCAGGACGCCAGGTGCTCCAGCGTCGCCGCCATCTCTTCCATTTCCTGGATGCGGCGGCGCAGGTCGGCGATACGCGCCAGCGCAATCCGCTTCACATCCGCGCTTTGCCGGCTGCGATCCCGCCACAGCTGCAGAAGCTCCTCGATCTCCGCCATCGAGAAGCCGAGATCGCGCGACCGCCGCACGAAACGCAGCATGTGCACATCGGTCGTGGAGTAATCGCGATAACCGGCCGCCGACCGGCCCGCCTTCGGGATCAAGCCGCTTTGCTCATAGTACCGGATCATCTTGGCGCTGACGCCCGAAGCGCGCGCCGCCTCGCCAATGTTCACGCCGCCCTCCTTTCCAGCGCCGCAGAAGCGCCCGCCGATTCTCTGCCCCGCTGGTTCGAGGCGTCATGCCCGCCCGGCGCAACCCGCGGACGGAAGCGCCGCAACCGCAGCGCATTGCCCAGCACGAACACGCTCGAGAGCGCCATCGCCCCCGCGGCCAGCACCGGCGACAGCAGGATGCCGAATGCCGGATAGAGTACGCCGGCGGCGACCGGAATGAGCACGACGTTGTACGCGAAAGCCCAGAACAGGTTCTGCCGGATGTTGCCGATGGTAGCCTTCGACAGCGCGAACGCATCGGCGACGCCCTTGATGCTGCCCGACATCAACACCACGTCGGCCGCCTCGATCGCGACATCGGTGCCGGTGCCGACCGCCAGGCCGACATCCGCTTCCGCCAGCGCGGGCGCGTCGTTGATGCCATCGCCGACGAAGGCGAGCCGGCCATAGGCTTGCTTGAGGCGCCGGACCGCTGCGACCTTCCCTTCCGGCGGCACCTCGGCGACGACCTCGTCGATGCCGAGTTGGCGCGCAATGGCGCTGGCGGTGCGGGCGTTGTCGCCGGTGATCATGGCGACCTTCAGCCCCAGACCGTGCAACGCCGCGATCGCATCGGGGCTCGTGGCCTTGATGGGGTCGGCGACCGCGATGATGGCGGCAAGTTTGCCGTCGATCGCCGCATAGAGCGGCGACTTGCCCTCGTCGGCGAGGCGGCTCGCGGTCGCCGCAAACGGCGCGACGTCGAGGCCAAGCGAGCGCATGTAGCGATCGGCGCCGATCTCCAGGCGTGCACCGCTGGCATCCGCGGTGACGCCGAAGCCGGTGATCGATTCGAACCGGCTGATCTCCGGCAGGCGCAGTCCCTCCTGCGCTGCCGCATCCACGATCGCCCGCGCGATCGGGTGCTCGGACTTCGCCTCTACGGCGGCGACCCGCGCGAGGACCACGCCGCGCTCGAATCCCTCGGCCACGTCGAGATCGGTGAGGACCGGCCGGCCTTCGGTCACGGTGCCGGTCTTGTCGATCGCCACCACCTTCGAGTCCTTCAGCAATTGCAGCGCCTCGCCCTTGCGGAACAGCACGCCCATCTCGGCGCCCCGTCCGGTGCCGACCATGATCGAGGTCGGCGTGGCGAGCCCCATCGCGCAGGGGCAGGCAATGATGAGCACAGCGACCGCATTGACGACGGCGAAGGTGAGCGCCGGGTCGGGCCCGAAGATGAGCCAGATCACGAATGTCGCGGACGCCACGGCCATGACCGCCGGCACGAACCACATCGTCACCCGATCCACCAGAGCCTGGATCGGGAGCTTCGATCCCTGCGCTTCCTCGACCATGCGGATGATCTGCGCGAGAACCGTCGCATCACCGATCGCGGTCGCGCGGACGCTCAGCGCGCCCTTCTGGTTCACCGTTCCCCCGACGACGGCTCTCCCGGCCGCCTTGGCTACCGGGATCGGCTCGCCTGTGATCATCGATTCATCAATGTAGCTCTCGCCCTCGACGACGTCGCCGTCGATTGGCACGCGCTCGCCGGGCCGGACCTCGACCACGTCGCCCGCCACCACCTCGCCGATGTCGAGATCAACGATGGTGTCGCCGCGCCGGACATGCGCGATCCGCGGCTGCAAGCCGACCAGGCGCTTGATCGCTTCCGACGTCCGACCCTTGGCGCGGGCTTCGAGGAAGCGGCCGAGCAGGATCAAGGTGACGATCACCGCCGCCGCCTCGTAGTAGACGTTGACCGTGCCGGGCGGCAGGATTTGCGGCGCAAAGGTCGCGACGAGCGAATAGAGATAGGCCGCCAGCGTGCCGACGGCGACGAGCGAGCTCATATCCGGCGCGAACCGCGCCAGGGCCGGCAGGCCCTTCGTGTAGAACCGACGCCCCGGCACGAACAGGACCAGGGTCGTCAGGACGAACTGGAGATACCAGTTCGTCTGCATGCCGACGGTTTGCATGATCAACTCATGGATCGCCGGCACGAGATGCGAGCCCATCTCAAGTACGACGATCGGCGCGCTCAGCAGCCGCCTCCATGCGCGCGACCGCCGCTGCATCCGGCGATCCGGCAGTGACGACGCGGGCGTCGTAGCCGGCATCCTCGACGGCCTTGACGAGAAAGGCCGTGTCGACCGATCCCTCGATCGTCGCGCGCTCGGTGGCAAGGTTCACCCGCGCGACCGCGACACCAGGGACTGCCGCCAGGGCCCGCTCGACCCGCGCCACGCAGGAGGCGCATGTCATGCCTTCGATGGCGAGCTCAGTTCGTGTCGAGGGCACGGCGTAGCCCGCATCTTCGACCGCGGCTACCAAGGCCCCATAGGCGATCGGTGCTTCGGCCGTGACCTCGGCCCTCTCGGTCGCAAGGCTGACGCTGGCGCTTTCGACGCCAGGCACGGCCTTGAGCGCCTTCTCCACACGTCCCACGCAGGATGCGCAGCTCATCCCCTCGATCGGCAAGATCACTGCGTTTCTGCCGGCAGAGACGCCCCTGACTGGCGCGTTCATGGCCCTATCCTTCCGCGACTGATGCAAATCCTGAGCGGAAGGTGGGGCTTCCAACCGTGGGAAGGTCAAGGCCAAAAAAAGGTTTTGCCACCTCTTGACCTTCCCACGCTGGAAACCGCCATCTGAATGGGCATGAGAGGCAAAAGGAGATCCTCATGCAGTTCCACATCAAGAATATGACCTGCGGCGGCTGCGCCCGCAGCGTGACCAAGGCGATCCAGAGCGTGGACGCCCAGGCCAAGGTCAACATCGATCCGAACACCCGCAAGGTCGATGTCGCCTCGCAGCGCCCGCGCGCCGATTTCGAGGCGGCGTTACAGCGCGCCGGTTATCCGGCCGCGGCTGCGGCGTGACACCGAACAGCTAGGCCCAGCCTACCTCCGGGCTACCTTGCTCTTAGAAGCCGTTTGGAAAATCGGAGCCGTCATTCTGAGGAGCCGCGAAGCGGCGTCTCGAAGGATGCACCCGCTCGTTCCGTAGCCTCCTGAAACATCCTTCGAGACGCAATTCCTCGCGGAATGGCTTCTCAGGATGAGGGCTCGTGGAATTTTCAAACAGCCTCTTAGAACTTAAGAGCCTAGTCGGTGCGGGATCGGGGGGCATGCTCTGCGGAAACTGCTCAACCTAGACCAGGCGGCCTGTTCGATGCCGGCTGATCCGTAGGCACGTGGCCGCGCGATGGCGCGACGTCCTCTCTGTTCAGTTCATTTGACCGCGGCGTCGATTTCCGGCTGCATATCCTGAGTTAATGCAGCAGTAAGTGGTGGCAAGCGCGTAGAGCCGCGTGTGCCGTTTCTCTCGATGTCGCCGACCAGAAGCTTCATCTCGGCGATTTCCATCACCTGGGCTCTGATAATGCCGTCCGCCAGCTTACGCACCCGCGGGTCACGAATGTCCGCGTTGCGGGCATTGTTGATCGCAATCGAATGGTGCGGAATCATCGACTTCATGAAATCTACGTCGCCGATCAGCATCTGCTGCCGATTGATCGCCAGCGTGATGACGCCGACCACGATCGCGCCAGTCAGTACCGCGAGCTTAGTCTTCTGGCCCTCGTACATCTTCCACATGAAGGCGAGCATGATCACCGCCATCACGCAACCCATGACTACCGACGAGACAAGTCGGGTTAGGCTGAAGGTCGCATGGTCGGCGCTATAGACGAGCTGGTACATCAGCGGGAACATCACGAGCGTCGAGACGGCGATCATAGCAAAGAAGCGGCTCCAGCCCATTTTCATACTCGCGTGTCCAGACATCTCATGCTCCATAATGCTCTCCTGCAGTTTTTCCGTCTCTGTAATCGTGGTGATGGTGGTCGTTTGTGCCGATGTATGTCAGGCGACGATCATCCAGACGCCCATGGCGACCATCATCAAATTCTCGGTGAGCGATACGAAGCCCAACGGAACGTTTGAATTGCCGCCGACACAGGCGCATTTGAGTTCGCGCTTTTGGATATAGACCGCGTAGAACACCGAGATCGCGCCGATCCCGCCGATCAGCAGGGCAACCGGCACCGACAGCCAGTTGAGCGCATGCGCGGTCATCAGGATGCCGGCTAGAGCCTCGCCGAAGGGATAGAGATAGGCATAGGGAACCCAGCGCTGCGCGAGCAGATCGTAGCCCAGAAACATCGTCGCGAATCCGTCGACGTCTCGTAGCTTTTGGACCGCGAGTAGGCACATGGTGATCGAGATGAAGAGCTCAGCGCTCATCACGCTGAGCAGAGCATTTCCCATCAGCCAACTGACGGCGAGGGCCAACGCCGCGCCCATCGCGAAGATCGCGATGACCGGCTTGTAGGTCGTCGCGTCGGGATCATTGACCGTCTTGCCTAAGTAGCGGCGCAAGTCGTCATAGCCGCCCACACGCTCGCCGCCGATAAAGGTCTGTGGTGTCGTCTTGACGCCGTGCTGCTGCTTGAACGCGTCGGTTTGTTCGCGTGTTTTCAGCCAGCGGTCATCTACCTCGTAGCCTTCGCTTTTCAGCAAGTACACGGTTTTGAGACCCCAAGGGCAGATATGCTTGTCCATCACCATCCGGTAGACGGTGGCTTTCTTTCCGCGGACCGGATCGGCGGTGGGCTTGTTGCTCACGTCGTTCATCGCTTCACCTTTCCGAACAGATCGACCAACTCGGCGAACTGCTCGCGTTGGGCCAAAGGGTCACCCGAGGCGATCGCTTCGTTGACGCAGGAAGCGGCATGATTAGCCAGCACTTGGTCCTCGACCTTGCCGAGCGCGGCCTTCACAGCCTGAATCTGGTGCAGGATGTCGATGCAGTATCGATCTTGCTCGAGCATCTGCGCGACGCCGCGCACCTGCCCCTCGATCCTGCGCAGGCGATTGAGAATTCCGATTTTTTCGTTTTGCCCGGGCATATCCTCAAGAATACCTAGGGGAGGTATTTGTTCCGGCGCGCCCACGACCATAGCCGGGCATCGTGAACGCAGGTTGCCGCGCTCGGTCATGTCTAACGAGGATATACGTCACCCTTCGCGGAGCGTTTCAACGCTCTGCGCCAAGGTGATGGGGGCACACCTTCGACACTCCAATCCGCCAGCTTCAATACAGCGCCGCTTTGAAGGGGTGACGCTTGGCGAGACCATGCAAAACTCGATCGGTTCGCGCTGATTCTTGAGTGCTTCGACGAGTATGTTTGGAAAGGGCCGACCCCCGAATCGCGTTGATCAATCACATGCCCACGCCAGCAGGGAATGAGGGTGCGTTTGGCGACGCCTCCCTCAAGGCGATGGATTGCTGGCGGCTCTCCCTGCAGCCGGACATGACGGCTCAGAAATTCCTATTCCCCGACCCGCCGGCACATAGCCAAGCTCATCGCACAGATCCCGAAAGGCGACCCGGAGGCGCTCCTTTTCAAGCTCGGCGCTATCGCAGCGCCGTTCGTGATCCTTGTCGGTAAGACCCTCCGGGCGACAGATGGGACATGAGGCCATATGCACGACCTTCTCCCACGCTGCCAAGGCCTCGACATAGGCGCGATGAGCCGCGACCGTCTGCGACTCCAGGGACGATACGTGCTCTCCGTCCTGAACCACCCGATGCTCCCCACTGAGATCGTGTCTGCGGTACGCCCCCGCAAACGAACCCTCTCTGACTCTTGGTGATCGGGGAGTTCGAAACCGTGCTAGACGGCCCTGTGGCCTTTAGTTCGGGAAGAACCTGTTGCATACGCCACAGGCTCCCCGACCATAAGGTCAAGGAGTTTGATGCCGTAACGGCCGGCACCAACCGCTAGCAGGGGTTTCGACGCCCCAAGGCAGCGCGTACTGCCCCATACGACTCATAACCGCTCGTTCGAGCGTCTTCTAGATGGTTTGCGTAAAGCTTCGCTTGCGGCCACAGGATTGGGCGTCTCCCCTTCGGGGCCGGGCTGGCGGCTGCGCGGAAGCCCCGCAGGTGGGTCTTCCCCCATTTGGGCAGCCATCCCTGACGCAC
>JAFKJW010000033.1 GCA_017305925.1 Hyphomicrobiales bacterium | reverse complement strand
CGCAGGGCGTTTCCAGATCGTCTATGGTCCTGGCGGTCATGTCTTTATAGTCTCCGGTCAATCCCCGAGCGGAAGGCGCGGATCGTCGACCTTCAGCGTGTTCAGGCACTGCTTGATGCGTCGCAGCGATTCCAGCACCCTGCCCTCGCCCGCCTCGGCGGTGGCCGTGGCGATCATATCCACGACGGCGAGCAGGGCGAAGCGCGACGAGGTCGGCTTGTAGATATAGCCGTCTTCCAGATGCTGGAAGGGAATGACGATCTCCGCGGCGGCGGCGAGCGCCGAGCCCGGCCCGGTGATCGCCACCGTGCGCGCGCCGTACTGTCGCGCCAGCACCACGGAATCGACGACCGATTTCGCGTAGCCCGATATGGAAAAGGCCACCACCGTCGTTTCGGGCGTGACCACCGCGGCATGCATGCGCTGCAACTGCCCGTCGACCTGCGCGATGACGGACAGGCCGAGCCGGAACAGGCGGTTCTGCATCTCGGTCGCCATCATGGAGGACGTTCCGCCCGAACCGACGCACAGGATGGTCCGCGAGGCGGCCAGCCGCTCGGCGACGGCGATCACCGTCGACATGTCGAGACCGGCCGCGACGCGCTCGATCGCGGCGATGGCGCCGGAGGTGATGGCGGCGGCGATGCGTTGCTCGCGCGCGTCGCGGTTCACCGGCGCCGGCATCAGGTAGATGCCGCCGATGGCGATCGCCTGCGCCAGCCAGAACTTGAAGTCGCGCACGCCCTCGCAGCCGAGGTTGCGGCAGAAGCGCGTCACGGTCGGCTCGCTCACGTCGGCGCGCGACGCAATCTCGGAGATTGCCGCCTTCGAGGCGAAATCGAGATCCTCCAGCACGAGCGCGGCCAGCCGGCGGTCGGACTTCGAGCCCTCCTGGGTCATCATCTGCAGGCGCGTGATGATGTCCGCGATCTGCGTCATAGGGCGAGGCCGCTCGTCCTGTCGAAGAGGTGGGCGTTCGCAGGGTCCACCGACACCGGCAGGCGGTCGCCGGGCTTCACGGCGATGCGGTCGTGGAATACCGCCCTCACCTTCTCACCGGCGATCGAGCCGTAGACATGGGTCTCGGCCCCGGTCGGCTCCACCACGTCGACGAAAATCCGGGCGGAGGGGTGCGCATCGTCGATGCGGAAATGCTCGGGCCGGATGCCGATCTCGACCTCGCGGCCAACCGCGCCCGCCGATGTCCCCGGAAGCGGCACGGTCACGTCGTCGGCCGCCTTGAAGGCCGCGCCTCCCGCCGCCGCCTCGACGCGGCCGCCGAAGAAGCTCATCGAGGGCGAGCCGATGAAGCCGGCCACGAACTTGTTCACCGGCCGGTCGTAGAGATCGAGCGGCGCGCCGACCTGCTGGATCTTCCCGAGATTCATCACCACGATGCGGTCGGCCATGGTCATCGCCTCGATCTGGTCGTGGGTGACGTAGACGATGGTCGACTTCAGGCGCTGGTGCAGCGCCTTGATCTCCGTGCGCATCTGCACCCGAAGCTGGGCGTCGAGGTTGGACAGCGGCTCGTCGAACAGGAAGACCGAGGTGTCGCGCACGATGGCGCGGCCCATGGCGACGCGCTGGCGCTGGCCGCCGGAGAGCTGGCGCGGGTAGCGGTCGAGATAGGAGGAAAGGTTCAGGATCTCCGACGCCTTCTTCACCTTCGTGGCGACCTTGCCCGCTTCCTCGCCGCGGATTTTCGGGCCGAAGCCGATGTTTTCCGACGCCCTCATGTGCGGAAACAGCGCGTAGGACTGGAAGACCATGGCGATGTTGCGCTTCTGCGGCGGCAACTCGTTGGCGCGCTTGCCGCCGATCAAAAGGTCGCCCTCGCTGATCGGCTCAAGCCCCGCCAGCATGCGCAGCAGCGTGGTCTTGCCGCAGCCCGACGGCCCGACCAGCACGACGAACTC
>JAFKJW010000106.1 GCA_017305925.1 Hyphomicrobiales bacterium | reverse complement strand
CAAGGATATCGTGAAATCAGCGATCGGTATCGATGATGCTATGCTGTCAAAGATGCTTAGCGTCATCGAGGCGATCCCCCCGGACATCATGACAGCGCTCGGCGCGTCAAAGAGCATTGGCCGTGACAAGTGGCTGAGCCTTCGCCAAATCGTTCTCAACCCTGCGTACAAGGATGTCGCTCGCCAACATATTCTGAAGCCCGAATTCAGCGAGGTTCCAGACGATCGTCGCTTCGACGAGCTGCTGAATTTCTTGAAGCGCTACCGCACCAAATCAACGGCAAAAACTCCTAGATCGGCCAAGGTCTCCGCTTCGTGGACATCCAGCGACAACGGTATGAGCGTCAGCATGAATCGGCAGGCAAAAAAAGTGGCGATTGAACTTTCTAACGTCGAAGCGAAACCATTCAGCGATTGGCTAACAACTAATCTCGATCGTCTCTACGCCGAGTATCGCGATTCAAAAAATAGCTAGAACGGAGTGCAAACCGCAAAAGAAAAAGGCCCCCGAACGATCTCTCGCGGAAGCCCTTCTCATCCTTAAGCAAGCTGAGAATCACATTTCCGCGAATCACTGTCAAGAGTCATCGGCGTCGATTCGGCGAGCAGATTTCTTTTGCCCAATGAGAGGGTGAAGGAAGGACATGGAAACGGGCATTGCAACGACGCCTTTTGGGCGGCGGCCGATGTCGCTCGCCTTACTGGCAGCGCAAAGCGAGGCAAATGAAATTCCTGAGGGCAAGGCCGTCGACAAGTGGCAGGCTTATCGGGATCTCTGCGAAGGAAAATCTGTCGTCGGCATCGGCGATCGCGCCCTCGCGGTTCTCGCGGCCTTGCTGTCGTTCTATCCGGACGACGAACTGAGCGAGGAAAACGGCCTGGTCGTATTCCCGTCCAACAGACAGTTGATCCTGCGCGCCCACGGTATGTCGGAACCGACCTTGCGGCGACACCTGGCGGCTTTGGTCGCGAACGGCCTGGTCATCCGTCGGGACAGCCCGAACGGCAAACGATACGCCCGTAAGGGCAGGGGAGGGGCCTTCGAAGAGGCCTTTGGTTTCTCCCTGGCACCCATGCTGGCGCGCGCCGACGAGTTCTCAGAGGCCGCTGAACGGGTCCGTGCCGGCAATCGGGCGCAGAAGCTCATGCGGGAACGCATCACGCTGCACCGCAGAGACATCAGCAAGCTGATCGAGGCGGCCGTCGAGGAAGACGTTCCAGGCGACTGGGGCGATCTCTGGAGGCGTTTTCGAACCATCGTGGACGCGATCCCGCGCCGCGCGGCCATTGCCGACATGGAAACGATCGTGGGCGATCTGGCTGCGATCCGTGAGGAAGTGGATATCCTTCTGAATTCTCACATGAATGTCGAAGATTCAATCGGCAATGACGATCGAAATGAGCGGCAGTATTCTGATTCAAACACCGACTCCCCTATTGA
Source organism: Hyphomicrobiales bacterium (assembly GCA_017305925.1). Taxonomy (GTDB): domain Bacteria; phylum Pseudomonadota; class Alphaproteobacteria; order Rhizobiales; family Rhizobiaceae; genus Arvimicrobium. Next base: position 29,224 of record JAFKJW010000106.1, on the reverse strand, counting down.
ATTTGAACCTGCTTCGGAAAAAAGCGGGGCGAAGGCCGAGCCCAGACGAGAACCGCAGGAGCCGCCGAAGGGCTATCCATTGGGATTTGTGCTGAAGGCCTGCCCGGAAATCATCGACTACGCCGTCGACGGGATCGCCAGTTGGCGAGATTTAATGGCGGTGGCCGCCCAGGTGAGGGGATATCTTGGCGTCTCGCCGTCGGCGTACGAAGACGCCTGCCATGTCATGGGGCCGGAAAACGCGGCGATTGTCGTTGCCTGCATCCTGCAGCGCGCTCAGCACATCAATTCGGCTGGTGGATATCTGAGGGCGCTGACCGAGAAGGCGAGGGCAGGGGCGTTCACCGTCGGGCCTATGCTGATGGCGGCATTCGGCTCAACGGCAAGGATGGCGGGATGACGGTGTGCGCAGATGGAGGACCGCTTCGTTTTTAGCTAACGATTCTGGATTTCTGGATATAATGCTATTCGGCTGCCGCACCTGATGGGCTATGGTGCGCCCCAGAGAAACCCACGGCCGGACTATTGATGGACAGGTCGAAGGCATCGCTTGTGAACCGCAGGGAGGCGGTAAGGCTGTTCGCCGCGACGGCGGCGTCCCTGGCGCTTCCAGCGATCGGCAGGGCCGAGGAAGACAAGGTCTTCAGGTTCGGGCTCACGCCTGTCTTCCTGGTCAACGACCTCGAACTCCTCGATCATTTGCGGGGATATCTCGCCTCGCGTCTGAAGGTCCCGGTGGAGTTGGTCACGCGCCGGACCTATCAGGAAATCACGGCGCTCCTCGTTTCGGGGCAAATCCAGTCGGCGTGGATCTGCGGCTATCCGTTCGTCGCGTTCCGCAGCCAACTCGACCTGGTCGCGACTCCGTCCTGGCGGGGGAGGCCGCTGTACCAGTCGTACGTCATCGTCCATCGCGATAGGCAGGTGGACGACTGGACGGGCTTGCGTGGGGACGTCCACGCGTTTTCCGATCCCGATTCCAATTCAGGCTATCTGGTCACGACGGCGCTCCTTGCCGAAAACCGGACGACTCCCGATCGGTTCTTCTCTCACCATTTCTTCACGTACGGACACCGGAACGTCGTGCGCGCGGTGGCTTCCAGGCTGGCGCAGTCGGGCAGCGTTGACGGATACGTCTGGGAGGTCATGCGGGAGACGGAACCCGACCTTGTCGCACAGACGAAGGTGCTCCGCCGTTCGGAATGGCTCGGCTTCCCTCCCGTCGCGGCGCCGCGGCTGCTCGCAGGCGACCCCAGGCTCGCCGCCATCCGGGACGCCCTCACGGGGATGAAGGACGATCCGGAGGGGCAGGCGGTCCTCAAACTGCTCAGGCTGGACGGATTCGTGGTCACGGAGCCTTCGCTCTTCGACACGATCGCCGCCAAGATGGACGTGGTGAGGCGGCTGGGATGAACGTTCTGCGGGCGTGGGGCTCGATCCCGGTTTCCTATCGCGTTCCGGTTCTCGTCGCGCTGCTGATGGTCGTCGTCAGCGCGGCGATCTCCGAACGCGTCCTCGACCGCCTTTCGCAGACGCAGGAGGCGGCTCTCGACGGCCTTGCCGAAACCTACCTGGACGGACTGTCGGCGGCCATCGTTCCCGCGGTGATGCGCGGTGACGTCTGGGAAATCTTCGATGCCCTCGACAGGACGACGACCGCCTATCGGTCGCTCGCCCCGCTGGAGACCGTCGTCGCCGGTGTCGACGGGCGGGTGCTGGCGGCAAGCGACCCAGGCCGGGTTGCGACCTATTCGCAGCTTCCCGCGGATTACGTCGCCCAGTTCGGCCTGCGGAGCGTTTCCATCGACAGCGACACCATGGCCGGATCGACGCGCCGCGACCTCGTTTACCAGGGACAGAAGGTCGGCGCCGTCTTCGCATCTTTCGACGTGTCGCATCTCTTCGCCGAACGCCGGGAGATCCTCGTGACGCTGCTGGCTACGAACGGCATGCTAGCGGCGGCCTTTGCCCTCGGCGGCTTCCTGCTCGTGCGCCGGATAACGGCGCCCCTGGGGGTACTGGAAAGCCACATGCGGTCGGCGGCGAACGGGATGGCCCAGCCGATTCCTCCGGCAGGAATACCGTCGCGGGACCGGGAGGTCGCGAGCCTTTTCAACGGCTACAACGCGCTCGTGCAGGCCCAGCGCGACAGCGACAGATTGGCGACGCAGCTTGCGGAGGAGGAAAGACTGGCCAGCCTGGGGCGCCTCGCTTCCGGAATGGCGCACGAGATCAACAACCCGCTGGGCGGTCTCTTCAACGCGATCGGCACCCTGAAGGCGCACGGCTCCGCACCAGGCGTGCGTGAGACCTCGATCGCCCTTATCGAGCGGGGCCTGCAAGGCATCCGCGATGTTGTCGCGGCGGCGCTCGCCACGTACCGCCCGGAGAGGTCGACCAGAACGTTCGCCGTCGCCGACCTCGAGGACGTCCGCCTGCTGATGACCCCGGAACTGCGCCGGAAGCGCCAGCGCCTGGAATGGAGCGTGGACCTGGGAAGCGGCGAAGTCGCCCGCGTCAACGGAGCACCGATCCGCCAGGCGCTGCTCAATCTTCTCCTGAACGCGAGCGCGGCGACCCCGGAAGGTGGGGGGATCGCCCTGTCGGCGGCCAGCAGGGGAGGCGAACTTCGTTTCGAGGTCAGGGACGAAGGCCCCGGCCTCCCGCCGCACGTCGCCCGGATTCTGGTGGCGAGCGAGCCAGGCCCGATCGTCAGCGCCGGCGGCGGGCTTGGCCTTTGGATGGTACGGCGGACGGTCGACGAGTGCGGCGGAAGGATCGCGGTCGCCGACGGGCCGAACGGCGGGACCGTGATCGCGATGTCCATTCCGATAGCGCAGGAGGAACGACGCTTCGATGCTGCATGAAAGAGGAATTGGGCTGGTGGAGGACGATCCCGTCATGGGCGGGTCGCTCGTGCAGCGGCTGGAACTCGAGGGCTGGAAAGTCAATTGGTGGCAGACTGGCCGGGCTGCCATGACGGAGCTTCCGGCGACAGCGGGTTCGCTCGATCTCGTCGTCTGCGACATCAAGCTTCCGGACGTCTCGGGAGAGGAGGTGTTCCGCCAGCTTGCTCGGGAGCCTGGGATGCCTCCGTTCCTCTTCGTCACGGGATTCGGCGATATCGACCAGGCTGTCAGGCTCATGCGGGCGGGCGCGGCCGATTTCCTGACAAAGCCCTTCGAGATGGAAGCGTTCCTGAAACGGATCGAGGCTGGTCGCCGGCTGTCTGCTGGCAGCGGCCCCGCCGCCCACACGCTTGGCGAATCCCCGGCGATCCGCAACGTCGAGGATGTCTTGAGACAGTACGCCCGGCACGAGCTGCCGGTGCTCGTCACCGGCGAAACGGGTAGCGGCAAGGAAGTGGCCGCCCGCCTCCTGCATCAAATCTCCGGACGCGCCGCCGAACCGTTCGTCGCCGTTAACTGCGCCGCAATCCCGGCGGACCTCATGGAAAGCGAGATATTCGGGCACGAGAAGGGAGCCTTCACAAGCGCGCAGGCGCGCCATCTCGGTTACGCGGAACGTGCCGGAAAAGGCACGCTGTTCCTCGACGAGATCGGCGATATGCCCCTTTCGCTCCAGGCCAAACTGCTGAGGTTGGCCGAGGACGGGACATTCACCCGCGTCGGCGGCGAGGTTACGATACCGTTCAAAGCGCGGATCGTGTCCGCTACCCATCGCGACCTGGCCGGGGCGTCCTCCACGGCGTTCCGGGACGACCTCTATTTCCGCCTGGCGGTCCTTCCAGTCGAGATTCCCCCTCTGAGACGGCGGCACGAGGACATCCTGTGGCTCATGGACCACTTCCTGAACAACGCCGTCGATCGGCTCGATTCCACCATCAGGGGCTTCAGCGCCTTGGCCGAGGAGGCGGCGCTGGCTTATCCCTGGCCCGGCAACGTCCGCGAACTCAGGAACAGGGTGGAGCGCGCCGTCGTTCTCGCCGGGGCCGAGTGGATCATGCCGGGTGACCTGTTTCCGGAACAGTTCGGAAAGTCGACGGCTGAAGATTTTGTCCCTCTTTCGATGGTCAGGGATGCCGCGGAGCGACGACAGATTGAACGGGCGCTGGAAAGAAGTGGCGGCAAAACGACGACGGCGGCCAGGCTGTTGGCAGTTTCACGGACCACACTGTGGGAGAAGATGACACGTCTCGGACTGTTGCCGCCGGAAAAAAGCTGAAGGAGCTTGGAACTCTCGGCATGCGGATCGGCTAGGAGTTCGGCCTATTTATGCCTCCAGACCTTCCATGCCGAGATCAACAAAATGGCCGCGAGGGCGGGCAGCAGGACAGGGCTTGGCACGATACCGAGTAACTTCCCGCCGATGAACGCGCCGAGGATCGAACCCGCTGCCATAGCAAGCAGGAACCCTCGATTGCGACCAAGAACGGCAAAGCTCTGGTCGCGGCTATAGCGTGTGAACGCGACCAGCATCGTCGGCAGACTGACGGCAAGCGACAGGCTTCCCGCCAGCTTGATGTCCGCTCCAAACAGCAGGACCAGCGTCGGGATCAGCAACTCGCCTCCCGCGACGCCAAGAACCGATGCGACGACGCCGATCACGAATCCCGCACCTACGCCTGCTACGATCTGAGCCGTTCCAAGGAAAAGCGGCCGGCCCGCCGCAATGTCGTGGCCTGCGACCAGGACAAGGGCTATCGCGACAAGCAGCGCCGCGATGACGCGATGCAGGGGTTCGGAGCGCAGGCGGGTGGCCCAACCCGCTCCCAGCCAGGCACCCAACAGGCTTCCTGCCAGAAGGTTGACGACGACCGGCCAATGCGTCTCGATCTCGTCGAGAGGGACCGTCCCGGCTCGGAACGGCAGCGCGAAGCCAACGACGACGAGACTCATGGCCTTGTTCAGGATGACCGCCTCAAGGGGAGCGAAGCCGAACAGCCCGATCAGCAGGGGAAGCCGGAACTCAGCGCCGCCAAGACCGATCAATCCGCCGAGCGTGCCGATGAGAGCGCCGCCACCGAAAGCGGCGGAACGATTGCCCGAGACGGAAGAAATCGTGTTCATTGCTTTGTATCTCAACAAATACAACGCTTGCCAAGGCTACCCGTTCGCACGACTTGCGCTGCGCGAGAGCCCGCCTTCGCCGCCGTTCGGATTTACGGACGCCGCCGCCATCGGATGTAAGGAATCCCGAACGTGCGGTGACGGCGCGAGCCTGTTTTTCGTTCGAGAAGCCCTGAATCCCGGGAGCCTGCCCAATTGGCACAGTCGTTGCTCCTGTCTTTCCCGAAGTCATCGTATCAACACGGGAGGGACTTATGTCACGATGCGACAGGCTGGTGGATGTCGGCCGGAGGCAATTCCTGCGCGGCGGCGCGTTCGCCGCAGCAGGCGTCGCGGCGGCCGCCACGTTGCCGCAGGAGGCCGCTGCGCAGGTGGCACCGGCCCTGGCCAGGGTCGAATATCCCTCGAACAGGCTCGGCAACGTCGCCGACCTCAAGCCGAACGAACCCTTGGACGTCGCCTATCCGGACGACAACGCTCCGGGGGTCCTCCTGAAGCTCGGCAAGCCCGTCGAAGGCGGCGCTGGACCCGACGAGGACATCGTCGGCTTCACTACCGTCTGCCCGCACAAGGGTTTCCCTCTCAACTACAGCGCCGACGACCGCACGCTTTCCTGCCCCGGGCACTATTCGCGCTTCGACTGCGAGGCTGGCGGACAGCAGATATGGGGCCACGCCACCCAGAACCTGCCGCAATACGTCCTGCGGGTCGACGACAAGGGCGACATTTACGCCGAGGGGCTAGATGAGCTTCTCTACGGCCGACTGTCCAACGTGCTCTGAGAGGGAGGCTAGAATGGCTTACAAGCGACAGATCGACCGTCTTCCGATCATTCCGGCCGACGCGAAGAAGCAGAACGTCACCTGCCATTACTGCATCGTCGGATGCGGTTACCATGCCTATTCGTGGCCAGTGAACAGGCAGGGCGGCGTCGAGCCGTCCGCGAACGCCTTCGGAGTCAACCTCGCCGAGCAGCAGGCCGCGGAAACCGATGCCTGGTACGCGCCGTCGATGTACAACATCGTCAAGCAGGACGGGAAGGACGTCCACATCGTCATCAAGCCGGACCAGGACTGCCTGGTGAACTCGGGCCTCGGCTCCGTGCGCGGCGCCCGCATCGCCGAGATGAGTTTCTCGCGCCAGCGCTCGACGCAGATGCAGCGCCTTACCGATCCGCTGGTGTGGCGTTACGGACAGATGCAGCCGACGAGTTGGGAAGACGCGCTCGACCTCGTGGCGCGCGTGACCGCCCGCGTCATCGCCGATCAGGGTGAGGACGGACTGTTCGTTTCCGCCTACGACCATGGCGGCGCCGGCGGCGGCTACGAGAACACCTGGGGCACAGGCAAGCTCTATTTCGGGGCGATGAAGATCAAGAATATTCGCATCCACAACCGCCCGGCCTACAACTCCGAGGTCCACGCCACCCGCGACATGGGAGTCGGCGAACTCAACAACTGCTACGAGGACGCCGAGCTTGCCGACACCATCTTCGCGGTCGGCATGAACTCCTTGGAGACGCAGACGAACTATTTCCTGAACCACTGGATCCCGAACCTGCGCGGGACTTCCATGGACAAGAAACAGCAGCAGCTACCCGACGAGGCGCATGCGCCGGCACGGATTGTCATTGTCGACCCGCGCCGCACCGTGACGATCGCAGCTTGCGAAGCGGAGGCCGGCAAGGAGAACATGCTCCACCTGCAGATCAAGTCGGGCACCGACCTCGCCCTGTTCAACGCGCTTCTGACGGAGATCGCCGACAAGGGCTGGATCGACAAGGACTTCATCGCGGCCAGCACGATCGGCTCCGCCGACGCCGGATCGCCCGCCGATGCCGGACACCCGGCGGCCTTGACCGACTTCAAGTCGGCGGTCGAAGGCAACCGCATGACGGCCGAGCAGGCATCGGAGATCACCGGGCTGTCGGCGGACGATATCCGTAAGGCCGCGAGCTGGATTGCGGAGCCCAAGGAAGGCGGAAAGCGCCGCCGCACCATGTTCGCCTACGAGAAGGGGTTGATCTGGGGCAACGACAACTACCGGACCAACGGTGCGCTGGTGAACGTGGCGCTCGCAACCGGAAACGTCGGCCGCCCCGGCGGCGGAGTCGTGCGCCTCGGCGGCCACCAGGAAGGCTACGTGCGCCCGTCGGACGCGCATGTCGGCCGTCCCGCCGCCTATGTCGACAGGCTCCTCATCGAAGGCAAGGGCGGCGTGCACCATGTCTGGGGCTGCGATCACTACAAGACGACACTCAACGCCGACGAGTTCAAGCGCGTCTACAAGCAGCGCACCGACAAGGTGAAGGACGCCATGAATTCCGTTCCTTACGGCGACCGCGACGCGATGGTCGAGGCGATCGTCAAGGCGATCGGCGAAGGAGGGCTATTCTCGGTCGACGTGGACATCGTTCCGACCCGCATCGGCCAGGCGTGCCATGTCGTCCTCCCGGCGGCCACCAGCGGAGAGGCAAACCTCACGTCGATGAACGGCGAGCGCCGCATGCGCCTGACCGAACGCTACATGGACCCGCCCGGCCAGGCCATGCCCGACTGCCTCGTCGCCGCGCGGATCGCCAACAACCTCCAGCGGGTCTTCACCGACATGGGCAAGGCGGACGTCGCCGCCAAGTTCGACGGCTTCGACTGGAAGACCGAGGAAGACGCTTTCATGGACGGCTACCACAATAACGCCGCCGGGGGCGAATTCGTCACCTACGAACGGCTGCGCGCGATGGGCACGAACGGCTTCCAGGAGCCGGCGACGGGATTCGAGGACGGCAAGATCGTCGGCACGCAGCGCCTGTTCGCCGACGGCAAGTTCGGCACGTCGGACGGCAAGGCGCGCTTCATGAAGGCGGAGTGGCGCGGCCTCCAGGCGCCGGGAAAGCAGGAGCAGAAGGACAAGTACGCCTTCCTGATCAACAACGGCCGCGCGAACCAGGTCTGGCAGTCGGCCTACCTCGACATCGAGAACGATTTCGTGATGGACCGCTGGCCGTTCCCGTTCATCGAGATGCATCCCGACGACATGGCGAAGGTCGGCGTGAAGGAGGGCGATCTCGTGGAGGTGTTCAACGACGCGGGCTCGACCCAGGCGATGGCCTATCCGACCACCACCGCCAGGCCGGGGGAGACGTTCATGCTGTTCGCCTTCCCGACCGGAGTGCAGGGCAACGTCGTCAACGCGGGAACGAACGAATTGGTGATCCCGAACTACAAGCAGACCTGGGCCAACATCAGGAAGATCTCCGATGCTCCCGCCTCGGTGAAGCACCTTTCGTTCAAGAACCAGGAATACAGCGCCGCCTGAGCGCGCCCTGGACATCTCCCGCCGCCGCGGCCGACCCGTCGCGGCGGCGGCTCGCATTTATCCGGAAATGGAGAATGGGTTTGCCGATCGAACGAATGGCCATCGCCGCGCTTGTCCTGATGTCCGCCGTCGGGATGGCCCAAGCGCAGGACGCCGAGGCTGGCAAGAAGGTGTTCGCACGCTGCATGGCGTGCCACGACGCCGAAAAGGGCGTGAACAAGGTAGGTCCGACGTTGAAGGGAATCGTCGGGCGGAAAGCGGGAACGGTGTCCGGATTCAGGTATTCGCCTGCCATGAAGGCGGCGGGCGAGGGCGGCTTGGTATGGGACGAGCCGAACCTCGCCCGGTATCTGGCCGATCCGAAGGCCGCGGTCCCCGGAAACAGGATGGCGTTCCCGGGACTGAAGGATCCGGATGAAATCCGGAACGTGATCGCCTATCTGAAAGCCGTATCCGGATAGGGTTGGCCGTGGCTCCGCTTGCCGTTCCCCTCGAAGCATCGTGTTCCGTCGAGGCCGCCGGCGAGATCCTGCCCGTCGATGTGGCGGCTGCGAAGGCCATCGCGGCCGCACGGCCCGTGGTGGAGGTGGAACGCGTCGCGCTTCTCGAAGCCCGGGGGAGGATAGCCGCGCGCCCTGTCGGATCGCCGATGCGGCTGCCGCCTTTCGATAATTCGGCGATGGACGGTTACGCCGTGCGCCGGGCCGACCTTTCCGGAGACGGCCCATGGAGGCTCCCGGTCCAGGGACTTGTCAAGGCCGGAGACGCGGCTTCGGCGCCCGAGGGGAAATGCGCGGTCCGGATATTCACCGGCGCTCCCGTGCCGGAAGGATTCGACGCCGTCGTCATGCAGGAGCGCTGCGAGGTCCGCGGCGGCGGCGTGGTGATCGGCTGCATGCCGCGCCCTGGAGAAAACGTCAGGCGCGCCGGTGAGGACGTTGGCAGCGGAAGCCGCCTCGTCGACAGCGGCGACGTCCTCACCCCGCAACGGCTCGCCCTGCTCGCCGGGGCGGGGATCGCCGAAGTCGAGGTCTACCGGAAGGTCCGGGTCTCGGTCGTCTCCACGGGAAACGAACTACGCGAGCCCGGCGAGACGTTGGCTCCGGGCCAGATCTACAACTCGAACCGGACGTTCCTGCGCTCGTCCCTCGCATCTTTGCCTTGGGTGGAGGCCCTGGACTTCGGCATCGTTGCCGACAACCGGGAAGCGCTGCTGCAAACCTTCGCGGAGGCCGTGGACCGTTCGGACGTTATCGTTACGACTGGCGGCGTTTCGGCTAGGGAGGAGGACCATGTCGCCGCCGTCCTGCGGGACAGCGGCGCGGAGCTCGAGGTCCTCAAGGTCGCGATGAGGCCGGGCAAGCCCTTAAAGGTCGGACTGATCGGCGGCGCGCTCGTGGCGGCCCTGCCTGGGAATCCCAACGCGGCCCTCGTGACCTTTAGGCAGATCGCGCTGCCTGCCATCCGCACGGCTGGAGGATTGCGCCAGGTCCGCCCCGAGTGGCAGGCCGCCCGTTCCGGGTTCGCCTACGGCAAGCTCCTTGGACGTACCGAATTCGTGCCGGTCCGAATAGTGTCGCAGGACGCCGATGGCCTCCCCGTTCTGGAGATGCTGGGCCGCGGGTCGTCGGCCAGCCCGTCCGCGCTGGCGTTCGCCGACGGGATCGCGATCCTGCCTCCCGACGTCGAAGCGGTCGAACCCGGGACTCCCCTTCGCTTCGAATCCATCCGCTGATCCACGGGACTTGTCATCGTTCCGTCATGCTGTATAGCTACAAAGCGATCAATCTGGAATCACGGATATATGGATAAGACAGCGGCTCTGGCGGCCCTCGCCGCCCTCGGACAGGAAACGAGGCTGGACATCTTCCGCCTGCTCGTCCAGGCGGGGCAGGAAGGCGTTCCCGCCGGCGAGGTCGCGACGCGCCTCGGCGCCGTCCAGAACACGGCTTCGGCCCATCTCAAGATACTGTCTTACGCAGGACTCGTCCGCAACGAGCGCGACGGCCGCGTCGTGCGGTACGTCGCCGACATGACCGGGTTCCGCGACCTGCTCGCGTACCTGATGGAAGACTGCTGCAACGGCTCGCCGGAACTCTGCCAGCCCGTGATCAAGGCCGTGACCTGCGATTGCTGAAGGAGGATGCGATGAGCGAACCGTACAACGTCCTTTTCCTGTGCACCGGGAATTCAGCCCGGTCGATCATCGCCGAGGCGATCCTGAACCGCGTCGGGGCGGGCAGGTTCAAGGCATTCTCCGCTGGATCGCATCCGAAGGGCGAGGTGCATCCTTTCGCCCTGCAACTCCTCAAGAGCCTCAATCACGACACGTCGTTCGCCCGCTCGAAGAGCTGGGAGGAGTTCGCGGCCCCGGATGCGCCGGAAATGGATTTCGTCTTCACCGTCTGCGACAACGCCGCCAACGAATCCTGTCCTGTTTGGCCCGGCCAGCCGATGACGGCGCACTGGGGCGTTCCCGATCCGGCAGCGGTGGAAGGGACCGACGCCGAAAGGCATCTGGCTTTCGCAGAAGCCTACCGCATGCTCAACAACCGCATCTCGATCTTTACCGCGCTGCCGATGCAGGCGGTCGACAAGCTCTCCCTGCAGAAGCGTCTGGACGAGATCGGCCGCAACCTGCCGAAGGCGGGCTAGGAAGGCAGTCATGACCGACAGGACGTTGAACCGGGAGGACGCCGTCCCGGCCGGGATCGGCTTCTTCGAAAGATACCTGACTCTTTGGGTGGCGCTCTGCATCGTCGCCGGCATCACCCTCGGGCATTTGATGCCCGGTATGTTTCACGCCGTCGGTGCGGCGGAGGTCGCCAAGGTCAACATCCCCGTCGCCATTCTGATCTGGCTGATGGTCATCCCGATGCTGCTCAAGATCGATTTCGCGGCGCTACGCGAGGTCGGCCGGCACTGGCGCGGGATCGGCGTGACGCTGTTCGTCAACTGGGCCGTCAAGCCGTTCTCCATGGCGCTGCTCGGGTGGCTGTTCGTCGGCTGGCTGTTCCGGCCGTACCTGCCTGCCGACCAGATCGACTCCTATATCGCCGGGCTGATCATCCTCGCCGCCGCGCCCTGCACCGCCATGGTGTTCGTATGGTCGAACCTGACGAAGGGCGAGCCGCATTTCACGCTGTCGCAGGTCGCCCTCAACGATGCCGTTATGGTGGTCGCCTTCGCGCCCATCGTCGGCCTGCTGCTTGGCCTGTCCGCCATCACGGTGCCCTGGGACACGCTCGTCCTGTCCGTCGTCCTCTATATCGTCATTCCCGTCATCGTCGCGCAGCTCCTGCGCCGAAGCCTGCTGGCGAGGGGCGGCGACGCCGCGCTCTCCGACCTGCTGGATACCTTGCAGCCGCTGTCGCTCGTCGCCCTGCTGGCGACGCTGGTCCTGCTGTTCGGCTTCCAGGGCGAGCAGATCATCGCCCAGCCGATGGTCATCGCCCTTTTGGCCGTGCCGATCCTGATACAGGTCTATTTCAATTCGGGCCTCGCCTACGTGCTCAACCGCGTGTCCGGCGAACGGCATTGCGTGGCAGGGCCGTCCGCCTTGATCGGGGCGTCGAACTTCTTCGAACTCGCGGTGGCTGCGGCCATCAGCCTGTTCGGCTTCAGTTCCGGCGCTGCCCTTGCGACGGTCGTGGGCGTCCTTGTCGAGGTCCCCGTCATGCTGTCGGTCGTTTGGATCGTGAACCGGAGCAAGGGTTGGTACGAACGCGGGGCGGGCGTTTCCGGAACCGCTGTCGGGGAACAAGCGAAATGACCGTCACCATCTACCACAACCCGGATTGCGGCACATCCCGCAACACGCTCGCCATGATCCGCCAGTCGGGCGAGGAGCCGGAGGTGATCGAATACCTGAAGGATCCGCCGTCGCGAGAAAGGCTGGTCGAACTGATCGAGGCGATGGGCATGACCCCGCGTGAGTTGCTGCGCGAGAAGGGAACGCCCTATCGCGAACTCGGCCTCGCCGATCCCAAGTGGACCGACGACGAACTGATCGGCTTCATGCTCCGGCATCCGATCCTGATCAACCGTCCGATCGTCGTCACGCCGCTCGGCGTCGTTCTGGCAAGGCCGTCGGAAGCCGTTCTCGACATCCTGCCCAATTCCGACATCGGTCCCTTCACCAAGGAGGACGGTGAGGTCGTCGTCGACGGCGAAGGACGGCGCGTGCGCTGACTGTGTTTCGATTTTTATCGAAATAGCATTGACGCTAGCCGGGCGGTCGGCTAATCAATATTTCGATAAATGTCGAAATAAAAAGCCGCAACGGGAGGATGCGGCTGCAGCAGGAGACCCGCATGAACGCCCACTCGCCCTTGGACACGTTTCCCAACGTCGTCGAAGACCAGTTGAAACCGATCGATGCCGCGGCGCTGTTCGACGTCGAGCGCGCCAGTCATCCGCCGCGAATCCTGATGCTCTACGGTTCGGTCCGCGAACGTTCTTATTCGCGGCTTGCAACGGAGGAGGCCGCGCGAATCCTGCGGAAGCTGGGCGCGGAGGTGCGCGTCTTCAATCCGGCCGGACTGCCTCTTCCGGATTCGGCGCCGGCGGACCATCCGAAGGTGAAGGAACTGCGGGACCTGTCGCTCTGGTCGGAGGGGCAGGTGTGGTGCTCGCCGGAACGGCACGGTTCCATGACGGGCATCATGAAGGCCCAGATCGACTGGCTGCCGCTCTCCCTCGGCGGCGTTCGTCCGACCCAGGGAAGGACGCTGGCGGTGATGCAGGTCTGCGGCGGCTCCCAGAGCTTCAACGCGGTCAACCAGCTTCGGATTCTCGGACGCTGGATGCGGATGTTCACGATCCCGAACCAGTCGTCGGTCGCGAAGGCCTTCGTCGAGTTCGACGAGGCGGGCCGCATGAAGCTGTCGCCCTATTACAACCGGATCGTCGACGTGATGGAGGAATTGGTGAAGTTCACGCTCCTCCTGCGTGACAGGGCGGACTACCTGACGGACCGCTATTCCGAGCGCGTCGAGAGCGCGGAAGCCGTCTCGAAACGGGTGAACCAGCGGTCGATCTAGCGGTTCCATCCGCCTCTTGGCGCGACGTCCACAGCGTCTAATTTCGACAGTAGTCGAATTAAGGTTGACAAGCCGGACCGTCGGCTTATGTTATTTCCATGAAACTCGAAAAAGCAGCCGCCCAGCTCGAAGCCCTCGGAAACCCGACGCGCTTGAAGCTGTACCGCACCCTCGTGCGCGCGGGCCTGGAAGGCCTCCCGGTAGGCAGCATCCAGGAGAAGCTGGCGATCCCGGGTTCGACGCTGTCCCATCACCTGAAACGGCTTGTCGACACGGACCTTGTCACGCAGGAGCGGCAGGCGACCACGTTGATCTGCCGCGCCAACTATCCCGGCATGGAGGCGCTCGTCGGCTACTTGGTCGATGAATGCTGTCTCGACAGCAAGTGCGGGCAGGCGGCCGAAACAGAGGCGGCGTAGCTTTTTGCGCGTCGTCTATTTCGGTGTTTCTAGAACATTGGACGGAGAAAGAAGATGCCTATCTTCTCTCGAATGACCTCGATCCTTGTCTACGCCGTTCAGGGCCGGGTGGACGTCGCCCGCCTGAAGGAGCTCAATGACGCGCAGCTCCGCGACGTCGGGCTGGCGCGCCGCGACATCGCCCCCTCGCTACGGTCGGCCTATTTCCGGGATCCGTCGTCTGTTCTGCGGTGGCTGTGCTGCCAAGGCCCCATGCCGGGGCAACAGACCTTGCATGGCTGCTGCTAGAGGGAGACGGACGACATGAATGCGATGACATCCTCCAGCCTTCCCGTAGCGGTGATCGGCGCGGGGCCTGCCGGCCTCGCAGCGGCGGCGCATCTCGTCCGGCGCGGCTTGCGTCCGCTCGTCCTCGAACGGGGCGACAGCGTCGGCGCGACGCTCCTCGAATGGGGCCACGTCCGGGTCTTCTCGCCCTGGACCTACAACATCGACGCCGCCGCGCGGGCGCTCCTCGATCGCTCCGGCTGGACGGCTCCGGACGGCAAGGGGCTGCCGACGGGCGGCGAGATCGTGCGGGACTATCTTGCCCCGTTGGCAGCGTTGCCGGAAATCTCCCGGAACCTGAGGCTCGGCGCGACCGTCACGGCCGTGACGCGGCAGGGCCATGACAAGGTCTCGAACGAGGGCCGGGAGAATTCTCCCTTCGTCGTCCGCTACGAAGACAGGGACGGCGAGCACCGTGTCCTTGCTCGCGCGGTGATCGATGCGTCCGGGACCTGGACGCGGCCGAACCCGATCGGCGTCGACGGCCTGCCCGTTCCGGGCGAGCGCGAGGCCGCCGCCCGGATCGCCTACGGCATACCCGACGTGATCGGGAGCCGCAGAGGCGACTATGCCGGAAAGCGCACGCTGTTGATCGGCGGCGGCCATTCGGCGATCAACGTCGCGCTCGCCCTCATGGAACTTCAGGAAGGCGACCCGGGAACGGAAATCTTCTGGGCGTTGCGTCACCGCAGCGTCGAAAAGCTTCTCGGCGGCGGGCTGAACGACCAGTTGCCGGAGCGCGGCCCTCTCGTTCCTCGGCGAACTGCGCGTCGCGCTCGACCCCGTGGTGGAAGCGCCGCCAGCGCTCGCCCCGCTGATCGATCCGAACTTCCATTCCTGCGGCACGGTCCCGCCGCACGGCATCGAGGAACTCGCCCATCCCGAGCCGGGCTTCGCCATCGTCGGCTCGAAGTCCTACGGCCGTGCGCCGACGTTCCTGATGGCCACGGGCTACGAGCAGGTCCGTTCGGTCGTCGCCGAAATCGCGGGCGACCACCGCGCCGCGCGCGAGGTACATCTGGTCCTTCCGGAAACGGGCGTGTGCAGCGCCGACCCGGGCGACGGAGCCGACGCGGCCGCGGGCTGCTGTGGCGGGCCCGCTCCGGTCGGGGCGGACGCCTGCTGCCCCAAGGACGCGGAAGCCAAGGCGCATGGCGAAAGCGGCTGCGGCTGCGCTACGATGCCCGCTTCGGCCGAACCGGCGCCCGTCGCGAAGGCCGGATGTTGCCGGAGCGCCACGTGACGAGCACTGCGATAGACGAGCAGGGAGAGAAACATGGCGCGACGAGGGGGCTGATCACAGCCCTCGGAGTCGCGCAGATATGCTCGTGGGGAACGCTCTACTACAGCTTCGCTCTTATGGCCGAGGCGATGCGAACGGACCTCGGCTGGCCGAAGACGGAGATCTACGGCGCTGCGACCCTCGGCCTGACGCTGGCGGGAGTCGCTGCCTATCCCGTCGGCGCGGCCATCGACCGGGGCAGGGGCCGCTACGTCATGAGCCTGGCGTCGGTGGGAGCCGGGCTCATGCTGTTCGCCTGGTCGCAGGTCTCGAACATCTTCGTCTTTTACGCCATCTTCGCGGCCATGGGCTGCCTTCAGGCCGCGACCTTCTACGAACCCGCCTTCGCCGTGATCGCGCGGAGGGTTGGCTCGGGAAACGCCCGCCGTGGCATCACGGCGCTGACGCTGTGGGGCGGGTTCGCCAGCACCGTGTTCATCCCGCTGATCCAGTTTCTGATCGACCATGTCGGATGGCGCGACGCGCTGATGGTGCTCGGCGCGATCAACGTCATCGTCTGCGGCGGACTTTATTTCCTGGCGATCGATCCGAGTAAGGACCGGCCGCGCCGAACGAGGGAAGCGCACGAGCCCGAGCCGCTGGCGGGCCGCAAGGCCGTGGCGTGGGCGATGCGGCGCCCCGTCTTCTGGGCGCTCATGGTGGCGCTCGTCGGCTACGAGGCCGCCTTCGCAGCGCTGACCTTCCATCTCTATCCGTTCCTGCTTGAGCGCGGACTGGATTCCACGGGCGTCGTCAGCGTCCTCGCGGTGATCGGCCCGGCACAGGTCGCCGGGCGGCTGCTGATCATGTTCCTTGCTCCGAACGCCCCCGTTCGCAAGGTCGGCTCGATCATCGTGATCGTGTTCCCGCTGGCGGTCGTCGGTTTCGCTTGGGCTCCGCCGAGCGTGCTCGTGATCGCCCTGATCGCCGCCTTCTACGGCGGGGCGAACGGGATGATCACCATCGTGCGCGGCTTGATGGTCCCCGAGATGATCAGCCGCGACGCCTACGGGGCGATCAACGGCGCGCTGGTCGCCCCAATGAACGTGACGCTGGCCATCTCGCCCTTGGCTGCCGCGTGGATATGGTCGAGGACGGGAGGCTACGACGCCGTTCTGGTCGCGATCGGGATCGGAGCGATCGTGCTGTGCGTCGGTTTCTGGACGGCCGCGGTGTTGAGCCGCCGCCCCGACGGCAAAGGGACAGCTGGAGGGAACGGCGGTTAGACCCGTGGCAGCATACCGCTTTGTCGATTCTACGATGGATAGATGAGAGTAGCGACAGCGTGTTGATCTCCGCCAAGAACTTCTTGGCGAAAATCCCCGATCGGCTCTCAGCGGAAATCGACACTTTCGCCAAGCGCGAAAACCTCGCCTTTCACAATGAAGAGAAGCGATGCGTCGCCCGCGTCGTGCCGACCGCCCGGATCAGCGGGAAGACCGCGCGCCAAACCCGGCAAGACAAACGGGTGGCGGTTCGTACTACCATGACTCACCGCCGAATTGGTTGCCGAAACCGCCGCGATGCATCATCGTGTTCGCGATGATTCTGCGCTCTGACACTACCCGAAGGCGCAATACTGAGGCACCTACTGGCGTGCCTGCCAACCCGGTGCCATCCTGGTCGCGCCGAGCCGCTTCATTGCCGAAGGGCGCAATTGGGACGACTGAGAACGCCCGGCGCGCCCTACACTTGCGTGACGACGAAGAGGTTCTGGTCGAGTTCGGCCTGAACACGCGTCGCGTCCGTCCGATTTCGAGGCGCACGAGGATGCCGGGCTGCTTTCCAAGGCGGGCACATTCGGCAAGGCTGGCCAATAATGAAGATGAGGAAGCCTGACGTCGGGCACCGACCAGTTGCGATACGGGAATGAACTGATGAACGAACAACCTCCAGGAAGACGCCTTGGACGGGGTCTTGCCGCCCTGATCGGTGACGTGAACAGTCCGGCTCCCGAACCGGCAAACCAACTCGCGCCGGATCGCACGGTTCCGATCGAACTCGTCTCCCCGAACCCGCGCAACCCGCGGCGTAGTTTTGGTGAAGCCGATCTGATCGATCTGGCGCAGTCGATCCGAGAGCACGGCATTGTTCAGCCTGTCGTTGTGCGCCCATCCCCGGATCAGTCGGGCCGCTACGAAATCGTCGCCGGCGAGCGGCGCTGGCGGGCGGCTCAGAGAGCCGGGCTGGCAGAACTGCCTGTTATCGTTAGAGACGTCGATGATCGTACGGCGCTGGAACTGGCGGTTATCGAAAACGTCCAGCGCGCTGACCTCAATCCCGTCGAGGAGGCGCGGGGCTACCAGCAGCTCATTGATGAGCATGGCTACAGCCAGGCGGATCTCGGGCAGGTCATCGGCAAAAGCCGCAGCCACGTGGCTAACACCTTGCGGCTTCTGAAGTTACCCGACGTGGTACACGACATGCTGGTCAGCGGGACGCTGTCTGCCGGTCACGCCCGCACGCTGGTCACCGCCGATAACCCGGCAGAGGTTGCGCGCCGCATCGTCGAGGACGGGCTGTCAGTGCGGCAGGCAGAAGCGCTCGCGCAGACGCCTGCGGCAGAAAGACCCTCGATCTCGCGATCCGCTTCTGCGGCGAAAGATGCCGACTTGCTCTTGCTCGAAAAGAAGCTTTCGGATGCGATTGGCATGAGAGTGACGATTGCGCTCAAAGGCAACGTCGGAGAGTTGAAGCTCGTTTGCCAATCACTCGGACCGCTCGATGAACTATGCAGGCGTCTTGGACAAGGATAGTCGCAGGCCGCGCTAGTCGAAGGGGCAAGGACATACTACGCGCAGATCAAACTAACCGGAGTGGGCGTGCCAGCCTTCATTAGGTGTTCATCGGAAGGGGAGGCATCTCGCCCTCAATGGTGCGCCAGATCCAGGCGCCGATTTCCGGCCGTGACGTAATCAACTCGCCGAGAGCTTCTTCGTAAGCTCCGTCGGCCGAGGGTGGAACGACATAGAGCGCAACCGGCTGCGATGAACGCTGCAAAATTGCAGCCGCGGTCGGCTTTTCGGCCGACAAATTGTAGCGTAGTCCCTTGACGCTGCGCTCTTGCAACTTGGCCAGTGCGTCGACCAGCCTCTTCTCGTAAGCGGACTCGTAGGGCACCCAGTTTTCGGCGACGACCATCAGCGCCATGTCCTCCACGACCGCGAGACCGACTGGCGTGAGCCCGAACGTCGCAATCACGATCAAGTGAGAAGCCTCGTCCGCTCCCCAAAGCGCCAACTCGTTCTCGAAGCGGGCCTGTAAACGTCTATAGAGACCTTCTTCCAACATGAGCTGAAAGTCCGGCAGATGTTTTACGATCAGCCGATGGCCGCTGCGCGCCGGCGCGAAATCCTTCACCTCACCGACCAGGATCATCAATTTGCGCGGGCCGCTCTTCGGAGGGATGGCGGGTGCAAGCGCGGCGGTCCGACGCTGTTCGATCGCGCCCTTATCCGCCGCTCGAAACGGTTCCGGTATGAATAGTATTTCGCTGAGCGTTCCGCCCTTTACCGTCATCTGGCCGGCAGCTTCTTTCAGGTGCCACCGAATGTTCCACCAATGCCGCTTTCCCGCCCATCGCGACGTCCACGCTGTCAGCTCGGCCTGCTGCCAGAGGTAATGCAGCAGGCTGCGCAATGACAGCTTCTTCGCATCACCGACGATGGTGTCGGTTGCATTGGCTCCCGAGTTCGGCGCCGCCCGTGTACCGATTTTCGTCAGGCTGAAGCTCACTTTCAACGCCGACATTCCGCTCTCCGGATCCACCTGTAGGGCGCTACCCGTCAGCACGCCGAGGCCTGACAGTTCGTCCGGTGGTTCGTAGGATGGGCAGTTGGGCTCGTGCCCACCACCTGAGAGCGGCATGCGCTTGATCAAGTACTGATCGCCAATTCGGGCGATGTACATTGGAAGCCCAGCTTCCTTGCACAGACAATGCGGCCGGATACGTTTTCGGTAAGCATCCGCCAACGCGCTCTGCAAATATGGCGCCTTCTCTTCGATCACCTCGTCAGCAAGTCTGAACCGTCGCATCGCCTCCATTGCTCCGGACGCCGCCACATCCCCTATCGTCATTGATTCACGCTTTCACTGTCGACGCAACCCTCGGGATATCTGAATGCGAGCACTGTTTCGGCGATGCGCGGCCTGCGGCCGACCGATGCGGCAGCGTCCCGCGCTTCGCGCGGCTGGCGCAGGTAGAGGCAGAGGGGAGGCCGGTTAGCGGCGGCGGGTGAGGACCGGGAGAGAGGCTCCCGGCACCCGTCGCGGAGCAAGACCATGACCCATATGGAAATTCAGTCGCCGATACGCGGTGCGACGAACGGTTATAAGGTAGACGTCAGCAGGGGCCAGAGCATTGGCCGCGTGTCGTCGGAATGGTTCAATAGGCCGGCAGACGAGCGCTATCTGTCGCTCACGGACCTGCATAATTCAGTGAAGCGCCGGTCCGAACGCAGCAAGACGCGCATCGTCGAGAGCGAGGCTATCCGCGTTGAGGCGTCTCGCGACAACCCCGAGCGGCTGACGTTGATGCTGCCGCAGACTCACGCGCCGGTCGCGCCGACGCACTGGAGTTTCGGCCAACTCGCCGGCCTGGTCGGTGCGCCCGCCACGTATCTGCGTCAACTTCCGGCACCGCTCGCCGGCATCAATCTGCAGCACGGACTGCTCAACCATCGCGCCGAGCAAGTCAAAACGCTCGAAATCGAGAACGGCCGCCTCGAGCTTCGGGCGGTTACAGGCCCGGATTACGGGAGGATATTCGACCACGAACTCGTGGAGGCTGTCCAGAAAATCGCCGGCAACGGCACCGGCGACACGCGCTGGAAGGTCCCAGGCGTTCTTGATTGGTCGACCCACATCTACAATCCGAATGTCGACATCTCGAAAGAGACGACAACGCTCTATGCCTCCGATCGCGACATATTTGTCTTCCTGGTCGACGACCTGAACCCCATTGAAGCCGGCCGGTTGCCGAACGGCGATCCAGATCTCTACTTCCGCGGATTCTACGCGTGGAATAGCGAGGTCGGCTCTAAAACACTTGGAATTGCAAGCTTTTATCTGCGTGCCGTGTGCCAAAATAGGAATTTGTGGGGCGTCGAAGATTTCCAGGAAATCACCATCCGCCACTCGAAATATGCCGCATCGCGCTTTGCGCTTGAAGCCGAGCCGGCACTGATCCAGTTCGCCGAATCCTCGCCCACGCCATTCATCAACGGCATCAAGGCGGCACGCGAACGCATCGTGGCGCGCGACGACGACGATCGAACGTCATTCCTGCGCAAGCGCGGCTTCTCAAAGGGTGAAACCACCAAGATCATCGATACGGTCCTCAATGAAGAGGGCCATCCGCCGGCGTCCATCTTTGACTTCGTCCAGGGGATCACTCGGATAGCGCGCGACAAGCAGCATCAGGACGTTCGGCTCGAAATGGAAGGCAAAGCCAAGAAGCTCCTCGACCTCGCCCACTGATCCATCCAGACGGATGATCTGCTGATCGCACGTCCGGCTTTCCCATGATCGCCCCATGCAAAGCGCCGTCCCCCCGTCCGGAGGGCGGCGCTTTTCGCCGTCGCCGGTCACTGGGGGTAAACATATAAGTGCGAATGACCGAATGAGTTGATGAGCGGTATGTCGGTCGCGTCGCGGCCGCGCGACACGACAATCCGACCGAACCGCGGGACGTCATCCAGATTGTTGCGTCGCCCCACATCGTCAGGTCACCAGCAGGCGCGACGAGTCTGCGGGCAGCGGTTGCCGAACAGATCGCGGCAGGTTGATACCGGCACATCGGGCGTCGCGCACGTCGTCTCCGGCACCCGTACGTCAGCGGCGCGATCCTCGTGGACCGACAGCAGGCACCAGGGCGGTCGGCTGCTGGCAGGTCAATGTGAGATCTCATACCCCGTAGCGGATCAGCATCCAGTGATGCCCTCTACCGGAAATCGGCGGCGGTAAGCGTATAGGAGGTTTGGCGGCGATGGGAGTAGGCCTCGCGGGCAACATCGTGGATCGACCTGCGCGTTGAATCGAAGGTCGAGAGATACATCTCTTCCGAAACCTCTGTACTGCGCAATTCAGCAGGGGACCTGGCGAGCGCTTCCACTTCGACGAAGAACGGCACTTCGAACATGCCGTCATGCCCGACAAAGCGAATGGCGTTGCGCACTTCATCGAAGCTTCGGCTGGGGTTCAGGAATTCAAGGGTCATCGTTGATCTGCCCTTGCCGTTTGCAGCAGCAGTGGTACACGCATAAACCCGTTCATGTGCTCCTTGCGTCGCCCCTCATTCCGACGATTCAGGGAAAGCATCCCGTCGGTTGCGGCCGAGTGGCTAAGGCCGATCATCTCCTGCCCTTCGCGGCTGGCTGGAACGCCGGTGAAGACATGGTAGATGGTCCAGGACCGGTCGGCTTCGATCCGGCGGCCATATTGTTCGTCGCCTGGTGCGCGGGCGGATGCACCGCCTTCATTGTCCCAGACGCTGATCGCGCGGTCGTGCCGCTCCCGTTCGATTTCATCTATGTATCGGGTCATGATCGTGGCCTTTCTCTAGTGGTCACGTCGGCATCAATGATGCCGGAAAACAGCGCGTTACCGAATAAGTCGGTGATCGCGATGGCGTCGGGCCGTTGAGGCATGTCGAGCGTCTGTGAAAGCAGGTGCGCAATCTCAATGGCGTTAGCGAGATCGACGGCTTCCACCGCCTCTCGGCCCACGACGGCATGGGCGTCATCTGTCTCCCGCGTGCGGTAAAACTCGATGACAACTTTCATGGCGCCCATTGCGCTTTCAGCCGGAGCAACACTGCCTCAGTGCTTACCTTTGCCTTGAGACGCGTGGGCATTTGCAGCGACCTTGATCTGGTTGCCGAAGGTGCTTTCAGGCTTTGGCGGAGCCTTCTCCTGCTTTGGCTTTCTGATCTCGCGATTGCTTCGTTTTTGGCCTTTAGCCATGTCCGAACGTCCTTTCGATGAGAGTTGCGCCATTACCGGATTGCGACATGTCGACCGGCTCGAGGCTGTCCTGCGTCGTCACTCGCTCATGGCGTTCGTCGTCGTTGCGGATGCGATATTGCAGTGAATCTCCCCGTGCCGGCAGTCTGCCGGTTATGCGGTAGATATCGCCGGGCAAAGCTGGTCTCATGAAACCGCCCTTGAGCCGGACAGCCTGTCCGATCGCGAAGAGATGAACAGGAGCCTCGTGGCGGGCGGGACGGATTGTGCGTCGGATTGGGTTGGTCGATATCATGATTGTTGGTGATCCTTTTCGAGAGCGGCGTCGAGATCGGCGGGATCGATCGACGCCATCTGATGTGTGTGGCCATCAATGCCGATGGCGGGCAGGTGGATGAAGGCGCCGACACGTCTCCAGGCAAGGCGGGAGGATACCTCCAGCAGTTCCTCATCCTGGTCCACGCGATATTCGCCGGCGGGCTGTGCGGCGTCGAAGCCGGGCAGCATGAAGGGTGCGGAGAACCGGACGATGGTTTGTGTGGTGCGCGTTGTCATGGTCGATACCTCCGCAGGAGCACGCAAACGCGCCTCCTGCATCATTCCCGTTCGAACCGGAACGAACTTCCGTGCTGCCAGTACATCCGTGGTCAGCGGCGCGTTCATTCCAAGGTTCGAACAGAGCGATATGCGCGCCGGGTCGGCGCTTGATGCATTCGCTATCGAGAATTCGGTGGTGAATGGCGGGTCTCTGACACCGCAAAAAGCCAAGTCGGCCAAATCAACGAGTTTTATATATGGGCTGTCCCTACCCGGTAAGCAAGGAGCGGGTCGATATTATTTTATCTGGAATTGAATAATGTCTCTTCCATAAAAATAAATCGTATTGAAAAATCAGAAAATACGTATTGGAAACAACAAATATCGCATCGATAGAAGCGACATAAATTTTCCCCAGTTGCGCCTTTTCAAAGAAATACATTTGGCACTCCTATCATTCGAGTGCCAACGGGGTTATGTATCTGAGGGGGCCGCCCTATGCGCCGGCCTCAGAAAGAACCCACATGAAATTCCGGCCTCTCCATGACCGCGTCGTCATTCGACGTGCGGAAGGCGATCTCAAATCCAAAGGCGGGATCATCATTCCCGACACCGCAAAAGAAAAACCTCAGGAAGGCGAGGTCATCGCCGTCGGCCCAGGTTCCCGCGACGAAAGCGGCAAGCTGATCCCGCTCGACGTCAAGCCGGGCGATCTCATCCTGTTCAGCAAATGGTCCGGGACCGAGGTCAAGATCGATCACGAAGACCTTCTGATCATGAAGGAGAGTGACATCATGGGAATCGTTGAGAAGACCGAAGCTGCGAGCAGGAAAAGTGCCTGAGCGGCCAGCTTCCGATCCTGTGATCCTCACAACCGAACTGGACCCGACATCATGTCTGCCAAGGAAATCAGATTCTCTAATGACGCCCGCGACCGCATGCTGCGCGGCGTCGAGCTGCTGAACAACGCCGTCAAGGTGACGCTCGGGCCGAAGGGCCGCAACGTCGTCATCGACAAAGCCTATGGCGCGCCGCGCATCACCAAGGATGGTGTGACCGTCGCCAAGGAGATCGAGCTTTCCGACAAGTTCGAGAACATGGGCGCGCAGATGGTGCGCGAGGTGGCCTCGAAAACCAACGACCTCGCCGGCGACGGAACCACCACCGCGACGGTTCTCGCCGCTTCCATCCTGCGCGAGGGTGCCAAGCTGGTCGCTGCCGGCATGAACCCGATGGACCTGAAGCGCGGCATCGATCTCGGTGTCGCTGCCGTCGTCAGGGAAATCCAGACTCGCGCCAGGAAGGTCAAGTCGTCGGCAGAAGTCGCCCAAGTCGGCACGATCGCGGCTAACGGCGACGCGACCGTGGGCGAGATGATTGCGAGGGCGATGGACAAGGTCGGCAACGAAGGCGTCATCACCGTCGAGGAAGCCAAGACGGCCGAGACTGAGCTCGACGTGGTCGAGGGCATGCAGTTCGATCGCGGCTACCTCTCTCCCTACTTCGTCACCAACGCCGAGAAGATGCGCGTGGAGCTGGATGACGCCTACATCCTCATCCACGAGAAGAAGCTCGGCAATCTCCAATCGATGCTGCCGATCCTCGAGGCGGTGGTGCAGTCGGCCAAGCCGCTTCTGATCATCTCCGAGGATGTCGAGGGCGAGGCTCTCGCGACGCTGGTCGTCAACAAGCTGCGGGGCGGCCTGAAGGTCGCTGCCGTCAAGGCGCCTGGGTTCGGTGATCGTCGCAAGGCCATGCTCGAGGATATCGCGGTGCTGACCGCCGGCCAGGTGATCTCCGACGATCTCGGCATCAAGCTGGAAAATGTCACGCTCGACATGCTCGGCAGCGCCAAGCGTGTTGTCGTAGACAAGGACACGACAACGATCATCGACGGTTCCGGCGACAAGGCCGGCATCGCCGCTCGTATTGCCCAGATCAAGGCGCAGATCGAGGAAACGACCTCGGACTACGACAAGGAGAAACTCCAGGAGCGGCTGGCCAAACTCGCCGGAGGCGTCGCGGTGATCCGCGTCGGCGGCGCGACCGAGACCGAGGTCAAGGAGAAGAAAGACCGCATCGACGATGCGCTCAACGCCACCCGGGCTGCGGTCGAGGAAGGCATCGTGGCCGGCGGCGGTGTGGCGCTGCTGCGCGCCAGGACCGTGCTGGCCTCTCTGACAGGCGCCAACGCCGATATAACCGCAGGCATTTCGATCGTGCGTCGGGCGCTCGAAGCGCCGGTCCGGCAGATCGCCGAGAATGCCGGCGTCGAAGGCTCGATCGTGGTCGGCAAGCTCACGGACAGCAAAGACCACAACCAGGGCTTCGACGCCCAGACCGAAACCTATGTCGACATGATCAAGGCAGGCATCGTCGATCCCGCCAAGGTCGTCAGAACCGCCCTGCAGGACGCCGGCTCGATCGCAGCGCTCCTGATAACCGCCGAGGCGATGATCGCCGACATTCCCGCGAAGGAATCCACCCCGGTAGCCGGCAACGGCGGCATGGGCGGAATGGGCTACTGAGAACAGTGCCTGAACCGTTCGGTCGACGCGGCCGGACAAAGCATCCGCATTCCAACCTGGAAGGAATCTCCATGGCCACGCAAAGCACGACCAAACCATCTCTCTCCCGCCGCTGGGAAGACTATCAGCCTTCAAAGACCATTCTGGTCTGGGCATGCATCGCGGCGATGATCGCAACGATCGTCATAGGATTCAGCTGGGGCGGCTGGGTCACTGGCGGCACATCGCAGACCATGGCGAAAGCGGCCGGCGACACGGCGCGCGGGGAGCTGGCATCCGCCATATGCGTCGAAAGGTTCAATGCGGCCCCAGATGCGGCGGCGAAACTTGCCGAGTTCAAGGCGATACCCGACAGCTACAAGAAGCGTCAGTTCCTGGAAGCTGGCGGCTGGGCAACGATGCCGGGGCAGACCTCGCCTGACAGGCTGAGTGCTCAGGCATGCGCCACCGCTCTTTCCGCTTGACGTGAAGCCGATTTCCGAACGGCGCTCCCGCAAACGCCGGAGCGCTTCCATCCGCTGACCAAGGAGCGCGAACCATGATCTCGTTTGTGAAGAAGCCGGATCCGCAGCTACCGCCTGAGCACGTCGACGACAATCGCTTCGAGCAGATCCGCAAGGCGGCGGCTGAACGGCACCGGAAGGCGGACACTGACGGCACCCGCCGCCGCGCCCGCCAGAAGGCCGAGGACAACAGGCTGATCTGAGGTGCATGTGCGCTACTCGAAAAGGCAGCATCCGATGCGATATCTTGATCGAATAAGAACGGAACCGTCCCTCTGGCTCCTGATACTGATGGTCGGTGGCTTGGCCGCCACGATCCTTTACGTGGTTCTGACTAGCATCACCTATTGAAGCCAGCTTCACCGATCCAAGCCGACATTGGGATGACGGATGGGCTTGGGGATGCGATCAGCATATCTCCGGTATCAGCCGCCCGCGGAGCTTGCTTTGCTGATCGCAGAGGCACTAAGGGAAGGATCAGGCTGACATGCAGAGGCTGTCCGACTTGGTGCGGAATAGTCCTTGGAGGCGGACCAATAAGGGCGCCAAGCAGCGATCAGCCGCAGTGGCTCAACGGCAGCCTTCGGAATTTTGCGATCTCATAGCCGATGACGGCAGATAAGGTCGGAAGCTGCCATTTCTTTCATCGAGGGTCCGTCGCAAATCCGGAGAGAATTCGGGTCGCGCCTGCGGCAGCCGGCCTGCGCCGGCGCCGCGAGAGGTAGAGGGCGGAGGGAAGGATTCCTGACGGGTTTGGAGGTCCGGGGAGAGGCCCCGGCCGCCCGTCATGGAGACCCTGACCATGGCAAAAAGCGCCATTCAGAAGATCAGCCTCAATCAGGCCGAAAACATCCCGTTCGACAAGCTGTTCCTGTCCCAGAAAAACGTTCGACGGATCAAGAACGGCGTCTCGATCGAGGATCTCGCGGTTGACATTGCGCGTCGCGGCCTCATCCAGAGCCTCAACATCCGTCCCGAATTGAAGGACGGCGAAGAGACCGGCCGTTACGAAGTGCCTGCCGGTGGCCGGCGGTTCTCGGCACTCCAGCTTCTGGTCAAGCGCAAGGAAATGGCGAAGACCGCGCCGACGCCCTGCATCGTCAATCGTTCCGGTCAGACGAGCATGGAAGACGATTCGCTCGCCGAAAACGTCCATCGCGAAAACCTGCATCCGCTCGACCAGTTCCGCGCCTTCAAGACACTGAGCGAGCAGGGGCTCGATGTCGAGGAGATCGCCGCCCGCTATTTTGTTTCGCCGAATACGGTGAAGCAGCGGCTGAAGCTCGCCAACGTCTCGCCAAAGCTGCTCGATCTCTATGAGCAGGATGAAATCCGTCTTGAGCAGATCATAGCCTTCTCGATCTCGGACGACCATGCCCGCCAGGAGCAGGTCTGGGAGCGCATCTCCGATAATTCGAATATGCAGGAGCCCTACTATATCCGGCGCCTGCTGACGGAGACCACGGTTCGCGCTGATGATCGCCGGGCGGTCTATGTCGGCGCCGAAGCCTATGAGGCTGCCGGCGGCGTCATCCTGCGCGACCTCTTCGAGCAGGATTCCGGCGGCTGGTTCCAGGACGCGGCCCTTCTCGAGCAGCTGGTCTTCGAAAAGCTGAAGGTCGACGCCGAGGCCATCCGCGCCGACGGATGGAGGTGGGTCGAGGCGGCGATCAGCTTCCCCTATGGCCACACCTCCGGCATGCGGCGCGTCTATGCCGAACCGGAAGAAATGAGCGCGGAAGAAATCGCCCGGCACGATGCTGTCAAGGCTGAGTATGACAAGCTCGACGCTGAATATGCCGAGATGGAGGAAGCTGACGACGCAATCGAGAACAGGCTCGATCAACTCGGAGCCGAACTCGACGCGTTCGCCGATCGGCCGCATGTCTACGATCCGGCGCAGAAGGCCATCGCCGGTGCCTTCGTCACGCTCGGCGCCAACGGCCAGCTTCAGGTCGAAGCGGGCTTCGTGCGTCCAGAGGACGAACCGCGCGCGGAGACGGACGAGGAAGATGAAGCGATCGGCGATGAGGGTCGCGACACGGCGGACGCCGAGGACGACG
Source organism: Hyphomicrobiales bacterium (assembly GCA_017305925.1). GTDB lineage: Bacteria > Pseudomonadota > Alphaproteobacteria > Rhizobiales > Rhizobiaceae > Arvimicrobium. The sequence goes on along the minus strand of JAFKJW010000106.1, from coordinate 1,216 downwards.
GCGCCGGTGGCGTCACCGTCAACGGCCGGTCTTTGAACGGCGCATCCGAAGCGGCGGAGGAGCCCGAGGATGAAGGCATCAAGCCGCTGCCGGACCGCCTCGTTTTCGACCTCACTGCGCAAAAGACGCTGGCGCTTCGCAATGCACTGGCGGGCGACGTCGACATCGCCTTTGTCGCGGTGCTCCATGCGCTCGTCCTGCAGGTGTTCTACCGGTTCGCCAAGGACAGCTCTCTCGAGATCAGCATGGTGAGCAACAGCTTCGGCCAGGTCCAGGGACTTGCCGAGACGCCCTGGGCCAAAGAGATCGCCGAGCGGCATGAAGCCTGGGACAAGGACATGCCCGACAGCGACAGGCTCTGGGACTTTCTGCTCGGTCTCGACGAGGCGAGCCGCAGGGCGCTGTTCGCCCACTGCGCCTCGCTCACGCTCAATGCCGTCGTCGAACCGTGGAACAGGCGTCCGGGCGCGCTTGCCCATGCCGACGTTCTCGCCGGCACGCTCGGCTTCGACATGGTCGAGGCTGGCTGGTCGCCGACGGTGGACAATTATCTCGGCCGCGTCACCAAGGCCCGTATCGTCCAGGCGGTCCGCGAAGCCCGCGGCGAGGATTCCGCGCAGTTGATCGACCATATGAAGAAGGACCTCATGGCACGGGAGGCCGCCCGTCTTCTCGAAGGATCGGACTGGCTCCCCGAGCCGCTGCGCCTCGAAGTCGACGATGCGGCTGCCGAAGCCGGTGAGCCCGTCGCCGGCGATGCGACGGACGAGACATCTCCCGAAGGCGACGCCGCCGAACTGCCGGCCTACCTCGCCGACGATACCGATCCATCCACCGATGGAGAGGCAGCCGTCGTAGGCGAGGACACCGATCACCTTCAGGCCGCCGAATAATCGGTCTTTCGCGCCACATCGGGCCCGGCATCACCGTCGGGCCCTTCTTGTTTTTGAACCTGGAGAAACCCGCAATGTCAGCCCACATCGTTTACGATTCAGCCCCTCTGGGGAGCGTTGTCCGCTATTCCGACGGCGCTCCGAAGCCGCCGGAGCGTTTCAGGAAGAAACTCGTGTCAAGCGAAGCGAGGATTTGACCCCTTTGGCGAAGTGAGGAACTGACCCCCTTCATTGGTTTGTGGTTTCGCTGGTTTCGAGCGCCGGTCCGGTCTTCTGCAGAAGGCCGGACCGGCGCTTTTCGCGGAGGCGATAGCTGTCGCCGC
>JAFKJW010000105.1 GCA_017305925.1 Hyphomicrobiales bacterium | reverse complement strand
AAAGCATGCAGGATGCCGGCGCGGAGATTACCGGATCATGGAGAGAACATTAAACCTGGGTAATGCCAGCGGCCCCAATATCCTGTGGGTGCGTCCTTCGAGGCTCGCTTCGCTCGCGCCTCAGGATGAGGATCGTGGGCGCAAACCGACCTCATCCTGAGGCGCGAGCGAAGCGAGCCTCGAAGGACGCACTGCAACCAGAGCGCTCAAATGGGATGTCGGCCGCCAATGAAAAGGGCGCGGCGCCCGAGCGCCACGCCCTTTCGCAATTCACGGACGAGGTACGGCTCAGGCCGCGTCTTCCTCGGCGTCCTGCTTCTTTTCCCTCGGGATCTCCTTGCCGGTCGCCTGGTCGACGACCTTCATGGAGAGGCGCACCTTGCCGCGCTCGTCGAAGCCCATCAGCTTCACCCAGACGCGGTCGCCTTCCTTGACCACGTCCGTGGTCTTCTGGACGCGATGGTCGGCGAGCTGCGAGATGTGGACGAGGCCGTCACGCGGACCGAAGAAGTTCACGAAGGCGCCGAAATCGGCGGTCTTGACCACCGTGCCCTCGTAGATCTCGCCGACTTCCGGCTCGGCCACGATGGTGTGGATCCACTTCTTCGCCGCCTCGATCTCCTTGCCGTTGGAGGAGGCGATCTTCACCGTGCCGTCGTCCTCGATGTTGATCTTGGCGCCGGTCTTCTCGACGATCTCGCGGATGACCTTGCCGCCGGTGCCGATCACGTCGCGGATCTTGTCGGTCGGGATGTGCATCACCTCGATACGCGGGGCGAACTCGCCGAGCTGGCCGCGGCTCTCGGAAATGGCCTTGCCCATCTCGCTCAGGATGTGCAGGCGGCCGTCCCTGGCCTGGCCGAGCGCCACCTTCATGATCTCCTCGGTGATGCCGTCGATCTTGATGTCCATCTGGAGCGACGTGATGCCGCCGGCGGTGCCCGCCACCTTGAAGTCCATGTCGCCGAGATGGTCCTCGTCGCCGAGGATGTCGGAGAGCACCGCGAAGCGCTCGCCTTCCTTGATCAGGCCCATGGCGATGCCGGCGACGGGCTTGGCGAGCGGCACGCCCGCATCCATCAGCGCAAGCGACGTGCCGCAGACCGTCGCCATCGAGGACGAGCCGTTGGATTCGGTGATCTCGGAAACGACGCGCAGCGTGTAGGGGAACTGCTCGGCGGCCGGCAGCATCGGATGGACGGCGCGCCAGGCGAGCTTGCCGTGGCCGATCTCGCGGCGGCCCGGCGAGCCCATGCGGCCCGTCTCGCCCACCGAATAGGGCGGGAAGTTGTAGTGCAGCAGGAAGGTCTCCTTGCGCGTGCCGGTCAGCTCGTCGACATACTGCTCGTCCTCGCCGGTGCCGAGCGTGGCGACCACGATCGCCTGCGTCTCGCCGCGGGTGAACAGCGCCGAGCCGTGGGTGCGCGGCAAGAGGCCGACCTCGGCGACGATCGGGCGGACCGTCTTCAGGTCGCGGCCGTCGATGCGGCTGCCCGTGTCGAGGATGTTCCAGCGCACGACCTTGGCCTGAAGCTCCTTGAACACCGTGCCTATCTGCTCGGATGTGTAGCTGGCCTCTTCACCCTCGGCGGGCGCGAAGGCAGCCTTCACCTTCGCCTTGACGGCGTCGACGGCGGCATAGCGCTGCTGCTTGTCGGTGATCTTATAAGCGTCGCGCAGTTCGTCGCCGACGATCTTGAGCATTTCGCCTTCGAGCGCGGAATAATCCGGCGAGGTGAAGTCGCGCGGGTCCTTGGCGGCCTTCTCCGCCAGCTTGATGATCGCCTCGATCACCGGCTGGAAGCCCTTGTGGCCGAACATGACCGCGCCGAGCATGGTCTCCTCGTCGAGTTCCTTGGCTTCCGACTCGACCATGAGCACGGCTTCGGAAGTGCCCGCGACCACGAGGTCGAGCTTGGATTCCGGCATCTCGTCGATATGCGGGTTGAGCTTGTACTCGCCGTTGATGTAGCCGACGCGGGCACCGCCGACGGGGCCCATGAAGGGCACACCCGAAAGCGTCAGCGCGGCCGAGGCGGCGACCATGGCCACAACGTCCGGATTGTTCTCCAGATCGTGCTGGACGACGGTGACGATGACCTGCGTGTCGTTCTTGTAGCCGTCGACGAAGAGCGGGCGGATCGGCCGGTCGATCAGGCGCGACACCAGCGTCTCATTCTCCGAGGGGCGGCCTTCACGCTTGAAGTAGCCGCCAGGGATCTTGCCGGCAGCGAAGGCCTTTTCCTGGTAGTTCACGGTGAGCGGGAAGAAGTCGAAGCCCGGCTTCGGCTCCTTGGCCGACACGACGGTGGCGAGCACGACTGTCTCGCCATAGGTCGCCAGCACGGCACCGTCGGCCTGACGCGCGATCTTGCCGGTTTCGAGGATGAGCGGGCGTCCTGCCCACTCGATTTCCACTTTGTGGTGATTGAACATCTCTTGTCCTTCATATCGGGACGCGCCCGCCGCTCCAGAGGTGGCGGCGCTCCCATCGGCTTTCGGTTCGGACCGGCCATGGGCAAGACAGCGGGACGTCCGGGGTTCGGGGCACGTGGTGTGCCCGCCCGGGCGTCCTGCAATCCTGCCCCATGACCATCCATGGGACGCTCCGAGGGTCGCCTGCTGCTTCGGAGCGGGTCGGACCGGAAAATCGCGGTCCATGGAAAGGCGCCGGGCCGGCGAAGCCGGCCCGGCGCCCGAAGACTATCGGCGCAGGCCGAGCTTCTCGATCAGGGTCGAATAGCGGGCCTCGTCCTTGCCCTTCAGATAGTCGAGCAGGCGGCGGCGCTGGGAAACGAGCGCGAGCAGGCCACGGCGGGAGTGGTTGTCCTTCTTGTGGTCCTTGAAATGCTCGGTCAGATTCTTGATCCGCTCGGAGAGGATGGCAACCTGGACTTCCGGAGATCCGGTGTCGCCCTTGGCGGTCGCAAACTCGGTCATGAGCGCTGTCTTGCGCTCAGCAGTGATCGACATCGGACTTTCCTTTCTCGATGGAGGAATGGGGACGCCCACAGCCGGGATGTCGTCCAGCAGGGGCCGCTGACACAGCGATCGAGCGCGATGTCGCGGCGCATATAGGCGAAAAAGGCCGCAAAAGCCAGAGAAATTATGCGTCCGCCGGCTGCTCCGCCTCATCCGTCGCGGCGGCCGGCCTGAGCTTGTCCACGGGGAAGACGAAACGCGCCTCCAGCCCGTCCGGATGGAAGATGCGCTCGTATTCGGCGTCGAAGGCCCCGACCAGCATCCGCTCGATGAGCTGCGTGCCAAAACCCTTGCGGTCGGAAGGGGACGGGACAGAAGGGACGCGCTCGCGCCAGACAAGGATGAGCCTGTCGCCCTCGACCCGCCATGTCACCGAGAGCCGGCCGAGCGGCGTCAGGAGCGCGCCGTATTTGGCGGCGTTGGTCGCCAGCTCGTGAATGCCGAGGCCCAGCGTCTGGGTGGCCTGGAGCGAAAGGCGGAACCGCGGGCCGGAGATCGTCAGGCGCGAGGCGTCCTCGGGGCGGAACGGCTCGATCTGCGCCTTCACCAGCTCGCTCAGCTCGACGCCGGTGACGCTGCCGGTGATCAGCAGGTCGGTCGAGCGGGCGAGCCCCATCAGCCGCTGCTGGAAGCTCTCGCCGAATTCGGCGACGCTCGACGCGTTGCGCGCGCTCTGCTTGGCGATGGAGGAGACGACGGTGAGCTGGTTCTTGGACCGGTGCGCCACCTCCCGCATCAGGAAGCGTATCTCGTTCACCGCGGCGCGGCGCTGCGCCGACGCGTCCGCCATGGCCGCCGAGACGATCGTCAGCTCCCGCACCGGATAGGTGGCCGCGACCACCTCCTCGCCCGCGCCCAGGCGGCGCGCCTCCTTCACCAGGCGGCGGACGGATTTCGATATCTGCCGGCCGAAAATCCACGCGGCGAGGCCGCCGATGGCGATCATCGTGACGCCGCCCAGCATCAGCAGCCGCAGCGTGCGCGTCAGCGGGCGCTCGATCGAGAGGCGCTCCGCCCACAGGACCGTGCGCCAGCCGCTGAGCCCCGAACTCTTGACGATCACTTCGTAGTCCTGCCCGTCGTGCTCCACCAGCCTGCGGGCGGGGCCGTCCTTTTCGACGTCGACGCCGAGGAAGAACGGCTTGCCGACATCGGCCGACATCAGCGTCGAGGCGAGCACCACGCCGTTGTTGTCGAGGATGACGGCGTTCCAGCCGCCCCTCAGATCCTGCATGGAAAGGGCGCTCCCGAGCGATTCCGCATTCTGCGTCAGCACAAGAAGCAGCGGGTCGCGGCCCTTCGGCGTCAGGGGGAGAACGACGTTGAAGACCCATTTCCTCGATGTCCTGCCGAAGAAGCCGTCCGATACCACCGGCTTGCCGGTGGCGAGTGCGCGCTGCATCGGCTCGGGATTGGAAGACCTGCCGAGAGGCGAGCCAAAACTGACACGGGTGTTCATCAGCTGATTCAAGTCGCGGTCGAGAACCACGACATAGGATTCGGTGCCGGTAAGCGCGATCTGTGTGCCCCGGTAGAAGCCTGCCATGTTGCCGCCCTCCAGATCCTGCGAGGTCGAGAGGCTGCGCAATGTGGTGAGCATTCCCTGAAGCTGGCTGTCGACGGTCTGTACAGCGCCGCCTGCCGCCGCCTCGGCGAGCGTGGCGACAACATCCATCTGCGCGCGGTTGTTGCGATCGAGCAGATAGACCGAGAACACCAGCGGCGGCAGAACCGCCGCCGCGATCAGCATGCCCAGCAGAACGGTAATTGACAGCGAGCCGGCCGCGCGCCCCTGACCCGCATCGGGGCGCGTGACGTCAGCCGTGTCCTGACCCGCATCCTTCGTCACTGAGATGACTGCCCTTGTCGCCGCGCACGGAGGGAATCTGCCGCGCGTGCATCATATCCACTTCCGCCAGCGAAAGTAGAGGACCAGGATAACGGCAACAATGAGCATGATGCCGAGTGCGGCCGGATAGCCGAGATAGGCCTTGAGCTCGGGCATGTTCCAGGGCGAGGCCTGGGGGTCGAAATTCATGCCCCATATTCCGGCCAGGAAGGTCAGCGGAATGAAGATCGCCGATACGACCGTCAGCAGGTTGATCACCTCGCTCGTCCTCGCCTGGCTCAGCGAAAGATGCATGTCGATCAATCCGGTCAGCACGTCCCGGTACATCTCCACCGTGTCGAGCAGCCGGGTGACATGGTCGAGCGTGTCGTTGAGGTAGACTTTCGTTTCCGGCGCGACGAATTGCGGCTCGGCGCGCAGCAGCGCCGCCACGGTGTCGTGCAGAGGGCCGAGCGCACGTTTGGCGACGATCATGCCGCGCCTGAGATCGTGCATGAGGCCCGTCTGGTGCTTTTCCGGCCTTCCGAGCATCTCGTCCTCGAGGCGGTCGATCCTGTCGCCGGTCTCCTCCATCACCGGGAAATAGCTGTCCACGATGGCGTCCATCAGCGCATAGGCGAGATAGTCCGCCTGCTTCGTGCGCAGCCGGTTGGAGGCGGAGGTCTCGATGCGGCGCCTGACCGGGTCGAACGGATCGCCCTCACGCTCCTGGAAGGTGACGACGAAGGAACTGCCGAAGAAGACCGATATCTGCTCGTAGCGGTGGGTCGCGATATCGTCGATCATCGACACCACAACGAAGGTGTGGTCGTCGAAAAAGTCCACCTTCGGGCGCTGGCCGGTGTTCACCGTGTCCTCCAGCGCCAGCGGATGGAGGCCGAATATCCTGCCGATCTCGGCGATCAGGGCGACATCGGCGAGGCCGGCGCAGTCGAGCCAGATCAGCGGCCAGCCCTCGCAATCGCGGCGGACCTGATCGATGGAGGCGTTGAAGATCGTGTCCTGCTTGTCCGGCGCGATCAGGGTCAGCGTCAGGACCGGCGGCTTGGCGTTCGGATCGGCGACCAGCGTTCCGGGGGAGGCGCCGACCGGTGACAGCTTGCTGCGCTTGCGCGGCTTGCGGCGTGGCTGCTTCGGCGTCCTCATGGGCCGTCAGCCGGCGAAGACGCGCTTGGGCTTGAACATGCCCGCCTCGATGGCGCCGATCGCCACCAGGCGGCCGCGCGCGGTGGCGCAGGCCTCCTCCGCGTCGAGCGGCGCGTCGCGGCCGCGCAGCACGATCGCGTTGCCGAGCCGCACCTTCTGGGCGCCGTCGTCGGTCAGCGCGACCTGCGGCAGGCAGTCGAGCGCCGCCACCGTGTCGACCAGCAGGGCGTCGGCCGCGCCGAAGTCGAGATCCCCGGCATCCGGCTCGCCGTCCTTGCGCGGGGAGGCGGCGACGAGCGCCTCGATCGTGATGAGGTCGTCGGCGGTGAACGGATCGACCTCGGTGCGCCGCAGGGTCGAGACGTGGCCATAGCAGCCGAGGTCGCGGCCCATGTCGCGCGCCAGCGAACGCACATAGGTGCCCTTGCCGCACTCGATCTCGAACAGCGCGGAATCCTCGTCGCGGCCGATCAGGTCGAAACGGCCGATCTCGACCTCGCGCGGCGGGATCTCGACGGTCCCGCCGCCGCGCGCCAGATCATAGGCGCGCTCGCCGGCGATCTTGACCGCGGAGAACTGCGGCGGGGTCTGCATGATCAGCCCGGTGTATTTCGGCATCAGCGCGCGGATCGCGGCCTCGTCCGGCCGGCTGTCGGAACGCTGCGTCACGGCGCCTTCCAGATCGTCCGTCGTGCGCTCCTCGCCCCAGGCGACGGTGAAGCGGTAGACCTTGGCGCCGTCCTGCACATAGGGCACCGTCTTGGTCGCCTCGCCGAGCGCGATCGGCAGCATCCCGGAGGCCAGCGGGTCGAGCGTGCCGGCATGTCCGGCCTTCTCGGCCTGGAGGAGCCACTTCACCTTGGACACGGCCTCCGTCGAGCCCATGCCCACCGGCTTGTCGAGGATCAGCCAGCCGGAAACCGGGCGGCCCTTCTTCCTGCGCGGGCGGCTCATCGCGCTCCTCCGTCGAAACTGCCGATCTCCCCCCTTGCGGGGGAAACGGCCGGCAGGCCGGAGGAGGGCAACGTCGAGCGCCTTCCGTCAAGGTGATCGGAGCGATTGGCAACGTGTGGTGAGGCTGGCGGGACAGCGCCCCCCTCTGCCCTGCCGGGCATCTCCCCCGCAAGGGGGGAGATCGGCAGTTTCAGCGCCGCACCCATCACTCCTTCTCCTCATCGAGGTCGCGCGCCACTTCCGGCGAGCGCAGCAATGCGTCGATCTTGGCCATGTTGTCGTAGCTCGTGTCCAGCCGGAAGCGGAACTCCGGCATGTATTTCATCTGTCTCAGCGCCGGGGACATGCGGCCGCGGATGAACCGCGCGTTGCGGTTCAGGGCCTCGACCACCGCCGCGTCGTCGCGGGCGCCGAGCGGCGCCACGAAGGCCGTCGCGATCTTCAGGTCCGGCGACATGCGCACCTCGGACACGGAAATGACCGTGCCCTCGATGAGGTCGTCGCGGACCTCGCCGCGCTGGAGCATGTCGGACAGCGCATGGCGCACCTGCTCGCCGACGCGCAGCATGCGCTGGGAAGGACCGGTACTGGCGGGACGGGACATGGTTCGTGCCGTTGCTGGGCAGGTTCGACCTGCCTTGAGGATAGCGTAAAAAGGGCAGCCCGCAGACTGCCCTTCAACAATGCGAGGCCGGGCGGACCCTACAGCGTCCTCGACACCATCTCGACGCGGTAGCACTCGATGACGTCGCCGGCGCGGATGTCCTCGTAATTGGCGAAGGCCATGCCGCATTCCTGGCCGGCCGGCACCTCGGCCACCTCGTCCTTGAAGCGCTTCAGCGTCTTCAGCGTGCCCTCGTGGATCACCACGTTGTCGCGGATCAGGCGCACGCCAGCGCCGCGCTCCACCTTGCCCTCGGTGACACGGCAGCCCGCGACCTTGCCGACCTTGGTGATGTTGAACACCTCCAGGATCTCGGCATTGCCGAGGAAGGTCTCGCGGCGCTCCGGCGAGAGCAGCCCCGACATCGCCGCCTTCACGTCATCCACGAGGTTGTAGATGATGTTGTAGTAGCGGATCTCGATGCCTGCCTGCTCGGCGGCGGTACGCGCCTGCGTGTTGGCGTGGACGTTGAAGCCGATGATCGCCGCCCCCGAGGTCTCGGCGAGCGACACGTCGCTCTCCGTGATGGCGCCGGCGCCGGCATGGATGATGCGGGCCTTCACCTCGTCGGTGCCGAGCTTGTCGAGCGCGGCCGAGATCGCCTCGATCGAGCCCTGCACGTCGCCCTTGATGACCAGTGGGAACTCCTTGAGGCCGCTGGTCTGGAGCTGCGACATCATCTGCTCCAGCGAGCCGCGCTGGCCGGCGTGCCTGGCGACGGCCTTCTCGCGCGCCAGGCGCTGGCGGTACTCGGTGATCTCGCGGGCGCGGGCCTCGTTGTTGACCACGGCGAAGCGGTCGCCGGCCTGCGGCGTGCCCTGCAGGCCCAGCACCTCGACCGGCATGGCCGGCGGCGCCTCGTCCACATGCTCGCCGCGGTCGTTGACCAGCGCGCGGACGCGGCCCCACTCGTTGCCGGCGACGATGATGTCGCCCGGCATGAGCGTGCCGGTCTGGACGAGCACGGTGGCGACCGGGCCGCGGCCCTTGTCGAGCTTGGCCTCGATGACGACGCCCTCGGACGTGCGGTCCGGGTTGGCCTTGAGATCGAGCACCTCGGCCTGGAGGAGGATCGCCTCCAGGAGCTTGTCGAGATTGGTGCCCTTGGTGGCGGACACCTCCACGTCGAGCGTGTCGCCGCCCATTTCCTCGACCACCACCTCGTGGCGCAGAAGCTCCGTGCGGACCTTCTGCGGATTGGCCTGCGGCTTGTCGATCTTGTTGATCGCCACGATCATCGGCACGTTCGCCGCCTTGGCGTGGTTGATGGACTCCACCGTCTGCGGCATCACGGCGTCGTCGGCCGCCACCACCAGCACGGCGATGTCGGTCGCCTGCGCGCCGCGGGCGCGCATGGCGGTGAACGCCGCGTGGCCGGGCGTGTCGATGAAGGTGATCTTCTGGCCGTTCTTCTCGACCTGATAGGCGCCGATATGCTGGGTGATGCCGCCCGCCTCGCCCGCCACGACATTGGCGTTGCGGATGGCGTCGAGCAGCGAGGTCTTGCCGTGGTCGACATGGCCCATGATGGTCACGACCGGCGGACGCGAGACGAGGTCCTCCGGGCGGTCCGGGATGTTGAACAGGCCTTCCTCGATGTCGGACTCGGCGACGCGCTTGACGGTATGGCCGAATTCGCTGGCGACGAGCTCGGCCGTGTCGGCGTCGATCACGTCGCCCGGCTTCAGGATCTGGCCCTGTTTCATGAAGAACTTCACGATGTCGACCGCGCGCTCCGACATGCGGTTGGCGAGGTCGGCGATGGTGATGGTCTCCGGCAGCGTCACCTCGCGCGAGATCTTCTCGCGCTGCTCCTGATACATGGCGCGCTTGAACTTCTCCTGGCGGCGGCGCATCGACGCGATGGAGCGCGCGCGTGCCGTATCGCCGTCCTCGGAGGAGGTCGCGGTGCTCAGCGTCAGCTTGCCCTGGCGGCGGTCGGCCTCGCCCTTGGTGCGGGCGGGCCTCGCCGGTTCCGGCTTGACGAGGCGCTTCACCGGTCCGGCCACCGTACGGGCCGGGCGGCGCTCGCTCTCTTCCTCGTCCTCCGTCTGGGTGCGGGTGTCGAGCTGCGGGGCGCGGCGCTTGGCGGCCTCCTCGGCGCGGGCGCGCGCCTCGGCCTCGGCCTTGATGCGGGCTTCCTCCTCGGCCTGGCGGCGCGCCGAATCCTCGCGCTCGCGCTTGCGGCGCTCTTCCTCGGCGGTGCGGCGCTTGGCCTCTTCGGCGGCGCGGACGCGTTCCTCGTTCTCGCGCGCCTTGGAGCCTTCGAGCGCGCGGCGGCGCGCGTCGAGCTCCTCGGTGGAGAGCTGGTTGAGCACCATGCCGGAACGGTCCGGCTGCGGACGCGGCGTCTCGCGCAACTGCACCTGCGGCTGGGGCTGCGGCGTCTTCGGCTTGAACGCCGTCACGACCTGCACGGGCTCGCGCTTGGTGGCGCCCGGCATCTCGAACTTGCGCTTCTTCGTCTCCACCACGACGGCGTTGGTGCGGCCGTGCGGGAAGTTCTGCCGGATCGTGCCCTGCTCGGGCCGCTTCAGCGTCAGCGTCGTCTTCTTGTTCACGGTCAACGTCTTGTCGTCGCCTGACTTCGTATCACTCATTCCGTATCCTCTGCGGCAACATCATCATGTGCGACCGCCGCAACCGTCGCCGTCTTGTCCGGAGAGCCGCCCCGGTACCGGTCGAGCGCAACCATGCGCTTCAACGCAGCCTTGCCCGCGTCGCCCGCGAGAAGCGCTGCATGTATCACATTTGTGCCGCCCAATGCCAAACCCAATTCCGCCTCGGCGAAAAGTTTGTAAACGGCCGTGTCCGGCCCGCCCAGAGCCGCCGTGGCGCGGCAGGCCTGCGCGATCTTGCGGCAGCCATCCTCGGCGGCTTCTTGGGCGTGCAGCACGGCGAGCGCCTTGCCGGCGCGCACCGTCGCCTCGACCTTCGCCGCCCCCAGCGCGACGGCGCCCGCCTTGCGGGCGAGCCCGAGCGCGCCGAGCGCGGCCCTGGCCAGCAGGGCGTCGACCATGCCGCCGAGATCGGCCGGCACGGACACGTCCCTCTTGAAGGCGCGCGAGAAGAGCTTCTTTGCGGCTGCCTTCTCTATATGGGTACGATCCGCCGTGACCCAACAGCCGCGGCCCGGCAAATTGCGCTTCAGGTCGGGAACGACGGACCCGTCAGGCCCGACGACGAACCGGATGAGCGCCTCGGGATCGGCCGCCCGGCGCGTGACGATGCAGGTGCGATCGTTCATCTCGTCCAAGGTCGTCCCCAGCCGGTCGCATCTCAGGCGCCGACGGATTCTTCTTCTTCGGCCTCGTCGGCCGCGAGATCGTCCTCGGTGATCCAGCCGGCCTTCAGGCGGGCGGCGAGCACCATCTGCTCCGCATCGGCCTTGCTGAGGCCGAAATCGGTCAGCACGCCCGCATAGACCTTGGTCTCGCCGTCCTTGCGCTCCCTCCAGCCAACGAGGTCGTCCGCCGCATAGCCGGCGAAGTCCTCGACCGTCTTCACGCCGTCCTCGCCGAGCTTGACCATCATGGCCGTTGTGATGCCCGGGATCTCGCGAAGCTCGTCCTTCACGCCGAGCTTCTTGCGCTCCGCGTCGTGCTCGGCCTCGACCTTCTCCAGGTAGCCGCGGGCGCGCGCCTGGATCTCGCTTGCCGTGTCCTCGTCGAAGCCGTCGATCGAGGAGATCTCGCTCTCCTCGACATAGGCCACTTCCTCGACGCTGGTGAAGCCTTCCGAGGCCAGCACCTGGCCGACCATCTCGTCGACGTCGAGCGCCTCCATGAAGAGGTTCGAGCGCTCGACGAACTCCTTCTGGCGGCGCTGCGATTCCTCTTCCTCGGTCAGGATGTCGATGTCCCAGCCGGTGAGCTGCGAGGCCAGGCGCACGTTCTGGCCGCGCCGGCCGATGGCGAGCGAAAGCTGGTCGTCGGGCACCACCACCTCGATGCGCTCGGCATCCTCGTCGAGCACCACCTTGGCGACCTCGGCCGGCTGCAACGCGTTGACGATGAAGGAGGCGGCGTTGGGCGACCACGGGATGATGTCGATCTTCTCGCCCTGCAACTCGCCGACCACCGCCTGCACGCGGCTGCCGCGCATGCCGACGCAGGCGCCGACCGGGTCGATGGAGCTGTCGCGCGAGATGACGGCGATCTTGGCGCGGCTGCCGGGATCGCGGGCGACCGACTTGATCTCGATGATGCCGTCGTAGATCTCCGGCACCTCCATGGTGAACAGCTTGGCCATGAACTGCGGATGAGTGCGCGACAGGAAGATCTGCGGGCCGCGCTGCTCGCGGCGCACGTCGTAGACATAGGCGCGCACGCGGTCTCCGTATTTGTAGTTCTCGCGCGGGATCAGCTCGTCGCGGCGGATGATCGCCTCGCCGCGGCCGAGGTCGACGATCACGTTGCCGTATTCGACGCGCTTGACCGTGCCGTTGACGATCTCGCCGATGCGGTCCTTGTATTCCTCGTATTGGCGGTCGCGCTCGGCCTCGCGCACCTTCTGCACGATCACCTGCTTGGCCGACTGCGCGGCGATGCGGCCGAAATCCATCGGTGGGAGCTGCTCGGCGATGAAGTCGCCGGGCTCGGCGTCGGGATTGCGGCGGCGCGCGTCCTCGACCGCGATCTGCTTGTCGAAGTCCTCGACCGTCTCCACCACCTCCATGAGGCGCTGCAGCTTCATCTCGCCCGTCTGCGGGTTGATGTCGGCGCGGATGTTGGTTTCCTGGCCATAGCGGGACTTCGCCGCCTTCTGGATGGCGTCCGCCATCGCGGCGATCACGATGCCCTTGTCGATAGACTTCTCGCGCGCGACCGCATCGGCGATCTGCAGCAGCTCAAGCCTGTTCGCACTGACTGCCATTTCCGTCTCCCTGACAGTTCGCGGCCTTGCGGTCCGCCTTTTCCGGTTAGTCCTCGCCGCCGGCCGGATCGCCGGCCTCGGCACGATGCTTCCTCGCGTCCTTGCGGGCGCGATTGTCCTTCGACAGCGCGTCGCGGACCAGATCGTCGGTGAGCACCAGGCGCGCTTCCGCGATCGCCTCGTAGGGCAGCTTCACCGCCGGCTCCTCGCCATAGGCGGGCTGGTCGCGGACGATCTCGACGCCGGCGTCGTCCGACGAAGCGATCTTGCCGCGGAACCGCTTGCGGTCCGCCACCAGGATCGACGTCTCCACCTTGGCCAGATGTCCCTGCCATGCCGAAAAGTCGGTCTTGCGCACCAGCGGCCGGTCGATGCCCGGCGAGGAGACTTCGAGATGGTAGGCCTTCTCGATGGGGTCCTCGACGTCGAGCGCCGGGCTGACGGCGCGGCTGACTTCCTCGCAATCCTCGACGGTCATCGTGCCGTCCGGCTTTTCCGCCATGATCTGGAGCGTCAGGCCGTTCTGGCCGAGCAGCCGGACGCGGACCAGCCGATAGCCGATGCCGCGCAGCACCGGCCCGACGATCAGCGCGATGCGCGCATCGATGCCGCTCTCGCGGATGATGCGGTCGTCGCCTTCGTCCCGTGCCGTCTCGGCCTCAGCCATCTCGTCTCCGGTCGTCCCGTTCTCGCGGCAAGCTGGAGGCCGGTAACAAAAAAGAGCGGGACCGGGTGGACCCACTCTTCGTCATACCGACCAAGAATTTGATGCCGATATAAAGGCTGCCGCCCGCGAATGCAAGGCGGATTGTCGAAACGCGCCTCGCGGCGGCGCAAGGGTTTGACAGGACGGCTTTCCGGCGCGATGCCTCACGGGAGGGCCGGCGCGGCCCGATGCCGAGGCGAACCCTTGTCCTCTCCCGACACCCAGTCCTTCATCCGGAGCAGGATGCGGCTTTCCGCCGTTCCGTTCGTGCCGGAAATCCGGCTCCATGCGCCGCATGCCGGCAGCGGCCTTTCCCGGCGGCGAAGCGGTCCCTCCGGAGCGCCCTACTGGGCCTATGCCTGGGCAGGCGGCATCGCGCTGGCGCGCTACCTGCTCGACCATCCCGATGCCGTCGTCGGACTGCGCGTGCTCGACGCCGGGACCGGCTCCGGCCTCGCCGCGATCGCCGCCGCGAAGGCAGGCGCGCGGAGCGTGACGGCGGTCGACATCGATGCCGACGCCGTAAATGCGGCGCGGCTGAACGCGGCCGCCAACGGCGTCGTCATCGACGCGCTGGAGGCGGACATCGCCGCTCTTTCCGCGCCGCAGGCCGAAATGGTCCTCGCCGGCGATCTTTTCTACTCTGACAAGGCGGCGAGGGCCTCGACGCCATTCCTGGAGGCCTGCCGCGCGGCCGGCGCGCGCGTGCTGGTCGGCGACCCGGACCGCAAATTCCTGCCCCGCGAACGGCTCGGGCTCCTTGCCACCTATCCGATCGCCGATTTCGGATCGGCCGCGACGGCCGCGTCCGGCAATGTCTATGAATTCGGCTGAGGTCTTTTGTGTCGAATAGGCGCCGCGACCCCTCAGGCGGCCCGGGCCATGTCCTTGTGCACGTCCATCAGGATCTCGAAGGAGCGCTTGCGGGCGGCATGGTCGAAGATCTGCGCCGTCACCATCAGCTCGTCCGCCCCGGTTCGCCGGATGAAGGCGTCGAGCCCCTGGGCCACGCGCTCGCGCGAGCCGACGATGGCGCAGGAGAGCGCGTGGCCGAGCATGGCCTTCGCCTGCGGGTCCAGGCTCTCCTCGTAACCCTCGACCGGCGGCGGCAGCCTGCCGGGCCGCCCGCTGCGCAGATTGACGAAGGCCTGCTGGAGCGAGGAAAAGAGGAGACGCGCCTCCTCGTCGGTGTCCGCCGCGACGACGTTCAGCCCGAGCATCAGGTGCGGCTTGTCCAGCGCCCCGGAAGGGTGGAAGCGGCTGCGGTAGATGTCGATCGCGTTCTCCATCTCGGCCGGCGCGAAATGCGAGGCGAAGGCGTAGGGCAGGCCGAGGATCGCGGCGAGTTGCGCGCCATAGGTGCTCGACCCGAGGATCCAGACCTCGACGCTTTCGCCGGCGCCGGGCACGGCCTGCACGCGCTGGCCGGGCTCGACCGGCGCGAAATAGTTGATGAGCTCCACCACGTCCTGCGGAAAGCTGTCGATGTCGCCCTGCAAATTCCGCCGCAGCGCCCGTGCGGTCATCATGTCGGTGCCGGGCGCGCGGCCCAGCCCGAGGTCGATGCGGCCCGGATGCAGCGCGGCCAGCGTGCCGAACTGCTCGGCGATCACCAGCGGCGCATGGTTGGGCAGCATGATGCCGCCGGCGCCGACGCGGATCGTCGAGGTCGCGGCCGCGACATGCGCGATGACCACGGCGGTGGCGGCGCTGGCGATGCCCGGCATGTTGTGGTGCTCGGCCAGCCAGTAGCGGGCGTAGCCGAGCCGCTCGGCGTGCCGCGCGAGATCCTCCGTGTTGCGCAGCGCCTCGGCCACGCGGCTGCCCTCCGGCACCGGAGCGAGGTCGAGGACGGAGAGAGTGGTCATGGCGCGCCTTCTTTCCGGCAGTTGCGGATCAGGCGCATGTAGGCGGACAGCGGTGATGCCGCAATGCCGCTATGCCGCCGCCGCGCCGGCCGGCTTGCGCTCGGCTTCGTCGTCTTCCTCCTCGTCGTTCCCGGATGTCTCGGCCGACAGGAAGTTGCCGATGTGGCGCAGCCCCTCGAAATGGTCGCAGAACACCTTGGCCGTCACCAGGAGCGGCACCGCGATCAGCGCGCCGACGAAGCCCCACAGCCACGACCAGAAGGCGACGGCGATGAAGATCGCCACCGCGTTGATCTCCAGCCGCCGCCCGACGATGAGCGGCGTCACGATCTGTCCTTCCACGATGTTGCAGCACAGCACGAAGAGCGGCGGCACCAGCGCGTAGCCGAGGCTTTCGAAGCTGATGAGCGAGATCGCCGCCACCACCAGGATGGTCGTCAGCGCGCCGATATAGGGCAGGAAGTTGAGCAGCGCCGCCATCGTGCCCCATACGGCGGGGTTCGGCACGCCGAGCAGCCACAGGCCGATGCCGATGGCCGCGCCAAGCCCGCCATTGATCAGCGTCACCGTCAGCAGGTAGCGCGAGATCTCGCGCTCCACGTCGTAGACCACGCGGAGCGCGCGCTTCTTCTCGCTGAGCCGCGTGAAGGATTGTACGATCTTCTCGTAGAACATCGATCCGGACGCCAGCAGGAAAAGCCACAGCACGAAGACGATCGCCGCCGAGGTCGCGCCGGAAATGATGTTGCCGGCCGCCTGCGAGATGATGCCGGGTTGGGCGACGACCACCTTGGCGACGCCCGGCTCGTCGGTGACGCTCGTCATCTTCTCCACCTGCTGCGACACGTCGAGGATGCGCTGGAACGGGTGCTGGAGCTCAGCCAGCCTTTGGGCGACGCGGCGTCCGATATTGGGGGCGTCGTTGCCGAGCGCGATCGCCGGCCCGCTGAGAAAATAGCCGGCCGCCGCCAGCCCGCCGAGCGTCACGATCACCACCAGCGTGGCCGAGACCGGCGGCGCGATGCCGCGCTTGGCCAGCGCGCGCACCACCGGCGACATCATCAGCGCCAGCAGGAAGGCGAGAACCACGGGCATGAAGAAATCGCGCCCGAAATAGAGCGCATAGACCAGCGCGAACAGGAACAGGCCGATCAGGCAGACGCGGACGGTCCTGGACTGCGCCGGCATGCCCGCATCATCGACACGTTCTTTCATGGAAAGCCCCTCTTCGGCGCGGCCGCGCCATCTTAATCAACGACGCCAAGGAAAAACAGTTCCGCACCGGCGCCGCTGCCGCGGCAGAGCGGTGCGGCGATGTCGCAGAGGCCGCAAAATTGCGGGCCACGGCCTTGTGGCGCTTGATCTTGGCCCCGCGATGAGTATCTAAGCGACGCGAAATCATCGTAGGGAAGTGACTTTGGCAATTTTCAAGGAAAAAGACTTCGCGGAGCGTCGCAACGCCGCAAACGACGCAAGAAGGGCCCTTCTGGAGAAGTTCAAGTCGCGTCCGCCGGCGGACGATCCGGCGGTTGCGGCGCGTCAGGCGGAGCGCAAGGCGATCCGCGAGGCGCGCGCCATTCGCGAGGGGGAGAAGGCTCGGGTGAAGCAGGAGCGCCTGGCGCGCGAGGCGGCGGAGGCCGAGG